>NZ_JBXWOU010000008.1:0-197886 GCF_059611045.1 Ruegeria sp. CDSB113
TCGACAACGCTTACGGCGACAGAAACCTAATCTGCACATGCCCCCCAATGGACGCTTACGAAGAAGCCGCAGAGTAAAACGCGAAACAAACCCCCGCCTCAGCGGGGGTTTTTCTTAGGGTGCGAAGTCAGCGGGTACGCCAAAGGGTGGCGTGTCCACGCTGGCCCCGGTCAGGGAGTGCAGAAACGAGACAAGGCTGCTGATTTCCGTTTGTGATAGTTTCACCGGAGCGATGTCGATCTTACTGTGCACACGCCGCATCTCAAACTGGTCCTGCCAAACAACAAAATCTGCCTTTTGCAGCCATGGTACACTGGGTAATTGCGCCATTTCGGGTGCCCAGTTTGCGAAACTGGCCACAGGGTCCAGGTGATGGCGGATCATGCTTTCAAGGTCAGGAAAGGCGCCGTTATGGCCGTAGGGTGCGGTCAAGGCCACGTTGCGCAGCATCGGAGTACGGAAGCGATAGGCATCCTCAAGCCGGTCACTTTCGCCCATCCGGCCCACGTCGCGAACATAGGGATCCCACTGCCGGGTACGGCCGGGACCAAATGGGGGCAGGGCCAGAGCGTGGAATTTCTGATCGGACATCAGCGGACCGGAATGGCAGTCAGAGCATTGCGCCTTTCCGTAGAAAAGGTTCATTCCGATCAGTTGGGACGGCGACAGGGCATTTGTGTCCCCGGCCAGATACCGATCAAATGGGCTGTCGGTGCTGCGCCATTCGGTGGCCATGAACGCCGCCAGCGCGTTGGCGATTTGTGTGATCGAGATGTCTTCGGTCGTTTCGATCTCGTCAAACGCGGCGACCATTGCCTGGCCATAGCGCGGATCGGTGCGGACGCGTTTGGCCAGGATCGGCCAGCCCTTGTCGATGCGATCATGGACCGCGCCCGTGACCTGGTTTTCGGCGACATTCCCGGCCATTTCGAATTGCGAGGTCAGTGGGAACAGCGCTTGCGCGGCCAGCAGCGAATTCAGACCGTCAGGCAACCATTCCTGCGCAGGTGAATTGAAGCCGTTGCCATACAGGTCTGAAATGCTGAGGCGGCCATCATGGAAAACCGTATGAATGTCTTTTGCCCCAAGGTTCCATAGACCCGGAGAATTGCGCGGAATACGTTTGCGGATTTTTTCCGCTCCGGTTCCTGGGGTTCGGTCTGGGCCGAGCCCCTGACCTCCCTCGCCAATTCCCAGTGATAACCCGTCGGACGTGCCGAAATCCGGGTGATGGCAATGGGCGCAGGTGATGTTCTGATTGCCGGACAGGATCGGATCGTAAAACAGTTGATGACCGATGGTGGCCTGTTCCATATCAAAGGCGATGAAGTCATCATCCGTCAGCGGGCGCGGTAAATCCTGCGCCGCCGCCGCACCGACGAAAAGGAAAGCAGCCCCATGCGCCAGTTTGTATTTGCCCTTTGCTGTCTTGCGACCCCGGCGCTGGCCGAACTGGAGCAGGCCCGTGATATGATGGAGGCCGGCGCGTTCGAGGCCGCGCGCGAGGAGCTTTGGCCAGCCGCCCGATCGGGCAATGCCGAGGCAGAGGAACTGATCGGCGTGATGTACGGCCTTGGGCTGGGCGTCGAGCAAGACTATGAAAGGGCGTTTGAATGGTACCTGCGGGCCTCGATGAAAGGGCATCCGGGGGCGCAGTCCGGCGTTGGCTGGTACTATGAGTTGGGTCTGGGCATGCCTGCGCCCGATCTGGTGCGCGCGTATATGTGGTACACGCTCAGCGCTATTGGCGGCGATCCCGATGCGGCGATCAGCCTTGAGGAAGTGGTCAAGAAAATGTCGCCGGAGCAGATCGAAAAAGCGCATGTTCTGGTCAACGACTACAAAGGGTGGATGTACCCGTTTCGGTGAAAGGGCCGGGCCAAAAGCCCGACCCAGTGTTGCTTAGTTCAGGTCCGCATCGCGGGATGCGTTGATCTCACCTTCTGCGATGGACACGGCCTCGGTCAGCGCGGCAAAGATTTGGTCACCACGGGCCACGTTGGACTGGAACCACTCGTAAACCGGTGTTGCTGCGTCTTTGAACGCGGCTTTCTGTTCGGGAGTTGGAACGTACAGATCACCACCACCTGCGACGAAATCTTCATAGGCTTGGATCGACTTGCGCTTGGGCGATGCAAAGGTCGCTTGCTGCAGGGCATAGAAACCATCGACCACAACACGGCGGAGTTCCTCGGGCATCTCCTGGAACTTGGCGTTATTCATCCACCACAGTGCACCCATGTAGGCGTGGCCGTCCAGCGTGACGTATTGCAGACCGGCATCCGGAAACTTCATGCCCATGATGTCGGTGATGCCGTTTTTTGAGCCTTCAACAACGCCAGTCTGGAAACTGGTGAACAGTTCCGGCCACGGGATCGGGGTAGGCGACGCGCCCAGAGCCTTGACCAGTTCCTGAGGCAGGTCGGCGACCACTGTACGAATTTTCAGGCCTTCCATATCGGCGGGTTCGGCAATTCTGCGCTGCGTGTTCGCGAAGTTCCGCCAGCCACCGGTATTGCCGATGGTCATCAGGCGGATCGCACCACCGGAATCCTCCAGCGCCATCTCGCGCATCGTGCGGGTGAAGTCACCGGACAGAACACGCTCGGCCACGCGATCATCGGCCATCAAGTAGGGCAGGTCGAGAACCTGCACATACGGGAAGATCCCCGATGCGCCGCCTGAGGTAGAGATGTAGATGTCGATGGTGCCATCAGCTACACCCTGCAGACATTCCGCCCCGTTCGAACAAAGTTGCGTTCCGATGAACAGCTCGACCTCGATCGCGCCGTTTGAGGCCGCTTCGACGTAGTTCTTGAAAACGATTAGACCGTCATAGTCCTCATCGTTTTCATTTGAGTTTGCTGTGGCGCGCAGCGTGTAGTCTGCTGCCGTGGCCGCGATGGCCGATGCGGCAACCAGCGATGTCGCTAAGGCTGCTGTCTTGATAAATCTTCCGAGCATGCGTTTCCTCCCTGTGATACTCAGTCAGTTTGCAAATCCCGTTATGCGCGGGATCGTCATGGATAGTGCGGGGACATAAGTGATCAGGAAGATCACTATGATTTCGACGGCCAGAAACGGCAGGATCGCCTTGGCGATTGTCTCGACCTTTTCGCGGGACACGGCGGCGGCTACAAACAGGACCAACCCCATTGGCGGCGTGGCCAGACCAACGGTCAGGTTGACGCTCATGATGATGGCAAAGTGGATCGGATCGACACCCAGGCTAGTGAAGATCGGAGCCAGGATCGGACCAAGGATGATGATCGCGGGGCCTGCGTCCAGGAACATGCCGACGACAAACAGCAGCAGGTTAATCAGGAACAGCAGGATCAGCGGGTTTTCTGACAGGCTGAGGATCAACTCGGCCAGTTGTTCGGGCGCATGGCTGAGACTGACAACGGTTTTGAAGGCCATCGCCGCGCCGACCAGCAACAAAACGACGGCCGAGGTCAGACCCGCATTGCTGAGAATTTCAGGCACCTCTTTCAGCGTCAGCGTGCGCAGGACAAAAAAGCCGATGAGGAACGCATAGCCGACGGCGACCGCCGCGGCCTCGGTTGGGGTGAAGATACCGCCCAGAATACCGCCCAGAATGATGACAGGTGTCAGCAGGGGGAAGAACGCCTTGAGACTGGCCTGTCGGCGTTCGCCCCAGGTGTATTTCCGGCTGGCGACGGGGAAGTCGTATTTGTCGGCCATCACCTTGATCATCAGCATCAAGCCGACGCCGACCATCACGCCGGGCACGATGCCGGCAAGAAACAGCGCGGCCACGCTTTCGCCCATGACATAGGCGTAGATGATCATGATGCCTGAGGGTGGGATGATCGGCCCAATCACCGAACTGGCCGCCGTGATCGCAGCAGCGAACTTCCGCGTGTAGCCCTGTTTTTCCATCGCTGGGATCAGCATCGAACCCAAGGCCGAGGTGTCGGCCACGGCTGAGCCTGACAGCCCGGCAAACAGGATCGAACTCAGGACATTCACATGCGCCAGACCGCCGCGGAAATGACCCATCAGGGCTTGGCTGAATTCAACCAGACGAATTGTGATGCCACCGCGGTTCATCAGCTCTCCGGCCAGCATGAAGAAGGGGATGGCCATCAGAGGAAAGCTGTCCATGCCGTTATAGACATTGCGATACAGCAGCGTGATGTCGGCTGTCTGACCGTTCAGCCACAGCAGAATGCCGGGCGCGGCCAGCAATGCGAAAAAGACCGGCAGACCGATCAGCAGAAACACCAGAAATGTGGGTAGGAACCATATCAGCATTTATTCGGCCCCCACAGGTGCATCGGCAATATCCGGCAGCAGATGTCCACCGCCCAACAGGGTTACGACGGCGCGCAGGATCAGCTCGATATTGACTGAGATCAGCAGGACGACCCCCACCAGTAGCGAGGCCATCATCCAGCTGCGCGGGATGCGATACCACTCGTCAAACCCAAAGGAAGTTGGCAAATACAGTGCAGCGGTGGCAAACTTGCCGCCAAACCCGGTGACCTCGGACCAGCCGATTTTGACCGCGACCAGCAGCACAGCCAGCGAAACCAAAAGAAGCAGGATGTTCAGGGTCTGCCCGATCCCACGCGGCAGCATCAGGGGCACCATGTCGATGGCGACGAACCCGCCGCGCCGAAATGCCGTGGGGGCCATCAGGCCCGTCATCCATAACATGCAGAACCGAGCGGCCTCATCCGGCCAGGGCAGCGCGTTGCCCAAAACGTATCTGAAGAACACCTGTATCAGGATTGCGATTACCATCAGCGCGATCGCAACGACACCAACCGCGCGGCCCAATCGCAGCACGGTTTCATTTGCAAACGCGATCGGCGCAAGCACCGACGTCAATCCGCCCATGCGGATCCTCCCTTTTCAGCCGCGAGAATTCCCGCGACAGTTATCCCGCGGTTATTGATGCGCGAATTGGCCGAGCTTTCCGGCGTAGAATGTCAGTGCGTCTCCCTCTGCCATGCTGGCACGCAAAACCTTTCCAATAACGATAACGTGGTCGCCGGCATCGTGATACGCGTGCCGTTCACACTCGAAACGGGCCAAGCAATCAGGCAGCAGCGGGGTTCCGTTTTCACATCGGTCGTGGTCGATATCCAGAAGCGCAAACGCATCTTTCGAACATCCAAAGCAAAGCTCGGCCTGTTCCGCTGAAAGGACGTGAACACTGAAATGCCGTGCTTCTTGGAAGTAACGGAACCGGCGAGAGTTGCGGTCGCCCGCCCACATGACAAGTGGTGGGTCGAGAGACAGGGACGAGAAACTGTTGGCCGTGATGCAGACCGGCCCGTCTGTGCTGTCACACGTAACAACGGTGACACCGGTGGCAAAACGACCAAAAGCGTCGCGCAGGGTTCGGGTGTCTTCCCTGTGGGGAACGAATGTGTGGGTCATGTCCTTTGAGATTGCGTTCATCATGGTACCTCATGCCCCAGTGCCGCCTCGTACAGACGGAACCAGCTTTCGCGATCCAGATTGACTTTCAGTGCGTCGGAAATGCGTTTGATCCGGTCCAGATTGTTGGTGCCCAGAACCGGCAGGATGCCAACGGGGTGCGCCAACAGGAACGCCACGGCGACAGCGGCGCGATCCACACCAAATTTTTCCCCGATCTCATCCGCAACAACCCCGACCGGAGGGTTCCCGGCCATCAGCAACCCACCACCCAGCGGCGACCAGGCCATCACCGGCTTACCATGCTGCTGATGAAAGGCCAGATCACCATTGGTAAAGGGCTTGATCTCGCCCAGCGAAATCTCGATCTGGTTGGTCACCAATTGGGTTTTCATCGCCGATTGCAGCAGTTTCCAGTCCCACGGGCGGAAATTGGACACGCCAACGGCGCCGACCTTGCCGCTGGCGACAACCTCATCCAGCGTGGCACCGGTTTCGTGATGATCCATGAACGGATCGGGACGGTGGATCAACAGAAGGTCGATATGGTCAATCGCCATTTCGGACAGCGATGTCTCAACCGATTTCAGGATATGCGCGCGTGAGGTGTCGTAGTATTTCGCCTTCGCGTCCGCATACCGGCCCATTGGCGCGACGATGTCACATTTGGTGACGATCTCCATCCGTTGACGCAGGCCCGGATTTGCGCGCAGGGCGTTGCCCAGAACGGCCTCGGCGGCATATCCGCCATAGATATCGGCCTGATCAAAAGTCGTGATGCCCTGATCCAGACAGGCCTCAATCTTGGCCTCGACATGGCCTGCCGATGTATCCGTGTCGTCGCCCAGTCGCCACATGCCATAGACAAGGCGGCTCATGTCCAGCGAGTCAGATAGTTTTACACGTTGCATCAGCGGCGAACTCCGTTGCCCAGCGGCGTGGCCGGGGTATTTGCAGGGACCCTTCCGTAGGCTTCGGGAAGGGAACAGGTTTTCAGGTTAGGCATAACACGGCTGCCAAAATGGCGGGCCTCGTCCATGTGAGGATAGCCCGAGAAGATGAAGGCGCGGATGCCCATCTTCTGATATTCTTCGATCTTGGACATAACCTGATCGGTCGACCCGACCAGTGCCGCGCCGCACCCGGAACGTGCACGACCTACACCGGTCCACAGGCCGGGTTCGACATAGCCGTATTCATCCGCCAGATCGCGATTTTTGGCCTGATGCGCCACGCCCAGCGACGTTGCATCCAGTGCGCGTTCACGAATTGCCCGGCCGTATTCATCATCCAGTTTTGAGACGATGTAATCGGCGTACTCCTGCGCCTCGGCTTCGGTGTCGCGGACGATCATGTGCACGCGCAGGCCGTAATCCAGTGTGCGGTTATAGTTTTCCGCAACCGCATGCACGGCCTTCATCCGTTCGGCCAGTTGATCCTTGGTTTCCGGCCACATCAGATAGACGTCGCAATGTTCACCGCACAAATCCAAGGCGGACGGGGAATAGCCCCCGAAATACAGCAGCGGCCCGCCGGTTTGATAGGGTTTCGCCGGGTCGGTCGTCAGGCCCGAAAAGTTGTAGACCTCACCGGCATGGTTGATCTCATCCTGCGTCCACGCTTGTTTTAGAATCTCGACCACTTCGCGCGAGCGTTGATAGCGATAGGCGCTGTCGGCTTTCTCTCCGGGAAAATCGGATGAGATAATGTTGACCGTCAACCGCCCCTTTAGCATGTGATCCAGGGTTGCGATGGTGCGAGCCAGCATAATCGGTTGCATCTCGCCGCAGCGCACAGCGGCCAGCATGTTGATCTTGTCGGTGATCGGCGCGCAGCCTGCCACAAAGCTAAGCGTGTCTTGCCCCACCTGATAGGACGACGGGCAGAGGATATTTCTAAACCCTTGCGCCTCGGCCTCTTTCACGATGCCTGAACAGTGATCCCAGCTGGATCGCAGGTCACCATCGGGCATTCCAAGAAACTGGTAATCGTCCGAACACAGCGCCGCGAACCATGAAACCTCGGCCGCATCCAGATCGGGTGAGGTGATGGGGACGATGGTCATCTGATTCGTTCTCCGCAAAGCTGTGACTTTCCTCTTGCGTAGCAATCACATTGATGTAGATCAATGGTGTATCAATTTTTCCTGCGACCGAGTGAAGCGCCAAAAGATGTCTTCTGCCAACCGAAACCCGAACGCCCTGCCGGTCTATGTTCAGATTGCCGAGCTTCTGATCCGCGACATTGCCGCCGGTCGCCTGATCGATGGTGAGCGTTTGCCGCCGGAAAGAGATCTGGCGGCGGAACTGAAAGTATCGGTCGGGACCTTGCGAAAATCGCTGGCTGAGCTTGATAAAAAAGGGATGCTCGAACGCATTCAGGGATCAGGGAATTACGTTCGCGAGACCGGAACGCAGAACAGCGTCTATGCGATGTTCCGCCTGGAGCTGCCCGAGGGGGGTGGGTTGCCGCGCGCAGACATCCTCTCGGTTGACCACCTGAAAAAGCCTGTGGATCTGCCGCGATTTGGGTCCTCGGAGATGGGCTCGCGGGTGCGTCGAATGCGGTATCTGAATGACACAATTATCGCGGTTGAAGAAATCTGGCTGGATGAGTCCGTCGGTCGGATCGATCAGCACCTGCTGTCCGACTCGCTGTATAGGTACTATCAGCATCAGCTTGGGTTCTGGATTACGCGGGCTGAAGACAGGGTTTCGCTAGGAGCACTGCCGGACTGGACGCCTCCTGATTTCACCAAGCCGGCCGGAGATCTAGTCGGATACATCGAACGGTTCAGTTGGTCTGAGCGATCTGAACCCGTCGAGTTTTCAAAAACATGGTTCGACCCCGATCGGGCCACCTATGTCCAACGACTGAAATAAGAGGAACTGCGCATGACCCGGACCATTCACTACGGGCTGATCGGATGCGGTATGATGGGGCAGGAACATCTGCACAATATTGCCCTGCTGGACGACACGCGCGTTTCAGCGATTTTCGAACCCGACGCCCAGATGGCACAGGCCGCACAAGCGATTGCGCCTGATGCGGTAATGGTGTCGTCGGTTGAGGACTTGCTTGCGGTCGAGGATCTGGACTGCGTTGTCATCGTCAGCCCCAATCACCTGCATGTGGATCAGATCGAAGAGATTGCCCGGACACGCCCGTTGCCATTGTTGGTAGAGAAACCTCTTTTCACAGATCCGGTGGATGCGGCGCGCCTCGAGGCTTTACAGCATGACTATCCCCATCCGATCTGGGTGGCGATGGAATACCGCTATATGCCGCCCATTGCCGCGCTGATTGCCGAGGTTGAGGCCACGGGCGGCGTTAAGATGCTGTCGATCCGCGAGCATCGGTTTCCGTTTCTGGAAAAGGTCGGTAATTGGAACCGGTTCAACCGGAATACCGGCGGAACATTTGTCGAGAAGTGCTGCCATTTCTTCGACCTGATGCGTTTGATCCTGCAATCCGATCCGGTTCGCGTCACTGCAAGTGGTGGGCAGGCGGTCAATCATCTGGATGAGGACTATGAGGGCGAAACGCCCGATATCCTTGACCATGGCTATGTCATCGTGGATTTCGCCTCGGGCGCGCGTGCGATGCTAGAGCTGTGCATGTTTGCCGAAGGATCACGGTATCAAGAGGAAATCTCGGCCGTTGGGCCAGACGCCAAGATCGAAGCGTTGGTGCCAGGGCCGGGGCGGTTCTGGCCGGAACATCTTGGCACGCCGCCGGTCCCGCAGATCATTGTCAGCCCACGTGCCCCAAAAGGTCCGGTCACCAAAGAGATCCCCGTCGATTCGCGCCTGTTGGCCGCCGGGGACCACAATGGTTCGACTTTCTACCAACATCAGGGGTTTCTGGCGGTTCTGCGGGGCGAAAAGGCACAACCTGACGTCACCCTGAACGATGGTCTTTGGGCCGTGCGCATCGGTTTGGCGGCGCAACAGGCATTGGCAACCGGAGAGACTGTGCGCTTCTCGTCATGATGCCGATAGGAAACCCGCGTTCCAGATACGCACATAATCGGGTGTCGTTTTTGGCACCCGATGCGTCTTTTCCGCTTGCTGGGCGTCGTTCGAGGCAATAGCTCTGTCTGTGGGACACCCCTCCCCAACGAGGGGCGTGTATCTGTAAGGGTAATACACATGAGCATTGAACAACCGGCGACGCGGCCGGCAAATCCGCGTTTTTCCTCGGGCCCCTGCGCCAAACCCCCCACATTTGATCTGACCAAACTGGCCGATGCCGCGCTGGGCCGGTCGCACCGTGCTGCGGTCGGCAAGGACAAGCTGAAGGCCGCGATCGAAGGTACGCGTGAGGTGCTGGGCATTCCCGCAGATTACAAAATCGGCATCGTTCCCGCCTCGGACACCGGCGCGGTTGAGATGGCCCTGTGGTCGCTGCTGGGCGAACGCAAGGTCGAAATGCTGGCCTGGGAAAGCTTTGGTTCCGGCTGGGTGACCGACGTAGTTAAGCAGCTGAAGATCGACGCCGAGGTGAAGACCGCGGATTACGGTCAGCTCGTTGATCTGGCCTCGGTTGATTTTGCCAATGACGTTGTCTTTACGTGGAACGGCACCACCTCGGGCGTCCGGGTTCCCAATGGCAACTGGATCGCGGATGAGCGTCAGGGTCTGACGATCTGTGACGCAACCTCGGCTGCGTTTGCGATGGACCTGCCCTGGGACAAACTGGATGTGACCACGTTTAGCTGGCAGAAAGTGCTGGGCGGTGAAGCGGCGCACGGGATGTTGATCCTGAGCCCCCGTGCAGTGGAGCGGCTGGAAAGCTACACCCCCGCATGGCCCCTGCCCAAGATTTTCCGCCTGACCAAGGGCGGTAAGCTGATCGACGGTATCTTTACCGGTGCAACGATCAACACGCCCTCGATGCTGGCGGTCGAAGATTACTTGTTCGCATTGGACTGGGCGCGCTCGGTTGGTGGCCTGCAGGGCCTGATCGCCCGTGCGAATGCCAATGCCGGTGCGGTTCACGCGTTCTGCGACCAAAACGACTGGATCGCCAATCTGGCAGAGGATGCGGCGACACAGTCGAACACTTCGGTCTGCCTAAAGTTCACCGACACACGCATTCAGGACGGTGCGACATTCGCCAAAGCTGTGGCCAAGCGGCTTGAGGCCGAGAATATCGCATTGGATATCGGCGCCTACCGAGACGCACCCGCAGGCCTGCGCATTTGGTGCGGTGGCACGGTTGAAACCTCGGATATCGAGGCGATGTTGCCCTGGCTGGCATGGGCCTTTGAGGCCGAGATCGCGGCACAGACAGAAGCTGCCTGACCCTTTTTACCGGGCCGTCTCAGGCCCGGATTTTTCATGACATTCAAGGACCACAAACATGGCCCCCAAAGTACTCGTATCCGACAAACTCAGCGAAACCGCCGTGCAGATATTCCGCGACCGCGGCATCGACGTGGATTTCATGCCCGATCTGGGCAAGGACAAGGACAAGCTGGCCGAGCTGATTGGCCAGTATGATGGTCTCGCCATCCGTTCGGCCACCAAGGTTACGCCGACCTTGCTGGAAAAAGCCGACAATCTAAAAGTGATCGGTCGCGCTGGTATTGGCACCGACAATGTCGACAAGGATGCCGCGTCAAAAAAAGGTGTGATCGTCATGAACACGCCGTTTGGCAACATGATCACCACCGCCGAACACGCAATTGCGATGATGTTCGCCGTCGCGCGTCAAATCCCCGAGGCCAGCACGTCGACCCATGCAGGCAAATGGGAAAAATCCAAATTCATGGGCATCGAGCTGACCAATAAGACCCTCGGCGTCATTGGCGCGGGCAACATTGGCGGTATTGTTTGTGAACGTGCGCTGGGCCTGAAAATGAAGGTCGTCGCCTACGATCCCTTTCTTGGCGAAGAGAAAGCCGCCAAGATGGGCGTCGAAAAGGTCGAGTTGGACGAGTTGCTGGCCCGCGCCGATTTCATCACACTGCACGTGCCGCTGACCGACCAGACGCGCAATATCCTGAGCCGTGAAAACCTGGCCAAGACCAAGCCCGGCGTACGCATCGTCAACTGCGCCCGTGGTGGTCTGGTCGACGAAGAGGCGCTGGCCGAGATGCTGCAATCCGGCCATGTCGCAGGGGCAGCGTTTGATGTGTTCAAAGAAGAACCGGCAAAGGACAACCCGCTGTTCAACTTGCCGAACGTCGTGTGCACGCCGCACCTTGGTGCTGCAACGACCGAAGCGCAGGAAAATGTTGCCCTGCAGGTGGCTGAACAAATCTCGAACTATCTGCTGACTGGCGCGGTGGAAAACGCGCTGAACATGCCCAGCGTCACTGCCGAAGAAGCCAAGGTCATGGGTCCATGGATCAAGCTGGCCGGTCACCTGGGTAGTTTCATTGGTCAGATGACCGATGAACCGGTTAAGGCAATCAACATCCTGTATGACGGTGTCGCGGCTGAGATGAACCTGGCTGCCCTGAACTGCGCCGTGGTTGCCGGGATCATGAAAAAATTCAACCCGGAAGTGAACATGGTGTCGGCCCCGGTTGTAGCGAAAGAGCGCGGGATTCAGCTATCGACCACCAATCAGGACAAGACCGGTGTCTTTGACGGCTACATCAAGGTGACTGTGGTAACCGATAAGCGCGAACGCTCGATCGGGGGTACGGTTTTCAGCGATGGCAAACCGCGTTTTATCCAGATCAAAGGCATCAATATCGACGCCGAGGTCGGTGCCCATATGCTCTATACCACCAACGAAGACGTTCCGGGCATCATCGGCGCGCTGGGTCAGACCATGGGCGAGAACGACGTGAACATCGCTAACTTTACGCTGGGCCGTGCCGAAGCGGGCGGAGAAGCGATTGCTTTGCTGTATGTGGACGAACCTGTTCCGGCTGAAGCGCGGGCGAAACTGGCGGAAACGGGTCTATTCACTCAGATCAAACCGCTGGAATTTGACGTAGCATAAGATTCTGTCCGAAAATTGTGACCTTGGCGATGCCCGTGCAAAAAATGTGCGGGCATTGTCTTTTTTCTGCAACCGAGTTGTTGCACAAAGTGACTGACATATTCCAAGAGGTAACGTTTTGAGCATCCCAATTTACGCAGTCGGCGATATCCATGGGCAAATGGGCATGCTGCAAAACGCGCTATCCCGGATCGAGGCGGATGGCGGGCCGGATGCGCGTGTAGTCTTTCTTGGGGACTATGTGGATCGTGGCCCGAACAGCCGCGAGGTTCTGGATCTGCTGATCGAAGGGCGCAAGGCGGGGCGGAACTGGGTCATGGTCAAAGGCAACCACGACCGGATGATGGTCCGTTTCGTGCAGGATTGCGAGATCGCAGATAAGCAGTTGCCGATCACTCTGAACTGGCTGAATCCCCGGCTTGGGGGCCGAGAGACGCTGGCATCCTACGGTGTCGAGGTCACGGACAATGACCGGATCTTTCAGGTTCACGAACGGGCTTGCGCCGCTGTGCCGCCGGAACATTTGGACTTTATCAATGCTCTGCCGGCCTATCATCAAGAGGGTGAGCTTTTGTTCGTTCACGCTGGCATTCGACCCGGTATCCCCTTGGCGCAGCAATCCGAGGATGATCTGGTTTGGATACGACAAGAGTTCTTAATCGAATCCAGCCCGTACCCTTGGCTGATCGTGCATGGGCACACACCCGTGGATACGGCGGAGCATTGCGGCAATCGTGTCAATCTGGACGCAGGGGCAGGTTATGGTCGACCACTGGCCACAGCCGTGTTCGAAGGGCGTCAGTGCTGGTTGCTGACGGACGCCAGCCGGGTCCGATTAGAGCCTAATCCGCGGTAAACCTATCTTTGTAAAGCTCGCGCAAGGCGTTCTTTTGCACTTTCCCCATGGTGTTTCGGGGCAGCTCATTCAGCACGATCAGTTGGCTGGGGTGTTTGAACCGCGCCAGTTGGTTCTGAACGCTGGCCATAATGGCATCAAGGTCAGGCGCTCGGCCCGGTTCTGCAACCAGAATACCCAGAACGGTTTCGCCGAAATCGGGGTGTGGTACGCCAATCACGGCGCTTTCCAGGACACCGGGTTGGTCGTCCAGAACCAGCTCAACCTCCTTGGGGTAGATGTTGAACCCGCCCGAAATGATCAGGTCCTTGCCGCGACCCACAATGTGTACGTAACCATCCGCATCCACGCGCCCGAGATCACCGGTGATAAAGAACCCGTCGTCGCGCAATTCCGCAGCGGTTTTTTCGGGCATTTGCCAATAACCTTCGAAGACGTTTAGTCCGCGTACTTCGATCATGCCAATCTCGCCCAGTGGCAACGCCTCGCCGGTTTCAGGGTTGGTCACCTTCAGTTCGACACCCGGCAGCGGAAACCCGACAGTTCCCGCGCGACGTTCACCGTCATAAGGGTTCGAGGTGTTCATATTGGTTTCCGTCATACCATAGCGTTCAAGGATGCGGTGTCCGGTTCGGCCCTCGAACCGTTCATGTGTCTCGGCCAGCAGGGGGGCCGAACCCGAGATGAACAACCGCATGTGCCGGGCCAGATCACCGGTGAACCGATCATCCGCCAGCAACCGGGTATAGAAGGTCGGCACGCCCATCATCGAGGTCGCGTTGGGCATCAGGCGCAGGATGTCATCCAGATCAAACTTCGGCAGAAAGATCATCGACCCGCCCGAGGCCAGAATAATGTTCGTCGCTACAAACAGCCCGTGGGTATGAAAGATCGGCAAGGCGTGCAGCAGCACATCATCCAGCGTAAACCGCCATTCGTCCACCAGCGCCTCGGCATTGGACAGCAGGTTGGCTTGCGTCAGCATCGCACCTTTGGAGCGCCCGGTCGTGCCAGAGGTGTAGAGGAATGCGGCAAGGTCACCTTCGGTCCGCTTGACTGGTTCGAAGGCAGGAATCATGCCCAAAGCCCGCCGCATCAAGCTTCCCGAGCCATCGGCGTTGAGCGTCTCTAACCTTGCGTTTTGCGCCTCGGCGATGGGCGTCAGCTCCGCTTGCTTGGCGTTGTCGCAGACCACCAGCGCAGCCCCACTGTTTTCGATGAAATAGCTAAGCTCGCCCGATGTGTAGGCCGTGTTCAACGGCAAAAAGATCAATCCGGTTTGCGCGCAAGCCGCGTAGAGCGCCAGCGCTTCTGGTGATTTTTCCACCTGAACAGCAACTCGGTCTCCGGGCTCAAGCTCGTACCCGTTCAACGCGTTAGCGATCCGCGACGCCATGTCCAAAAAAGCTGAATGGGTGATGGTTTGGCCGTCAGGCAGGTGAAGAAACGGCGTATCCTTGCCCGCATGGATACCAAACAACCGATCGTAGAGCGGGTTACCCATCCCATACTTCCTTCTCGCAGGACCAGATTGCCCCGAATCTGGCGTGGATTAGAAGCACGGTAAAGCGGAAATCGTAGTCAGGTTTAGAACTGAGTGGTCATTCGGTACCCTGCGGCGAAGTACATCTTTGCAAAGGTGACAGGCTGGCCCTCAAGCCATGTGATCCGCTCGCCCGTGAACACCGGGTCGCCGATGGGCAGATCCAGGAAAGCGGCCACCGATTCATCGGCGCGACTGGCCAGGAAACTCAGCTCGACATTGGTGAAGGGAACGGTCTGTATTAGCCACTCATTCGGGCCTATTGAGGCGAAGTCCGCATTCACCACCTGTGGAACCGAGTCAATGACGATCCATCGGTCTTCGTATTGAAACGGAGTATTGCCGTTAAAGTGCATGCAGCGAACATGCATCACGTTTTGGTCCGGTTTCAGCGCAAGTCTTGCGCACAGCCATTCGGGCGCTCGCTCGGCAACAGACGAGACCAGCGCATAGCGATAGATTCCGCCCAACGCCTCAACCTCGTCCCGCACCTTCGGTATCGTGAAACGGGCCTGCCTTTGCGGCGCGCTTAGAACCCGTGTACCGGCTTTGCGGCGACGCTCCAGAAACCCTTCGTCCGCCAGCTCTCGCATTGCGCGGTTCACGGTCGTTCTGGTGCACGAGAATTCGACGGCCAGGTCCTGCTCGTTGGGCAGCAGCGAATCCGGCTGCCACTCACCCGACCGAATGCGCGCCAGCACGGTTTCTTTGATGTCCCTGTAGCTGGTGGTTTCGTTCGATTGGGTCATGGTGCCTCTGGTTACCTGAATAGGTGCGTTTAGACGTCTGCCAAAAGATCGGCAATCGCCGACCGGTACGCGGGAATGATCCGATCCCGTTCGATGTGTCGACCTTGTTGCACCATGTGGCGCCCCGCTGACCAAAGATCCGTCACCAGCCCATCCGGTGCAGCAAAGCACAGCCCGTCCAGCACCTGTTCGTCGGTCAGCGCGCAGATCGTGGGATGAGATCGGTCGATCGCCACAAGGTCGGCCAGCTTGCCGACTGCGATTTCCCCGGCATTTCGTCCCAGTGCCTGCGCGCCCCCTTTTGCGGCACCTGTATACAACGCCTGGCCGACTGAGCCTTCATCTTTGACCAAAACCGTCCGCGCATGGTCCCGCAGGCGTTGGGAATACTCCAGCGTCCGCAGCTCCTCAGGCAGAGAAATCCTCACGTTAGAATCTGATCCCACGCCAAATCGACCACTTTCTTCGACGTAAAAAGCCCCATTGAAAATACCGTCGCCCAAATTCGCCTCGGTAATCGGGCACAACCCGGCAACGGCGCCCGAACGCGCAACGGCGCGTGTTTCGACATCGGTCATATGAGTTGCGTGGATAAGGCACCACCGGTCATCGACGTCGACATGGTCCAGCAGCCACTCGACCGGCCGCTGTCCAAGCGCGGCCTCTACATCGGCCACTTCCTTCAGCTGTTCGGCGATGTGGATGTGGACGGGACCATCAGGAGTGGCATTCAGAACTTTGCGCAAATCCGAAGGCGATGTTGCCCGCAGAGAATGCGGGGCGATACCGATCACAGAATCCGCATGCGGTGGGGCCAAACGGCATTCCTCGACCAGGTTCAGAAACTGATCCACAGAATTGCCAAAGCGTAGCTGACCGCCCGCCAAGGGTTGTTGTTCGACACCGCCGTAGGTGTAGAGAACCGGAAGGTGCGTCAGCCCGATTCCAGTTTGGCTGGCTGCGGCAAATATGCGCTGGCTCAGTTCCGACATGTGGTCGTAGCGTCCGCCGCCCGGCTGGTGATGGACATAGTGAAACTCACCGACCGAGGCATATCCGGCCTCTTGCATTTCCAGATAGACCAAAGCGGCAATGGCCTCTACGTGATCCGGCGTCAATCTGTCCAGGAACCGGTACATCAGGGTGCGCCAGGTCCAAAAGCTCTCGCGCCCAGCGGCGCGCACTTCGGTCATACCGGCCATAGCGCGCTGAAAGGCGTGGCTGTGCAGGTTTCCCAAGGCTGGCAGCAAGACATCAACCTGTGTGTCTCCGGATCGCGCGGACACTTGTGATTCCAGGCTTTGGATCTGACCGTGCGCGATTTCTACCCGCAAGTTACTGACCCAATCAGAGCCTAATAAAGCCGTTTTCGCATGGATGGTCATCGCATTTCCATTTTGTGTAGACTTTAAACTTTTATACGTATACGAAAAATCTAACAACAAAGGGAGCCCAAAAGAATCGATATGGTCAAAAAATCTGTCCTTTTGAGCACGCGGGTGGCGACCATGGACGATGGCGCCGAGCCTTATGGGATGGTTCAGGACGCAGCACTTGTTGTTGATGGTGAGAAAATTGCCTGGATCGGGCCTCGGAATGCACTGCCTGCTGACTATTCTGACTGGCCGACCGTGGACTATGGCGACCGTCTGATAACGCCGGCGCTAATCGACGCACACACCCATGTCGTCTTTGGTGGCAACCGGGCGGTCGAGTTCGAAATGCGCCTGAATGGTGCCTCGTACGAAGAGATCGCGCGCGCAGGTGGTGGGATTCTGTCGACGGTCACAGCGACCCGTTCGGCCAGCGAAGAGACCCTGTTAGAGGATGCCCTGACGCGAGTGGACGCCCTGCTGACCGAGGGCGTGTCGTGCATCGAGGTGAAGTCGGGCTATGGTCTGGACACCGACACAGAGCTCAAGATGCTGCGTGTCGCGCGCCGGATCGGCGAGGTGCGCCCGGTGCGAGTGAAAACAAGTTTCCTAGGAGCCCATGCGGTGCCGCCTGAGTTTCAGGCGCGCGCTGATACCTACATTCGCGATGTCTGCATCCCGACTCTGCGTTTGGCGCATGAAGAGGGGCTGGTGGATGCCGTTGATGGCTTTTGCGAGGGGATCGCCTTTGATCCGTCTCAGATCGCCAAGGTCTTCGATGTGGCGAAAGAATTGAATCTTCCGGTTAAGTTGCATGCAGAGCAGCTGTCGAACCTCGGAGGGGCAGCCTTGGCGGCTTCGTACGGGGCGTTGTCGGCAGATCATATCGAATATCTGGACGAAGCGGGCGTGGCCGCCATGGCACAGGCCGGAACCGTGGGTGTGCTGCTGCCGGGGGCGTTCTATACGCTGCACGAAACACAGGTGCCGCCGGTTGAACTGCTGCGCCAGTATGGGGTGCCGATTGCGCTGGCGACGGATTGTAACCCCGGCTCGTCCCCTCTGACGTCGCTTCTGCTGACCATGAATATGGCTTGCACCCTGTTCCGCCTGACGCCGGAAGAGGCATTGGCTGGCGTGACCCGCAATGCGGCGCAAGCCTTGGGCCTGATGGACACTGGCACAATAACTGAAGGCAAGCGCGCGGACCTGACGGTATGGGACATCACGCACCCAGCCGAGCTGTCCTATCGGATCGGCTTCAACCCGCTGCACACCCGCATTTTCGGAGGTTTGTAATGAAGACCCTGTCGCTTGTGCCCGGTCAGGTCACGCTGTCGGATCTGTCCGAAGTGTATTGGTCGCAGCCCGCGGTATCGCTGGATGACGGGTGCAAACCCAAGGTGGAGGCTGCAGCCAATCGCATTCTCGAAGCTGCGGCCGGGGAAGACCCGGTTTATGGCGTTAACACCGGGTTCGGAAAGCTGGCCAGCCACAAGATCGCGGCCAAGGATACTTCGACCCTTCAGCGCAACCTGATCCTTAGCCATTGCTGCGGCGTTGGTTCTGCCGTGCCTCGGCGTGTCACACGGTTGATGATGACGCTAAAGCTGTTGTCTTTCGGACGCGGAGCATCGGGCGTGCGTTGGGAGCTGATCGACCTGTTGCAGCAGATGCTGGCCAAGGGCGTGACCCCGGTTATTCCCGCGCAGGGGTCGGTCGGGGCCTCGGGCGATCTTGCGCCCCTGGCGCATATGACAGCCGTAGTCATCGGTGAAGGTGAAGCCGAGGTTGACGGAACCATCCTGTCAGGCGAAGAAGCGCTAAAATCAGTTGGATTAGAGCCTGCTCAACTCGGTCCAAAGGAAGGACTCGCCTTTATCAACGGCACGCAATTCTCGACTGCTTTTGCGCTGGCTGGTTTGTTCGAAGCCTGGCGTGCCGCGCAAAGCGCGCTTGTCATCTCGGCCCTGTCGACGGATGCGATCATGGGGTCGACCGCGCCCTTGCAGCCCGAAATCCATACCCTGCGTGGGCACCGCGGCCAGACCGAAGCCGCCAGCGCCATGCGTGCCACACTGGCCGGTTCCGAGATCCGCGAAAGCCACCGGGACGGCGACACGCGCGTTCAGGACCCATATTGCATCCGATGCCAGCCGCAGGTCACCGGCGCGGCCATGGATGTCATGCGCCAAGCGGCCACCACGCTTGAGATCGAGGCGAACGCGGCCACCGACAACCCGCTGGTTCTGACTGAGGCGGGTGCCATCGTTTCAGGTGGAAACTTTCATGCCGAACCGGTCGGCTTTGCCGCAGACATGATCGCACTGGCTGTGTCCGAGGTCGGCGCGATTGCACAGAGGCGCATTGCCTTGATGGTCGACCCGACGCTCAGCTTTGATCTGCCGCCGTTCCTGACGCCTGATCCCGGCCTGAACTCGGGTCTGATGATTGCCGAAGTCACGACCGCCGCCTTGATGAGCGAGAACAAACACCTTGCCAATCCTTGTGTAACCGACAGCACACCGACCTCGGCCAACCAGGAGGATCACGTGTCGATGGCTGCACATGGTGCGCGGCGTCTGACGCGGATGGTCGAAAACCTGAACTACATTCTTGGTGTTGAGTTGCTTTGCGCCGCTCAGGGGGTGGAGTTCCGCGCACCGCTGGCAACCAGCGGACCATTGCAACGAGTCATGGATAGGGTACGGGCAGAGATCCCAACACTGAACGAAGACCGCTATTTGGCCCCCGATCTGGAAACGTCCAAGTGCTTGGTGGCTGAGGGTGACATCCTTGGGGCAGTGGGTGCCCAGATGCCGGGGCTGTTCTGATGCAGGTGTTCAGCGTTCAGCGCGGGGACGGTCCCATTGTGCTGGGGCAGCCTCATGGCGGAACTTATGTGCCAGACGAAATAGCGGTCCGTCTGAATGACAACGGGCGCTTATTGGCCGATACGGATTGGCACATAAACAGGCTCTATAACGGGATATTGGGCGATGCCACGGTCGTGCAGTCGCATGTTCATCGCTACGTCATCGACGCAAATCGTGATCCGTTCGGCGCCTCGCTATATCCGGGCCAGAATACCACCACACTTGTGCCTCTGACCGATTTCGACGGGCAGCAGATCTGGAATGACGGGCAATCACCGTCCGAGGATGAGGTCGAAGATCGACGGCGTAAATACCACGCGCCTTATCACGCTGCCCTGAAGGATGAACTGAACCGCGTGCGGGATCGGCACGGCGTGGCGATCCTGTTTGATTGCCACTCGATCCGGTCGCTGATCCCGTTTCTGTTCGAAGGTGAATTGCCGGTGTTCAACACTGGAACCAATGATGGGCTGACGTGTGACACGGCCATTGAGCAAGCCGTGCACGACGTGGCGAGCAAGGCCCAAGGGTTCACTTCGGTCCTGAATGGCCGGTTTCGCGGGGGATGGACCACCCGCCACTATGGTCGCCCTTCTGATGGCATACACGCCATCCAGATGGAGATCGCGCAGCGGGCTTACATGGACGAGACACCCCCGTGGACATGGCGCGAGGACCGCGCTGCGAAACTGCGCCCCCATTTGAAAACCATGCTGACACGCCTCAACGATCTTGCCCTCTCGGGCGCATTGACCAGACAAGGAGCCCAGAAATGAGCGATCCGCGCAAAAACACCCGCGACATCTATCCACCGACCGGCCCCGAGTTGAACACCAAAAGCTGGATGACCGAAGCGCCGCTGCGGATGCTGATGAACAACCTGCACCCGGATGTGGCCGAAAACCCGCATGAGCTGGTGGTCTATGGCGGTATCGGTCGTGCCGCGCGCACGTGGAAGGATTTCGACACTATCGTTGCTGGTTTGAAGGATTTGGAAGAGGATGAGACTCTGATCGTCCAATCCGGCAAGCCCGTGGCGATCGTCCGCACGCATAAGGATGCGCCGCGGGTGCTGATTGCCAATTCCAACCTCGTGCCCCATTGGGCGACTTGGGATCACTTCAACGAGCTCGATAAGAAGGGCCTGATGATGTACGGCCAGATGACCGCTGGCTCGTGGATTTACATCGGTACGCAGGGTATCGTTCAGGGCACCTATGAGACCTTTGCCGAGGCAGGGCGTCAGCACTACGACGGTGACCTGACAGGCAAGTGGATTCTGACCGGAGGCCTGGGTGGAATGGGCGGCGCGCAACCGCTGGCGGCCGTGTTCGCAGGCGCCTCATGTCTGGCTGTTGAGTGTAACCCGGACAGCATCGATTTCCGCCTACGGACCAAATACCTCGACGAAAAGGCCGAAACGCTGGACGAAGCGCTGGAGATGATTGACCGCTGGACCAAGGCGGGCGAGGCGAAGTCGGTTGGTCTGCTGGGCAATGCGGCAGAGGTTTTCCCCGAGATCTACGCCCGGATGCAGGCGGGCGGGATGCGTCCCGATATCGTCACCGACCAAACCAGCGCGCATGATCCGATCAACGGCTATCTGCCATTGGGTTGGACCATGGGCGAATGGCGCGAGAAGCGTGAAACAGACCCTAAATCGGTGGAAAAAGCCGCTCGCGCTTCGATGAAGCAGCATGTCGCGGCGATGGTGGATTTCTGGAACGCGGACGTTCCGACGCTGGATTACGGCAATAACATCCGGCAGGTCGCGCAGGATGAAGGGCTTGAGAATGCCTTTGCCTTCCCCGGCTTTGTACCCGCCTATATCCGCCCGCTGTTTTGCAAAGGCATCGGCCCGTTCCGCTGGTGTGCTCTGTCGGGCGACCCCGAGGACATCTACAAAACCGATGCCAAGATGAAGGAACTGTTCCCCGAGAATGAGCACCTGCATCGCTGGATCGACATGGCGCAAGAGCGGATCGCGTTTCAGGGTCTACCTGCGCGTATCTGCTGGATTGGATTGGGTGACCGGCACCGCGCTGGGCTGGCGTTCAATGAGATGGTCGCCAATGGCGAGCTAAAGGCGCCGGTGGTGATCGGACGCGACCATTTGGACTCGGGGTCTGTGGCCAGCCCCAACCGCGAGACTGAGGCGATGCTGGATGGCTCGGATGCGGTCAGCGACTGGCCGTTGCTGAATGCGCTGATCAATACGGCGAGCGGGGCGACATGGGTGTCTCTGCATCACGGTGGTGGCGTCGGGATGGGCTTTAGCCAACATGCGGGTGTTGTGATCTGTGCCGATGGCACCGAAGATGCCGCGCGGCGGTTGGAGCGGGTTCTTTGGAATGACCCGGCCTCGGGCGTTTGGCGCCATGCGGATGCAGGGTATGAAGTCGCGAAGGATTGCGCGCGGGCCCACGGGCTGCGTCTGCCGGGTATTTTGGGCTAGTTCGAAACAGACTCTGGCGAAAATGCTGCACCTGCGATATTCGCAGGTGAGCTTGCCGGAGATCAAACATGTACGTTGCAACCCTGTTGACCAACCCCGATGTGTCTAATCTGGATTTGTCGCTTGTCGAGTCCTTGCGGAACGCATGGGGCGGTGGTGAGATCGTTTGGCTCAGCCTGGATGAAGCAGCGGAATTCACCCTATTCGAAATGCCGGGGAACCGCTGGGAAGTCTGGGTGGACCTGCAACAAATGGGCGTCGATCTGGTGGTCCAACCGGCAGAAGGACGTCGCAAAAGGATGCTGTTGGCCGATATGGACAGCACCATGATCCAGCAGGAATGTATCGACGAACTGGCGGATGAAGCCGGCGTCGGCGATCGCGTCAAGGATATCACCGCACGCGCCATGAATGGTGAGCTGGACTTTGAAGGCGCGCTGACCGAACGGGTTGGTCTGTTGAAAGGTCTGGATGAGGCGGTGATCGGTAAAGTACTGGATGAACGCATCACTCTGATGCCGGGCGGTAAAGAACTGGTCGCGACGATGCGCCAGAACGGAAGCTATGCCGCCTTGGTCTCGGGCGGGTTTACGGCTTTTACCACGAAAGTGGCCGAGGTGCTGGGCTTTGACGAAAACCGTGCCAACACCCTGCTGGCCCAAGACGGAAAACTGACCGGGGATGTGGCGCGACCCATTCTGGGGCGTCAAGCCAAGGTGGATGCCTTGGAACAGATCACCGAGCGATTGGGCTTGCGTGAAGAAGACGTTATTGCCGTAGGCGACGGGGCCAACGATCTGGGGATGCTGAACCGGGCAGGAACAGGAGTGGCCCTGCATGCCAAGCCCACGGTTGCCGAGCAATGCGAGTTTCGAATCTACCATGGCGATCTGACAGCACTGCTGTACGTTCAGGGCTATAGCCGCTCGGAATTTGTGTCCGGTTAAAGGTCTTCCCTTTATTTAACGCACATGTTAAATAAAGGCTATGAACACTCTGATAAATGCTTTTTCTGCTTTGTCCGATTCCACTCGGTTCTCGATCGTTGAGCAACTGATGCAGGACGGAGAGCTGCCTGCCGGTGACCTGATCCAAGGGCGCGGTATGTCGGGCGCAGCGATTTCGCGCCACCTGAAAGTGCTGCGCGAGGCCGGATTGGTGCAACAGCGCGTCCACGGCACCCAGCGGATGTATTCTATCCAGCCCGACGGGCTGCGGGCGATTGCGGAATGGACGATCTCGAAACGTCAGTTCTGGGAAAACAGCCTCGATCGTCTGGGCGACCTCATTGAAAGGGAAAACTCATGGCCGACCTGAAATTGGAACGTGAGTTCCCGACCACCCCCGAAAACCTGTTTGCCTGGATAAGTGACGGGGCGAAGCTGTTGCAGTGGTGGGGGCCCGAAGGGGTGCATGTGCCCGAGCATGACCTGAATTTCTCACGCACGGGGCCTTGGTATTCAATAATGAAGAATGCAGAAGGCCAGACATTCAAAGTGTCCGGTTATGTCACCCATGTTGATCCGCCCAATTCGGTTGGGTTCACCTGGGCCTGGCATGACGATCAGGATCAGCGCGGGCCGGAAAGTCACGTGACGTTTTTGGTCGTTGCGACCGAAAACGGGGCGCGGCTAGTGCTGGATCACCGCGAACTGGCAGATGCCGAGGCCGCAGCAAACCACAACATGGGCTGGACATCGTCGCTGGCCAAGCTTGAGGCGCAGTTTGGATAAGTTTTCATTAGGGAGGAAATAAAATGCCACAATTTTTGTTTGTCTATCACGGCGGAAGCACGCCGACGGACCCCGCCGAAGTCGAAGCAACCATGGCCGCCTGGGGTGCATGGTTCCAAGGCATGGGCGAGGCGCTGGACATTCCCGGCAACCCGGTCGGTCAATCCTATACGGTCAGCAACGGAAGCGTCGTTGACAATGGCGGCGCAAACCCGGCCTCCGGTTTTACGGTCGTAAAGGCCGATAGCATTGATGCCGCGACCGAAATGGCCAAAGGGTGTCCGATGGTAGTCAACGGCTCAGGCTCGGTCGAAGTGGCCGAGGTGCATGAAATCGAAATGTAACCTTAGCCGGGGAACCCCGGCGCAGGTCTGATTACGCCGCATTCCAGCCCGCGACGGCTGTATTGCGTGGCGTTCATGAATTTGCGGGTGGCCGGGTGATTGGCCTCCAGCACTCCAAGGCTGACCAGAATGGCTGCGATTGCGCATTCACTCGCGCGGGTGGTGCCATCAGTGATTTTCAGCGCAACACCCATTCGTTTTTCCGGGATGATGGCAATGAACACCGCCTCAGCCCCGGTTTTGATTGCGGCGCGACCGTCCATAGCGCGCATCAGCTCAGTACAGGCGCGGCTTTCGCCCGCCACCAGTTCGGGGTGCTTGATCATGGCCGCCGTAAGCTGTTGCGCTGCGTCGCTGACACGGTCCGACCGGTCAGCGGCTGAGGCAAACCACGCCATCGAACGCGCCAGTCCCACCAGTGACGTCGCAAAGTTCGGGGCCGAACATCCGTCGATTCCATAGGCGGGGCTGGTTTCCCCGGTGGTTTCTTCCAGCGCGGACAGGCAGGCCTGCTGTACGGGGTGGTCGATCTCAAGGTATTCCGGTCCGGCACCCATGTGCTGTGCGACCGTCAGAAACCCGCAATGTTTGCCCGAGCAATTGTTGTGGATCTGGCAGGGCGTGTCATCGGCAAGGATCAGCCCGTCGCGCGCGGCCATGTCCTGCGGTTCTTGCGGACCGCAGCGCAGATCGTGTTCGGTCAAGCCCAGGTGATCCAACCAGGCTGAAACCCTGTCAGTATGGATATGTGCGCCGCTATGCGAGGCACAGGCGAGGGCCAGATGCTCGGGGTTCAGGCCATATTTGGCGGCTGCACCCGATGTGATCAGCGGCAGCCCCTGGATCATTTTCGCAGACGACCGAGGGTAAATCACCGCGTCCGGATCGCCCCAGCTGCGTACGATTTGGCCGCTGTCGTCACAGATCACTGCGTGGCCCAGATGCAGGCTTTCCAACAAGGGGCCTCGCCATAGTTCTGTCATTGGTACCGGCTGCGTCATCTGGCCCCTCCATTATATGCGCAAAAATCTGCCAATCGCCCTTTCGCCTGTGGCGAAACCTGCGTTAGTGTGTGTATGTCGACAATCATCGGAATACGCAACTTACAGACGAACCGACAGAGTTCGTATGCGGTCTCGATGGGTATGAGGTATTAGGTCGAGCTAGGAGGCTGGACAGATGGGATTAAAACTCGTCCGCACAATTGCGGGTCTGTGCGTGGCAGGAATGGCCACAACCGCAATCGCTCAGCAGGCGACCAGCACCAATCGGGTTGCTGCGAAGACCGACTGGAGCGTTTTTGTGGAGAAAGATCCCACAGAGTGCTGGAGCGTATCCGCGCCCAAAGAGACTGTGAACACCAAAGGTGGGCGAGTGGTTTCGGTGCGCCGCAGCGACATCCTGTTGTTCGTGTTCTACCGCCCGAATGCCGAAGTCAAAGGTCAGGTGACCTTTACCGGCGGCTATCCTTTCGCGGCAGGATCGACGGTCACCCTTGAGATTGACGGCACCGAGTTCGCTTTGATCACCGAAGGTGAATGGGCCTGGCCGGCAACCGAAGGCGAAGACCTGAAGGTCGTCGCAGCGATGAAGCGCGGCACCGAGGCCGTTCTGACCGCCCGGTCCGAGCGCGGAACCCAGACCAAAGACACGTTCTCGCTGTTGGGTTTCAGTGCTGCGATCGAAGACGCCGAAAAGCGCTGCACCCAATAAACAAGGACAACAGGTTTACGCAGCCCCGTCATTTGGCGGGGCTTTTTCGTGGGCGATCATACGTGTCATCCGATCTTTACGCCACGTCCACCACCCCAAATTGATCCGCATCAAGGCAAGCGACCCATCTTTCTGAACCAATCAGTTCAAATATATGGAAGGAGCTTATCCATGCTGAACAAACCTCTTGCTGCCGTGTTGGTGGTCGCCGCCGTATTTCTGAGCGCATGTGAAAAAAACAACGAAACCTATCCGGTTTCTGGCGAGCAATGCGGTCCAAAAGATCCCGTGCAAACTTTGGACGCGGATGATTGCGACATCCTGCCTGCAGGGATCTGACATGTTCACCTGACTTGATTCCTCGCGATCGTAATGCAGATAGTTCGGTCGCATCGGTTTGGCCTTTACGGCCGACTTGCAATTGGGACTACGGCGCAACGCGTGCTACGGTGGCCACATACAAGGGTTCATATGTGGAAACGGATAATGCGTTACGTCTTGATTGCAGTGCTTTTCTCTTCGGCCGCGTGGGCAGATCCCAGCCTGGAATGTTTCGACGCAGGTTCGCAGGTCGAAATCGGAGCCTGCGTTGGGGAGATGGAGACACGCGTGAATATGGCTGTTGAGGCAAGCTACGGCTTTGCCATGCAGTCCGCAGTTGAGTTGGACGAGGTCACAGACCGTGTGGTCGCACAACCGGCACTTGAGGCTGCACAAGAGGCATGGAGAGGATATCGCGATGCGCAATGTGAAGCAGTGGGGGCTTCATACGGCGGCGGCTCTGGCACCGGTATCGCCATTGCGTCCTGCCGCGTCGATCTGGGCCGGGCGCGTGTGGATGAATTGCTGCGCATGGCAAATTAAATGATACGAATTCTTTTGATCTTTGCGCGCGATCCTATATAGAGGCGCATCCCAAGCCCGAATTCGTTGAGATAGCCACATGTCGCCCAAAGCGCCGATCACTCAAGATGTCATGACCATCCCCCGCAAATTGCCCGAGGGGAAGATCAACCTAGTCGGGTTGACCCGTGATCAGTTGCGTGACGCTCTGATCGCACATGGCACGCCGGAAAAGCAGGCCAAGATGCGGACCGGGCAGATCTGGCAGTGGATCTATCAATGGGGCGTGCGCGATTTTGCCGAGATGACCAACCTCGCCAAAGCGTATCGTGCGCAACTGGCTGAGAATTTCGTTGTTGAAATCCCGGAGGTCGTGACCCGGCAGGTGTCCGAAGACGGCACGCGCAAGTACCTGTGCCGCATCGCGGGTGGCCATGAGGTTGAGGTTGTCTACATCCCCGAAGAGGATCGCGGGACGCTGTGTATCTCGTCTCAGGTTGGCTGCACGCTGACCTGTTCCTTCTGCCATACGGGCACGCAGAAACTGGTGCGCAACCTGACGGCTGCAGAAATCGTCGGTCAGGTGATGATGGCCCGCGACGATCTGGACGAATGGCCGACCCCTGGTGCGCCAAAGGACGAAACACGCCTGTTGTCGAACATCGTTCTGATGGGCATGGGTGAGCCGCTTTACAACTTCGAAAACGTGCGCGACGCGATGAAGATCGCCATGGACCCCGAAGGCATTTCTCTGTCACGCCGTCGGATCACCTTGTCGACGTCCGGCGTGGTGCCGGAAATTGCGCGCACAGCTGACGAGATCGGCTGCTTGCTGGCGATCTCGTTCCACGCGACAACGGATGAAACCCGCGATTTTCTGGTGCCCATCAACAAGCGCTGGAACATCCAAGAACTGCTGCAGGCATTGGCAAATTATCCCAAGGTGTCCAATTCCGAGCGGATTACTTTCGAGTACGTGATGCTGGATGGTGTGAATGATAGCGACGAAGATGCGCATCGCTTGATCGACCACATCAAAAGCCACAACATTCCCGCCAAGATCAACCTGATTCCGTTCAACGAATGGCCCGGCGCGCCTTACAAGCGCAGCTCGAATAACCGCATCCGGGCGTTTGCGAACATCATTTATCAGGCAGGATATGCCTCTCCCATTCGCAAGACGCGTGGCGAGGACATCATGGCAGCTTGCGGTCAGTTGAAATCGGCCACAGAGCGCGCCCGCAAGTCGCGCAAGCAGATCGAAGCCGAAGCGGGATTGCAGAGCTGACAAGCCCAAATTTCGTGCAAACTACGCCAAGAAATTAATTTTCTGGCCGCTGTTATTTGTATGCACAATTTGATATGTTTTGGGGGCTGAAACCGGCTGCCTAGGCCTCACGCTTGCGCACAAAGCAGTGAGAGTCGCATTCCGGTCGTGGCGCGTTTGTTCATGGCCGCTATCATTTTACACGTAACTTGCGGCGTTCAGGCGAACCTTTTGAAACAGGTGGGCCAAATACATGTTTGTACGATTTATAAGACTGTTTCCGACATTTCTTGCGGCTTTGTTTGTGGTGGGGCTTGCTGCGCATCAGGCTGGCGCTCAATCCAGTGGTGAGGATGCTCACCTTGCCATTGAAAATCCTGCCGAGCTGTCCAAAGAAGAAGCTTTGGGCATCTACAAGTCCCTGCAGCGACGGATGGAGCGTGGCTATGCCGCCGCGCAGTTGGATTTGCTGATGAACTATCAGGCATGGCCGCTGTTCAACGATGCCCCTTACATCTCGGCAACCCATGGGCAGCGCTATGTGAACAGCTATGCCAACCGCATGGCGCACAACTATGGCACTTTGGCCGAGGGTGAAAAGCTGCCGATGGGGTCAGTGCTGGCCAAGGACAGCGTCACGGTCACGGATGAGGGCAATGTCCATCCCGGGGCTTTGTTCGTGATGGAAAAACTCGCTGAAGGCACCAGTCCGGAAACAGCGGACTGGCGTTACATCATGGTGATGCCGGACGGGTCATTGTTTGGTGACACGATGGGCGCGCGTTCGGACGCTGTCGTCTATTGCCATGATTGCCACGAAGCGGTGGCTGATCGGGATTACACTTTCTTTGTTCCCGAAGAGTATGTTGTCGGCAACTAAGCGCGGGTCACCTGCGACCGAACCGCGCCGTTCCGATCACCTCGATCAACGTCTGACGCACCGGCTCCGGTTGCGTATCTACCGCATTCAGAACCTCTCGTAACTCGGCACGAAGGCCGTGCATCTGGTCGATCAGTGAGATCATCATCGACAGCGCATCAGGCTCCATCTCGTATTGGTCGTGCAGCTCGCACGCCAGCTCCAACCGCGCGACGTCAAGGGTGTGATACACCAGCCCCTGCTCGGTTTGCTCGGGAATGACGATCTCGGCAGCCAGGTATTCGGTCAGGCGGGTCGAGGTCAGGCGGGTGACGGTTGCGATCAGCTGCTCTTCGGTCAGGGTGCGGGTCATGACGGCATTCCTTTCCGCGGATCATAGCTGTGGGTTTCGCGCCATGTCTCCATGAATTGCTTCAGATCATCATCAATCTGGTCCGGCATGGACACGGTCAGTTCGATCAACTGATCGCCGCGATCGGACGAGCCGCGTTTCTTAACTCCCTTGCCGCGCAGGCGCAGGGTTTTACCGCTGCTGGTGCCGGCTGGAACACTGACATTGACGCCACCATCAATGGTGGGGGCAGGAACCTTGCCACCCAGAATGGCTTCGTCAATCGTGATCGGCAGAGTGATATGAATATCGTCGCCCTGACGATCGAATACCGGATGCTTTGCCACAGACACGGTTACCAAGGCGTCGCCGGCGGGCCCGTCGCCGAACCCCGGATCACCCTTACCGCGCAGGCGGATGGTCTGCCCGTCGGTGATGCCAGCGGGTATTTTGACTTCGATCCGATCGCCATCGGGCAGAGTCAGCTTCTGGCTGGCGCCAAACACCGCGTCCAGAAAACTGATCTGCAGATTGTAAGCGCGATTGTGGCCCGGCGCGTGAAATTCGTGGGTACGCTGCTGGTGTCCCCCCCGGCCCCGCATGAACTCGGCAAAGATGTCGGACATGTCATCCGGATCTGCCGCTCGACCGCGGTAGGGATTTCCGGCTGCCTCGGCATATTCACGATAATATTGCTGCTGTGGCCTTTCCTGACCCGATGCATCAATCTCGCCATTATCGTATCGCTCACGTGTTTCCGGGTCTTTCAGCAGGTCATAGGCGGACGCCGCCGCCTTGAACTTTTCTTCAGCCTCGGCATCCCCGGGCTTGAGATCCGGGTGGCATTCCTTGGCGATGCGCCGATAAGCCTTTTTGATCTCGGCGGCGCTGGCGTCTTTGGCTAGGCCAAGAACGGTATAGGGATCGTCGCTCATCTCGCCTCTCGTTGATGTCGGGTGCGGGTCTGATCTTGATGAATGTGTTTTATCATGCGATTTCAATGGCCCGAAAGAAAGCGGCTTTTGAAACCGCTCGCAAAATCGCGCGAGCCTGTTAATATCTGCATGTTTCTAACTGAACATCCACGGAGAACCCCATGACGCGCAGAATCAAGTCCGCACTGGCCCTTTTGGCCGGCAATGCCATAGGGCTACTGCTTGCTACGCTGTTGTTGTCGGGGTTTGCGATCAAACCGATTTCATTCATCGTCGTGGTGATCGTGTTCACTCTGGTGCAGGTGGTGGCCGAGCCGCTGATCCTGAAACTGGGTGAGAAAAAAGCCCCCTCGATCAAAGGTGGGATTGCTTTGATCGTAACGTTTGTCGGTCTGTTGGTGACGGATCTGATTACGGCAGGGCTGACAGTTGGCGGCGTTGCCAACCTGTTAGCGGCGACCCTGCTCGTTTGGCTGGGCGCGTTGATCGCCAGCGTTCTGCTGCCGATCTATGTGTTCACCGAACTGCGTGAGCCCAAGAAATAATCAAAGCCCGTTCAGGCTGGTTTCAATCGCCTGCCACAGTTCATCCGCCGGTTCACATCCGACAGACAAGCGGATAAAGGCCGGATCGACGTCATCGCCCCAGCGTGCGCGTCGTTCAGCAGAACTATGAACACCGCCAAACGATGTGGCCGGTCGCAGCATCGGGCAGGTGTTGATGAAAGCTTCGGCCTTTTCTTCGGTCTCTAACGTGATCGACAACAAGAACCCAAACCGGGACGTCTGCGCCTTGGCCAGAGCATAGGACGGGTCATCCGACAGGCCGGGATAGCGGATCTGTTTCACGGCCTCATGTTCTGCCAACCGTTCCGCGAGCACTTGCGCCGATGCACACATCCGGTCGAAACGAACGTCCAGCGTTTCCAACCCGCGATGCAGCAGCCATGCCTCATTCGGGCCGGGGATCGCGCCGGAAACGCGCCGCCATTCTTCGACCCGTTCCATGATCTGCGCGTTGCGGCTGGCGACATGACCCATTAGCAGGTCCGAATGGCCGCCCATAGCCTTTGTATCCGAAGCGACTACCACGTCGCTGCCCAAATCCAACGGGCGTTGACCCAGTGGGGTCATCGTTGTGTTGTCGGCAATCGTGAGACCGCCCGCCGCGCGAACGGCAGTGGCGATCGCAGGCAGGTCCATCATATCCAGACCGGGGTTCGAGGGGCTTTCCAAAAAGACCACGTCAAACCCGCCAAACCCGCCCTCTGCGAACGCCGTCGTCGGACGCTCAGTAACCGAGACGCCCAGATTGGACAGGAACCGATCGGCCAGCAGTCGTGTGACATAATACCCGTCCGACGGAATCAGGATATGGGATCCGGCTTTGACCATCGCGAACAAAGCGGCAGAAATCGCCCCCATGCCCGAAGGAAAGGTCAGACAGGGCGCGTCTTCCAAATGGGACAGCACGTGTTCCAGATGCACCCAGGTCGGGTTGTCGACCCGACCATAGGTCGGATGCCCGTCCGGTACGCCGGGCAGATGGTACATACTGCTTTGCGTCAGCGGCAGGGCCACCGGATCGCCCTTGTTCAGCGCGTTCCCGCGCAGGTGCAACATCTCACCGGTCTTAGGTGGCTTCATGTCTCAGCGCCCCGGAATTTCATCGCGGGGTGGGGCCGGTTCCCAGTTTTCAATAATATCCACCGCCTCTTGCGCGGTATCCACGAAGCGGAACAAATCGAGATCCTCGTCCGAGATGGTCCCCGCATCAGCCAGCGCCTCCCAGTTGATGACCTTTTCCCAGAAATCGCGACCGAACAGCAGAAACGGTACACGTTCCATCCGGCCAGTCTGGATCAGCGTCAGCGACTCGAACAGCTCGTCCATCGTGCCGAAGCCGCCGGGGAAGATGGTGATGGCGCGGGCGCGCATCAGGAAATGCATCTTGCGAATGGCGAAATAGTGGAAGTTAAAGCTGAGCTCGGGCGTTACATACAGGTTCGGCGCCTGCTCGTGCGGCAGCACAATGTTCAGGCCAATCGAACAACCGCCAGCATCCTGGGCACCGCGATTTCCGGCCTCCATCACGCCCGGGCCACCGCCGGTGACGATCACGTTCTCGCGGCAGCCGGTTTCATTGGATTTTTCGGTCATCAGACGGGCGAATTCCCGCGCTTCGTCGTAATATTGCGACAGGTTGGCCAGCGTCTGGGTTCGCGCGGTGTGTTTCTGCGACGGCTCAGGAATGCGTGCGCCGCCGAACATGACGATGGTCGAGGTGATCTCGCGCTCGGTCATGATCATCTCGGGCTTCAGCAACTCCAGCTGCAAACGCACGGGGCGTAGCTCATCCCGGCACAGGAAATCATCGTCTGCAAAGGCAAGGCGATAGGCGGGTGAGCGCGTCTGCGGCGTGTCCGGCACCTCGCTCGCGGTCGAGCGGTCAGTCTGGGCGTCGCGGAAAGGGCTGAGGCGGTCTTCTCTCATGGGTGATGGTTCCCTGCTTGCGTGTTCATAAAACAGCTATAGGGTTCGCAGGCAGAGTGCCAGTCACGGAAGAACAAGAATGAATTGGAAGAGTGAAATTTCGGCCGCCGCCAAACGGATCAATGGGTATGCGCAGGTGACCCCGGTGATTGAAAGCCGCGTGCCCGGATTGGATTATCCGGTCGAAATGAAGCTGGAGCATATGCAGCACACGGGCAGTTTCAAAGCGCGCGGGGCGTTTAATACGCTGCTCAGCTTGGACGTGCCCGAGGCTGGCGTTGTGGCGGCTTCGGGCGGCAATCACGGTGCGGCGGCGGCGTATGCGGCACAAACGCTGGGATATCCGGCCAAGATTTTCGTGCCAGACCTTGCCGGACCATCCAAGATTGCCCTGATTGAACAGACGGGCGCAGATCTGACAGTTGTACAGGGTGAATACGCGAACGCGCTGAGCGAGGCCAAAGCGCATGAGGCAGCAACCGGGGCGATGCAAATCCACGCCTATGATGCACCGGCAACCGTAGCAGGGCAGGGCACGTGTTTTGCCGAATGGGAGGCACAGGGGCTGCAGGCTGACACCATTCTGGTCGCCGTGGGCGGCGGTGGCTTGATTGGCGGGGCTTTGGGTTGGTTTGATGGCGCGCGCAAGATCGTAGCAGTCGAACCGGAAACCTCCTGCGCGCTGAACGCGGCGCTGCAGGCGGGTGAACCGGTGGATGTCTCGGTCTCGGGGATTGCAGCCAACGCGCTGGGCGCGCGGCGGATCGGAGGGATTTGTTTCGATCTTGCGCAAGGAATGACATCTGTTCTTGTCTCAGACGAGGCGATTGCCGATGCGCAAAAGGCGCTGTGGCAGACCCATCGCATATTGGTCGAACCGGCCGGGGCGACTGCGTTGGCGGCTTTGACCTCAGGTGTATATAAGCCAGAACCGGACGAATGCGTGGCGGTTCTGGTGTGCGGGGGGAATATTACCCCGGACCCGCTGATGGGGTGAATTATCGGCTTGTGGAAGGTGGTTAAGGATTTTATCGATAATCTATGACCACTACGATCGCCGACACAATTTACCAAAACCTCAGACAGAAGATTATCACCGGCGAATTGCTTGCCGGCGAAAAGCTGCGTCAGGATCACATCGCACGGGCCTTTGAGACCAGCCATGTACCAGTGCGCGAGGCTTTGCTGCGTCTGGAAGCGCACGGGTTGGCCCAAAGTGAGCCGCGCCGCGGTATGCGTGTTTCGGCGCTGGACCCGGCAGAAGTACGCGAAGTGGTTGAAATGCGCGTCGCGCTGGAATCCCTGGCCTTGCAGCATTCGGTACAGAATATGACGCCTGGCGCGCTCAAAGAGGCGGATGATGCTCGGATCGCCTGTGATGCTGCGCAAACGATGCCCGAGTGGGAAGCGTGCAACCGTACCTTTCATCGCTCGATCCTGACGCCATGTGGGTTGCCACGCCTGCTGCATGCAATCGATGACCTTCATATCGCCGGTGCGCGCCACCTGTTTGCCCATTGGCGCCCCAAGTGGGTACACCGTGCGGATGGTGACCACGCAGCCATCGTTCAGGCGCTCAAGCGCAAGGACGCGGCCACGGCGACGGCCATTCTGACGCGTCATATCCGCCGCGCAAGCTGATCACAGGTTAACCTAGCCGCAAATCGTACCTTCTGCGTCGCATTGCACCGCGAGGTGCAGTTGCGTATAGGCCAAACAAACGTGAACAGATTCTGCAGGGAGCCATCCGATGTCCAACGCGCAACTGGAAACCGCTATCGAAGCCGCCTGGGAGGCGCGCGACACCATTACGCCCGCCACCACCGGCGAACAACGCGAAGCGATCGAGGATACGCTGGCCGCGCTGGACAGTGGTTCGCTGCGGGTTGCTGAAAAGCTGGAAAGCGGTGATTGGCATGTGAACCAGTGGGCCAAGAAGGCGGTTCTGCTGGGCTTTCGCATCAAGGATATGGAAATCCAAACCGGCGGCCCGCAGGATGGCGGCTGGTGGGATAAGGTGGACAGCAAGTTCGCCGGCTGGGGTGAAAACCAGTGGCGCGCAGCCGGTTTCCGCGCGGTTCCGAACTGTGTTGTGCGCAAATCGGCCTATGTCGCACCCGGTGTGGTTCTGATGCCGTCCTTCGTGAACCTGGGCGCCTATGTCGACGAAGGCACCATGGTCGACACTTGGGCCACCGTTGGTTCCTGCGCGCAGATTGGTAAAAACGTACACCTGTCAGGCGGTGTTGGCATCGGCGGCGTTCTGGAACCGATGCAGGCTGGCCCGACAATCATCGAAGACAATTGCTTTATCGGCGCGCGGTCCGAAGTGGTCGAAGGTTGCATAGTGCGCGAAGGCTCGGTTTTGGGAATGGGCGTCTTTATCGGCAAATCCACCAAGATCGTGGATCGCGAAACCGGCGAAGTCACTTACGGCGAAGTTCCACCGTACTCGGTGGTTGTCGCGGGCTCGATGCCATCCAAGAACAACGTCAACCTGTATTGCGCCGTGATCGTAAAACGCGTGGACGAGAAGACCCGTTCGAAAACCGGGATCAACGAACTGCTGCGCGACTAAATTAAGCGCGGATTTGAAACGGGGCTGTGGCGTATCTCGCCGCAGCCCTTTTTTGTTTATCCTTTGATTGGATAGCGGTCGGGTTCCTCAAACACGTCGATCACGCGGCTTCCGGACTTGATTTTTCCGCCATGTTCAACACCCGACGGAATCGAATAGCTGTCGCCGGGGCGATAGGTCTTAGTCTCCCCGCCGATTGTCAGCTCAACCTCACCCTCGACCACCGTGCCCCATTGCGCCTTGTGTGAATGCGGTGGCAGTTCGAAATCCTTGAGGAAGGTGAAGAACGCGACCAAACCCGCATCTGACCGGATGACGGCGGATTGCACCACGTCCTCGGGGAATGGCACGTCGAGGCTTGGGAAATCTGTGATGAAATCAGGATAGGTCATAGAAACGTCCTTTGGTGTGTCGGCGATTAAAAGCAACGCCACTATGTCCATCCATCCATCGTCTTGCAATTGGCTGGCTGCTTGACCACGGACAGGTGCGCGGCTATGGCCCCCTGCATGGAAAAGCAAAAGAAACCGTCCCGTCAGCAAGTCTATACATTGCTCGTTCAGATTGGCCGCAAGGAAGGCGACGGCCTGCCCGAAGGTGCGACCGGAGCAGCGCTGATGTGTTTTGCCAGCGGGGTGGATGAGGCTGAAGCGGTGCGTGAAACCGTGGCGATCCTGAAACAGGCCGACACCGCGCCACTGGACGTCACCGGTTATGGAACTCTGGCCGAGCGTGAGGCGCAGGGGCACGACATCGACCCGGACGAACGCGCCCTGATGCAGCGGGCGCTGGACGAAAACGCCGTTATCGTGGCGCAGATGACCCCGTTTTTCGGGGATGAAGAACCAGCTTAGTTCCGCACCCCGAACCACTTGCGATAAATCTCGTCATAGGTGCCGTCTTCGCGCAGCGCCAACAGGGCTTGGTTCACGTCCTCGACCAATGGCGAGCCGGTTGGGAACGCTATCCCGTAGTTCTCTCGTAGGAAAACGCCACCTGTCATCGATGCGATCCGACGTCCTTCATGCGCCGCGTAATAGGACAGGATCGGTGCGTCAAAGACTACGGCGTCCAACTCCTTGTCCCGGAATGCGGTCAGCACATCATCCAGGTTTTCATAACCGGAAAACTCGATCTCGCGTCGGTTCATGAAGTTTGCCGCAGTCGAGTTCGAGATTGTGCCCACCTGTTTGCCGTAAAGATCGTTGACCGAGTTCACGTTGCCGCTGATGGCATCCACGGTCATGACCGACGTGATGCGCGCCGTAAAGACCGATACGATGAACAGCGAAGACACAACCAGAACCACGCCCAGCAAACGCCCGAACGGCGTGCGTGGCATGCGTTCCTCGAAACCGCCATTGACCACAAGATTCAGCGCCCACCAAAATGACGGGAACCATGCCTCATTCAGCTTGCGGTCGAAATAGGGCTGGGCGCGACGTTCAAACCCCCACATCAGCATCCCGCCGCCAAGCAGGATCGCAAAGGCCAGACCAATGGCAATGAACAGCTCGACAGATAGCAATGCGTGCAGCAGCGATGGTCTGCGCGCTGCATCCGAAGGAACCATGATCTGCAAGCCGGCCTCGAATATGGGCTGGCTGAAATCCATCTGCGTTTCACGTGTAGCCGTGATCGAGATATTGGCCACGGCCAGGTCCGCGTTTCCATCCTGCACGGCACCCAGCATATCGCTGAAGGCTTCGACCCTGGTGACCGAGTAGTCCCAATTCAATGCCTCGGCCAGGGCTTGCAGCAGGTCCATTGAAAAACCGGTTTGGGCCCCGTCCTCGACATAGGAAAACGGGGGGCGGGTCACGGTCGTGACCGAAAGCGTCTGCGCCTGGCTTTGCTGTGCAAGAACGGCGAAAGTCAGGCAGATCCAAACGAGAAGCGCACGTGTCATCGTCAATTCACCTGTTTCGCGGCCCTCTAACGCAGATTTGAAAGGCACGGCAAGGTGGCCGCAAGGTAAACCGCCATGTTTTATTGGGGTGTCATTTCAAGACTCGCGAAAAAAAGCGCCCGGAATCCGGTGGCGAGGGGTTGGCAATTGGTCCAATTCGTTGAATCTGTGCACGATCCCGCGATTGAACCAACCAAAAGGGCCCAGAAATGACAGATCCGGTAAAGTTGACGGCGGACCTGATCCGTTGCCCATCGGTCACACCTGAGGAAGGCGGCGCGCTTGTGTTGTTGGAGAAGCTTCTGTCCGACGCAGGCTTCGACTGCACCCGTGCAGATCGGGGTGATGTCAGCAATCTGTACGCGCGCTGGGGGCCGAAAGCCCATCCGCGCAGCTTTGGGTTTAACGGGCATACTGACGTTGTCCCAGTGGGGGACGAAGCGGCCTGGACGATGCCCCCCTTTGGCGCAGAAATCCGCGAAGGTGTGATGTATGGGCGCGGGGCCACAGACATGAAATCCGGCGTGGCGGCCTTTGCGGCGGCCGCTGTGGATTTCGTGCGCGACACACCCCCGAACGGGGCGATTATTCTTGCGATCACGGGCGATGAAGAGGCGGACGCGGTGGACGGCACCACGGCACTGCTTGATTACATGTCCGAGGCTGGAGAACACATGTCTGCCTGTTTGGTGGGCGAGCCGACCTGCCCCAACACAATGGGCGAGATGATGAAGATCGGGCGGCGTGGTTCGATGACCGCCTGGTTTACTGTGACCGGTGTGCAGGGGCATTCGGCCTATCCGCACCGGGCCAAAAACCCTCTGCCCGCCATGGCGCGTTTGATGCATCAGCTGGCCAGCCACGAACTGGATCAGGGATCGGACCATTTCGATGCCTCAACCCTGGCCGTTGTGAGTATTGACACGGGCAACGCAGCAACCAACGTGATTCCGGCGCAATGTACCGGAGCCGTGAACATTCGCTTTAACGATCTGCACTCGGGCGCCAGCCTCAGTGAGTGGTTGCAGGCCGAAGCCAAAGCCGTGGCTGAAACCTACGATGTCGCGATCGACGTCCGGATCAAGATCTCAGGCGAGAGCTTTCTGACCCCACCCGGCCCCCTGTCTGATCTGGTCGCGAAAGCGGTCGAGACCGAAACCGGTGTACGCCCCGAGATGTCGACAACAGGTGGCACCTCGGATGCGCGGTTTGTCAAAGACCATTGCCCAGTGGTTGAGTTCGGCCTTGTCGGCAGAACGATGCATCAGGTCGATGAATGCGTCGAGGTGGCGCAGATCGAACAGCTCAAGGCGATCTACACGCGCATCCTTCGGGACTATTTCGCCTGAACCATGCAACGCACATTAGTCATCATGGTGAAAGAACCTCGCCCGGGTCGGGTCAAGACGCGGCTGGGGCGAGACATCGGCATGGTTGGTGCTGCATGGTGGTTTCGCCATCAGACACGCGCGCTGATCCGGCGTTTGCGGGACCCACGCTGGCAGATAGTGCTTGCCGTCGCCCCGGATCGGGAAGGTCTGACCAGCCGCATCTGGCCTGTTGATCTGCCCCGCGCGGCGCAAGGGCGAGGCGATCTGGGCGACCGCATGGGGCGCATGTTGCGCGGTATGCCTCAGGGACCGGTTTGTCTGATCGGCGCGGACATTCCCGGGATCACATCCCAGCATATCGCACGAGCCTTCAAGGAATTGGGACAGTCGGAATTTGTATTTGGCCCTGCGCCGGACGGTGGCTATTGGTTGGTAGGGGCTCAGCGGTACAAGGCGTTGCCGACAAGCCTGTTCCGTAGTGTACGCTGGTCTACTGAAACCGCGCTGGCTGACACTCTGGCCTCAGTTCCGGGGTGCCGCGTAGGATTGCTGGACCATCTGCGCGACGTTGATACGGTGGCTGACTTGACGCCCTGAACTTTTTGGTCATGACGCGGTCGCATACCCGTGATAGGCCGGAGGTATGACTCGCATACCTACCAAGCAGGAGGTCCTCGATTGGATCTCGGCGAACCCCACCCTGACCTCGAAACGCGATATCGCCAAAGCCTTTGGTATCAAGGGCGCGGACCGGATCGATCTGAAACGCATCCTGAAAGAGCTAGAGGCCGAGGGGCATCTGGAAAAGCGCAAGCGCAGCTATCGCGACCCGGACCGCCTGCCACCGGTCAGTGTGCTGCAGGTGAAGGCACCGAACTCGGATGGTGATCTGTTCGCACGGCCCTTGGAATGGCATGGCGAAGGGGTCGAGCCGATCATTCTGCTCATCACCCGTGCCAGCGATCCTGCGCTGGGCGAGGGCGACCGCATTCTGGCCCGCCTCACGGTTGTGCATGAAGAAGACCACAATTACGAAGCACGCCTGATCCGACGTGTCGGGACGAACCCGCGCAAGATCGTGGGCATCTTTCGCAAAGGGGCGGAAGGCGGACGGATCGTGCCCATCGACAAGGCCGGTCAGACCGAATGGCTGGTTGCTGATGGGGCCGTATTGGGTGCCAAGGATGGAGAATTGGTCGAGGCTGAACAGGCCGGGCCAAAGAATCGCATGGGCCTGCCACCTGCGCGTATCGTGGAACGGCTGGGTGATCCATCGGCGCCCAAGGCAGTGTCACTGATTGCAATTCATCAGCACGGCATTCCGGATGATTTCCCCGACAAGGTGATTGCCGAGGCCGATAAGGCCAAACCGGTTGGTCTAAAAGGCCGCGAAGACCTGCGGGATATACCTTTGCTTACCATCGATCCGTCAGATGCGCGGGATCATGACGATGCCTGTTATGCCCATGCCGACGATGATCCCAAGAACCCTGGCGGGCATGTGATCTGGGTCGCCATTGCAGATGTTGCCGCCTATGTGCAGCCCGGTACGGCGCTGGATCGCGAGGCGCGCAAGCGCGGCAACTCCAGCTACTTCCCGGACCGGGTGGTACCAATGCTACCGGATCGACTCTCTGGAGACCTGTGTTCGCTGCACGAAGGCGTTCCGCGCGCCTGTATCGCTGTTCGGATGCAGATCGATGCGGATGGAAACAAGATTGCTCATCGCTTTGTACGTGGTCTGATGCGCTCGGCCGCGTCGCTGCACTATGCCGAAGTTCAAGACGCTATCGACGGCAATCCAAACGACCGCACAGGGCCTTTGTTAGAGCCTGTGTTGAAGCCGCTCTATGATGCCTATGCCGCGCTTAAGAAAGCGCGGGCAGAACGGCAACCGCTGGAACTGGACTTGCCCGAACGCAAGATCGTTCTCAGCAACGCGGGTGAGGTCCAAAGCGTGGCCTTCCGCGACCGCTTGGACGCGCACAAGCTGATCGAGGAGTTCATGATCCTCGCCAATGTCGCCGCCGCCGAGACATTGATCGCCAAGCGACGCCCGTTGCTGTTCCGTGTGCACGAGGAACCGGCGCAAGAAAAGCTGGAAAGCCTGCGGGAAACCGCGCAGGCTGCGGGCCTAAATTTGGCCAAGGGTCAGGTGCTGCAAACCCGGCACCTGAATGCATTGCTGAACGCGGCTGCCGGGACAGAGGATGCAGAGCTGATCAACCTTTCAACTTTGCGCTCAATGGCACAGGCTTATTACAATCCCGAGAATTTCGGCCATTTCGGGTTAGCGTTGCGCAACTATGCGCATTTCACTTCTCCCATTCGTCGTTACGCGGACCTGATCGTGCACCGGGCGCTGATCACAGCGCATGGCTGGGGTGACGATGGGTTGACCGAGGATGAAATCGCGCGGCTCGATGAAACGGCAACGCATATCTCGGACACCGAGCGCCGCTCGATGATGGCCGAGCGGGATACGACGGATCGCTATCTGGCCGCTTATCTGAGCGAGCGTGTGGGCAATGAATTCAGTGGTCGCATCAGCGGCATCGCGCGGTTCGGCGCCTTTGTGAAGATGGATGAAACTGGCGCGGACGGTCTGGTGCCAGTCCGGTCACTGGGGCGCGAGTTTTTCCATTTCGACCGCGAAGCCGGCACGCTTATGGGATCGGACTCAGGGCTGATCATTGCCATCGGCCAGCGGGTCACCGTGCGCCTGACCGAGGCCACGCCCGTTACCGGCGGGCTCGAGCTGGAGCTGCTGTCCATCGATGACCAGGCCCTGCCGCGCGGAGGCGGGCCTGCTAAGCGAGGGGGTGCGCGGCGCAAGGCTGTCAGTACCAAGCGCAAGAAAGACAAGATCAAGCGCAAGGTCGAACGCAAACGCCGTCAAAGGTGATAGGTCAGCGCCCGTGCGATCAACCAGCCATGCCGGGTTTTATCAATCTGATCCGGGTCATCAAACAGAATGGCCCGGTTGCCGTCCAACCGATCCTCGCCCGGAAAGGCGGTGATGAAATCACCCATTAGTCGGCTCTGACAATGCACGAACAGTGCAAAGGATGCCGCTTTGTGCCCGCCCAGCCGGATGGTTGAACCTTTGGGCGCCAGATAGGCGGGTTGGCCCCAACGCAGTGCTTCATTCAATGGCTGAGCTTTAGGCAAAGTCCCGGCCGTTAAAAACACCAGCTCGCGCAAGACGAGGACACCCGAACGGGTGTCTTCGGGAAACGCTTCAAAGGCGGTCTGCACCGCAGGGTCGTCAAAAGGTGTCATGGCAGCGGTATCGCCTGTTCCATTCGGTCCACGTAGTCGTTGAGCAGCCTATCCTGTTTGATCCGCTGGGTCAGCGGGGTTTCCACCGGGGTTGCGCGCATTGCGGCCAACATGGGCCCAACGCTCATATCTGCTGATGTTGGCCGGTCGCCCAGAAGGTACGGTGATTGCCACAAATAAGCGGATATCGCTTCAAGGTCCCGCTCAAGACGGTCCTGACGCTCAGCGGGTGAGAAACGGCCGACACCCTGAAACACCAATCCTTGGACGACCTTTTTCCGGATTGAGTTCGACACCGGCGTTCGGATCAACGCAGGAATAACCGAAAAGAAGGTCTTACGCAGAATTGGCCAGACGTCGTCATTGGCCCATCTGTCCTGGACGACCTGAAAATAGATATGTTCTTCTGCCATGCGGATCAGCGTCCGCGCCTGCGCCTTTTGTATGTCGCTTAGCCCAGTGTCGAAGTTTGCGCCCTGCGCCTCAAGCCAATCGCGGATCAGGTCGCTGTCGGGGACAAGCCGTTCTGGCGTGCGCAGAACCGGCAGTTTCTGATGGGGCATCTTGCGGGGGTCCAACATATCGGACCGCTGCCAACGCTGGCCCGCATGTTCCAGCATGTAAGCGGCCTTGACGCAGAAGGGGCTGGCGCTGAACAGGCCAAAGGCCGAAGGGTAAATCATTAGGGTCAACATCGGAGGCTCCAATTTCGGGATGTCCGAGGAATAGCTTTGCCTGATGACAGTTTCTGTCATTAGGTTTAGATTAATCTGCACTATGTCCCGAACCGCCCGCCTGTTCCAATTGATGCAAGCCCTGCGCTCTGGTCCGTCACCCAAGACGTCCCAACACCTGGCGCAGGATCTGGGCGTGTCGCCGCGCACCGTCCATCGCGACATTGAGTCGTTACGCGGGCTTGGAGCGGTGATCGACGGTGAGGCCGGTTTTGGCTTTACCCTGATCGAAGACGCAACCCTGCCGCCGCTTGGGTTCACAGATGATGAACTTGAAGCGCTGGTTTTGGGGCTGCGAGAGGTTCAGGCCATTGGTGATCCTGGGTTGGCAGACGCTGCCAGCAATACGTTGCGCAAATTGCAGGGGCGATTGCCACAGCGCCAATCTCACCGCCTGTCCCATGCAGTACTGACGGCAACGCGCTTTGATCGCCCAGCCAAGCCCACCATCGCGGTGGCTGACTTGCGGCAGGCCACATGGGACGAACGCACGATCGAGTTCGCCTACACTGATGCCAAGGGCGATGGCACGCGCCGTAAGGTGAACCCACTGAGTATCGTCTATATGGACCGCGCCAGCGTTTTAATTTCCTGGTGCCATCTGAGGCAGGATTTTCGCGTCTTTCGGCTGGACCGGATACGCGAAATGTCCGTGACAGGCGAAAGCTTTAGACCAAACCGCATCCCTTTGCTGCGTGAGGCACTTGCCGGAATTCGTGCGGAACACAAAGCAAAAGATCGCGAGGGGTCGAGTTGAACGCTTTGGAAAACGCGAATTTTGCGGTATTCTGAAGTCGAGCAGTAACCAGGAAAATTCGGAATGCGTAAATGCATAGGTGGCGTTATGACCGCCGCATTATGGGCATCCATTGTGCAGGCGGAATCTATCAATACTCTGGGCGGGTCACAGGCCATACAGCTGGCGTCAGCTGGCGTGGCGATATCGATCCGGCCAGTTTTACGACCCTCAGCTAAGGAGTACCGGGTGTCGACGGAAGGAAACGCGCGGTTTCAGGCGTGGCTTGGAGCTTTTCGTGAGCGGGCGGTAAAGCAAGGGATATCAACCTCAACTCTGGATCGGTCGCTGGCGGGACTGACCTACGATAAGGACGTGATCAGGCGCGACCGCAATCAGGCGGAATTTTCGAAACCCATTTGGGAGTATTTGGATTCTGCCGTCTCAGACACGCGCATCAGAAACGGCCGGGCGGGGTTGGAGCGCCATCGCGAAGCACTGACCCGCATCGAAGCCAAGTACGGTGTCGAAAAAGAGGTCGTGACAGCGATCTGGGGACTTGAGACGTCGTTTGGAACGTTTCGGGGCAACGACCACACCATCCGATCTCTTGCAACATTGGCGTTTGACGCGCGGCGCGCGCAGTTTTTCGAAACCCAGTTAATCGCCGCATTGCAGATCATTCAGGCGGGCGACGTCAGCCCGCGCAGTATGATGGGCAGCTGGGCCGGGGCGATGGGGCATACACAGTTCATGCCAACCTCGTTTCTGGACCATGCGGTTGATTTCGACGGGGACGGGCGGCGCGATATCTGGTCGGACGATCCAACCGATGCGCTGGCCTCGGCCTCCGCCTATCTGGCGCGGCATGGGTGGACCAAGGGGCAGCCGTGGGGCGTCGAGGTGACCCTGCCCAAAGGGTTCGACTATTCCACCGCAAGGCGGGATCACACATTGATGCCCTCACAATGGGCCGCACGTGGCGTGGTGGCGGCGAACGGCGGGCCTGTATCGGATCACGGGCAGGCGGCGATCCTGTTGCCTGCCGGAGGGCAGGGCGTCGCGCTGATGATCTTCGACAATTTCAAGGTGATCGAAAAGTACAACGGTGCCGACGCCTATGTGATCGGCATCGGCCACCTGTCCGACCGTCTGGCCGGACGGGGGTCGTTCCAGACCGAATGGCCGCGCGGTGATCGGGTGTTGAGTTTCACCGAGAAAAAGGAACTGCAATCCCGACTGACAGAGGCTGGATTTGATACCCAAGGCGTCGACGGGCGTACAGGGCCAAACACAGTCAAAGCTGTTCGGGCTTATCAATTGGCGCAGGGGTTGCTGCCAGACGGATATGCCAGTCTGAACCTCTTGGAAGCGTTGCGGTGACAATGGAAGGGCGTTGATCTATTGCCTGGGTATGCGCCGCGGATACTCTCTCAGTTATTGGCTGTGCAACCTCCCGACTACCGGCACTCACTACGATAGACGGGAGGTGGACCCAGCAGAAGAGCGGGTCGCGACGCCGGTAGAGGTAATACAAATAACCGACTCGCATTCGCATACTTGAATCTGAGACACATCAAATCAAGATATTTATCGCGCGATAAATTTTTAGTTGCCGCGCGATACAAGATTACTTCTTTTTGTCGATCGATTTGATCGGATCTAGCCGTGTTCAGCAATTGAGCTGGATCGATTGACGTGCAATTGCGATTTAGAAAGTGAGAAGGGGCGCATTTTAGTGCGCCCCTTAAACCCGGAAAGTAGCAATCTGGACTATGACGCTGCTTTCATCAGCCCCTGCGCTATGATCTCGGCCTGCGCCTCGTCCAGTGACTTGTGAATCCGCACGAACATCTCATCGATTTCCGCAGGAGTCAGGACCAGCGGGGGTGAGATGATCATCCGGTCGCCCACATGGCGCATGACCAGGTTGTTGGCAAAGCAGCGGTCGCGGCAGATGTAGCCGACCGTACCGGGCTCGGACGCGAATTTGGCGCGGCTGGCCTTATCCGGCGTCAGAGCGATTGAGGCCATCATGCCGACGATCTTGGCCTCACCGACCAATGGATGATCGGCCAGGGCCTCCCATTTCTCTTTCAGATAGGGGGCGGCCACGTCGCGGACGTGGTCGACGATCCCTTCTTCTTCGAGGATGCGCAGGTTCTCCAGCGCGACAGCCGCCGCAACCGGGTGGCCGGAATAGGTATAGCCGTGATTGAACTCGGTGCCGCCGATCACCTCAGCAATCTCGTCATTTACGATGGATCCGCCAATGGGTGCGTAGCCCGAGCTGAGACCCTTGGCGATCGTCATGATATGCGGCTTGATACCAACGGTTTCGGACCCGAACCAGTTGCCTGTGCGTCCAAAGCCACAGATCACCTCATCGGCGATCAACAGGATATCGTATTTGTCGCAAATGCGCTGGATCTCGGGCCAGTAGGTATCGGGGGCAACGATCACCCCGCCCGCACCCTGCACGGGTTCGGCAATAAAGGCCGCGACGCGGTCTTCGCCCAGTTCCAGAATGGCTTCTTCCAGCTCACGCGCGCGGGCCAGGCCAAACTCTTCCGGCGCCATGTCGCCGCCTTCTGCCCACCAGTTCGGCTGGTTGATGTGGTGGATGTTCGGGATCGGGATGCCGCCCTGCGCATGCATGCCCGCCATACCGCCCAGCGAGGCCGAACCAACGGAGGACCCGTGATAGGCATTGTGGCGGCTGATGATGATGTTCTTGTCCGGCTGACCCTTCTCAGCCCAATAGGTGCGCACCAGGCGAATGTTGGTGTCATTTGCCTCGGACCCGCCTGCCGCGAAGAATACGTGATTCAGATCCCCCGGCGCCAGTTCTGCGATCTTGGCTGCCAAAGCAATGGCCGGAATATGGGTCGTTTTGAAGAACGTGTTGTAATAGGGCAGTTCACGCATCTGACGGGCAGCAACCTCGGCCAGTTCATCGCGACCGTAACCGATATTGACGCACCAAAGACCGGCCATGGCGTCCAGAATCTCTTCGCCTTCGCTATCGGTCAGGTACACGCCTTTGGCGCGAGTGATGACGCGCGCTCCTTCCTCGCCCAATGATCCGTTGGCCGAAAACGGGTGCATATGATGCGCCGCATCCAGTGCCTGCAATTCGGCGGTCGGCATGTGATTGGTGATGGTCGACATCAGAGAATCTCCTGCAAAAGGCGGTTACCCATCACAATATGATCAAATTTTTTCGTGTCAATCGAATCGACCTGAATCAGGCGGAGATCAAAGCGTCCGACATCAATTCCATACCCTGCTCAATGTCCTGAGCGGTTGCTTTCGCGACCTTTTCCGCATCTTTCGCCCGCAAGCTTGCAATGATGTCCTTGTGCCGATCCGGCAGGCTATGTGTTCCGAACCGTCCGCAGACAACGCGTAGTGAGGGGCCGAACCGCAGCCAAAGCCGCTCGGCCAGATCGTTGAGAATCGGAGCATCCGCATGCGCATAGAGCGTTTCATGAAACTGGTGGTTCAAGCGCAAATAACCACTGACGTCGCCGTCTGTGATGGTCTGATCCAATCGCTGATCAAGCTTTTCGAGCTGGTCGATATCGGCAGGCTTTAACTTTGCGGTTGCCCGCCTGGAAAGTTCTGATTCTATTGATATTCTGGCAAAAATCATCTGCTCGACATCGGTACCCGACAACAAAGGGACGCTGACCCGCCGATTGCCTTGAAACACCAGCGCACCGTCCGAAATCAGCCGCCGGATCGCCTCGCGGACGGGGGTCATTCCAACCCCGAGCGATTCGGTCAAACCCTGTATCGTGACGGGTTGTCCCGGGACCAGATCACCGTACATGATCTGAGATTTCAGGGTTTGGTACACCTGTTCATGCGCCGGTCTTTTTCCCTCATCCACTTTCGAGCTGGATGCTTTATTTTTGATCAAATCCAAGTGGTTTACCCTGTTTCGCGTGGTGTCGACTTGCCAGACGCCTGACCTCGTGAAACCATACGATGGATCGGGGGAAAACGCAAAACTTGATCAAATCAAAAAAAACGGGAGAATACCCGTACACTTGCAGGGAGAGAAATATGTCAATCAAAACGCTGACGATGACAGCGATTGTCGCGCTGGGGACTTCGGCGGCTTTTGCCGAAGAGGTGCGCGTCTACAACTGGTCCGACTATATCGACGAGGATCTACTGAAAAAATTCGAAGAAGAGACAGGGCTGACCCTGATCTACGACGTGTTTGACAGCAACGAGGTTCTGGAAACCAAGATGCTGGCCGGTGGATCAGGCTATGACGTGGTTGTGCCGTCGGGTACGTTTCTACAGCGTCAGATTCAGGCTGGCGCCTTTCAGGAACTGGACGAAGCAAAGCTTTCGAATTCAGGAAACCTATGGGACGTGATTCAGGAACGTACCGCAGGCTATGACCCGAACAACGCCTATTCGATCAACTACATGTGGGGGACGACCGGCCTCGGCGTTAACGTTGGTAAGGTTAAGGAAGTGCTGGGCGATGACGTTGCTCTGAACAGCATGGACTTGGTTCTGAAGCCGGAGAATATGGAAAAGCTGGCCTCGTGCGGCGTCCATTTCCTGGACGCTCCGGCCGAGATTATTCCGATGGTGCTGCAGTATATCGGTGAAGATCCGGACAGCCATGACACCGATGTGATCGGTAAAGCCGAAGAAGTCCTGGCTGGCGTTCGCCCGCATATCCAGAAATTCCACAGCTCGGAATACATCAACGCGCTGGCAAATGGCGATATCTGCGTAGCTGTCGGTTGGTCAGGTGACATCCTGCAAGCGCGGGATCGCGCGGCCGAGGCCGAAAATGGCGTGGAAATTGAATACCACCCATTCGCTGAAGGTTCGCTGATGTGGTTCGACCAGATGGCCATCCCGGCAGATGCTCCGAACCCGGAAGGCGCACACCAGTTCTTGAACTTCATTCTGGACGCCAACAACATGGCTGCCGCATCGAACTATGTGTACTATGCCAATGGCAACAAGGCTTCTCAGGAGTTCCTTGAGGAAGACGTGATTGGTGATCAGGCAATCTATCCGAGTGATGCCACGATGCAGAATCTCTACATCACGACGCCTTATCCCGTCAAAACGCAGCGGAGCGTGACCCGCCTGTGGACCAAAATCAAATCGGGCACCTGAACCGAAGTATCTGAGCAAGGCGGCCCGACCGCCTTGCCCTTTCAATCAGACCGTCGAACGGGGGCCGCCTTGAACACAAACGTCTTTGCGCCGTGGGAAGATCCACAGGCGAAACCATTGATCCAATTCCAGAATGTGACCAAACGTTTTGGCGGATTCACGGCGATCGACAACCTGTCACTGGACATATTTGAACAGGAATTCTTTGCTTTGCTCGGTCCATCCGGCTGCGGCAAGACGACCATGATGAGGATGCTGGCAGGGTTTGAAAAGCCTACCGAAGGGCACATCATGCTGGGCGGGCAGGACATCGACCCGATCCCGCCAAACAAGCGGGCTGTGAACATGATGTTCCAGTCTTATGCGCTGTTTCCTCATCTTAGCATCTGGGAGAACATCGCCTTCGGTCTGCGCCGGGACAACATGCCCAAGCGGGATCTTGAAGACCGCGTGGAAGAGATGTTGCGCCTGACCCGGCTTGAGCAATTCGCCCGCCGTAAACCGCACCAGATTTCGGGTGGCCAACGGCAGAGGGTCGCGCTGGCACGGTCACTGGCAAAAGCGCCAAAACTGCTGTTGCTAGACGAACCCTTGGGTGCGCTGGACAAAAAACTGCGGCAGGACACTCAGTTCGAGCTGATGGATATTCAGGAAAAGACCGGCACCACCTTTGTGATCGTGACCCACGATCAGGAAGAGGCGATGACTGTTGCCAGCCGCGTCGCCGTGATGGATCAGGGCAAGCTGATGCAGGTATCGACGCCGGACAGGATCTATGAAAACCCCAACTCAGTCTATGTCGCTGACTTTATCGGGGATGTGAATATCATCGAGGGCCGGGCGACTGCGAACGGCGATGAAGCCTACCAAATCGACTGGGCCGAGGGGCAATCGCCGCTGACCGCAACCTCGTCGACAGAATTCTCGAACGGGCAAAGCTGCCATCTTGCGATCCGCCCCGAAAAGGTGACGATCTCGGCCGACCGCCCGGCGGATGCCATCAATGCGGTACAGGGTAAGGTGCTTGACATTGCCTATCTGGGCAACTTGTCCACGTACTACGTGGAACTGCCGAATGGCACGATCATCAAGGCGCAATCGGCCAACACGCGCCGAATCTCGCGCCGATCCTTTACATGGGAAGACCCGGTCTGGCTGTCGTGGACGGCAACGGCTGCGGTTTTGTTGGCAAACTGATGCGCCGCGCCCTTCTGATCGCTGTTCCTTACGTCTGGCTGCTGGCCCTGTTTCTGATACCGTTTTTCATCGTTCTGAAGATTTCGCTGTCGGATGTCGAACTGGCGATCCCGCCATATACGCCGACACTGGATCTGTCGCAGGGTTGGTCTGGGATAACCGACTTTTTCAGCCAGTTGGATTTCGAAAACTTCGTCTGGCTGACCGAAGATGACCTTTACTGGAAAGCCTACCTGTCCAGCGTCAAGATCGCTCTGATCTCGACGGTTCTGACGTTGCTGGTGGGTTATCCGATTGCCTATGGAATGGCTCGTGCGCCAGCCGAATGGCGCCCGACGCTGATGATGCTGGTGATCCTGCCGTTCTGGACTTCGTTCCTGATCCGCGTTTACGCGTGGATGGGAATTCTCAGCAATGAAGGCTATCTGAACCAGATTCTGTTGTGGCTGGGTATCATTTCGACCCCGCTGACCATTTTGAACACCAACACTGCCGTCTACATCGGTATCGTCTACACCTATTTGCCCTTCATGATCCTGCCGATTTATTCGTCGTTGGAGCGCATGGATGAATCCCTGATCGAAGCAGCCGAAGATCTGGGCTGTTCCCGTCTGAAGGCGTTCTGGCTGGTGACTATACCGCTGTCGCGCCCCGGCATCATTGCCGGCTGTTTTCTGGTGATGATCCCGGTGATCGGTGAATTCGTGATCCCGTCGCTGTTAGGCGGGTCCAGCACGCTAATGATCGGCAAGGTGCTGTGGGAAGAGTTCTTCTCAAACCGCGATTGGCCGGTGGCCAGTGCCGTTGCCGTTGTGTTGTTGCTTATCCTCGTGATCCCGATTGTGCTGTTCCAGCGCAACCAGCAGAAACAGACGGAGGCCGAGCAATGAACAGGCTGAGTTGGTTCAACGCGGTGTCTCTGACACTGGGCTTTGCGTTCCTCTATATCCCGATGGTTATCCTGATCATCTTCAGCTTTAACGAAAGCAAGCTGGTCACAGTATGGGCAGGGTTCTCGACCAAATGGTACGGTGAGCTTGCCCAGAATGAGGCATTTCTGAACGCGGCCTGGGTGACAATACGGGTTGCGGTGTTCTCATCCACATTGGCCACGGTTCTTGGCACCGCTGCCGCATATGTTCTGGTCCGAGGCGGGCGGTTTTTTGGCAGGACACTGTTTTCTGGAATGATTTATGCACCTCTGGTAATGCCCGAAGTGATCACCGGTCTGTCGCTGCTGCTGCTGTTTATCGGTATTGGACTGGATCGGGGCATTCTGACCATCGTTCTGGCCCACACAACCTTTTCGATGTGTTTTGTGTCGGTCGTCGTATCCTCGCGCCTTGTAACCTTTGACAAGTCGCTGGAAGAGGCCGCTTTGGATCTGGGATGTTCGCCAGCGCAAGCGTTCCGTCTTGTGACACTGCCGATCATTGCGCCCGCGGTGATTTCGGGATGGTTGCTGGCATTTACCTTGTCGCTGGACGATCTGGTCATCGCGTCCTTTACCTCGGGCCCGTCGGCGACAACGCTGCCGATCAAGATATTCTCGGCCGTGCGTCTGGGCGTCAGCCCCGAGATCAATGCCTTGTCCACGATCATGATCGCAGTTGTTACCGTTGGCGTCATCACCGCCTCGCTGGTGACGAAACGCGCAATGGTTCGGCAAAAGCAGGATGAACTTGCCGCTGCGCGCACCGAATGAAACGTCTTTTTCCGGACTACACCTATGGGCCTGGACCCCGTCAGAACTGCTGGTGGGATCAGACAATTTCGGCACCTGATTGGCCGACCCATAACGGTGATCTGAACGTTGACGTCGCAATCGTCGGCGGCGGCTTCACGGGGCTTTCGGCAGCCCTGCATCTGGCCGAGGCAGGTGTGAAAGTTGCGGTTCTTGAGGCCGCAACCCCGGGGTGGGGTGCCTCGGGCCGGAATGGAGGATTTTGTTGTCTCGGAGGGTCCAAGCTGAGCCATGCGGCTTTGGTCCGTGGGTTTGGTGTTGAGGCTGCGCAGTCCTACGAACAAGCGGAAGAAGATGCTGTTCAGCTTGTCGCAGATTTGCTGGAACAGCATCAGATCGACGCCGATACCCATTCGAAAGGGGAAACCCAACTGGCCCATTCGGTGCGGGCGATGGAAAAGCTACGTCGTAACGCAGAAGCATCAGGTGTCTTGCACGGTTCTGGTGACCTGCAGCGCCTGGGTCTGGGCGGTTTCTTTCATGGTGCATATACAAATCCGGTTGGTTTCGCTCTTAACCCTCGAAAGTATCTGTTTGGTTTGGCAAGTGCCGCCAAGGCGCGGGGCGTACAGGTTTTCCAGAAATCGCCGGTTGAAACCATCAGGAGAACTCAGGCCGGGTTCGATATTGAATCCGGATCAGGTCAAATCCGCGCCACGAATGTTCTGATTTGCACGAACGGATACTCCAGCGAGGATATGCCGCCCTGGTTGTCGGGACGCTACATGCCCACACAATCCACGGTTCTGGTGACCCGGCCCCTGACAGACGCTGAGTTGCAGGCGCAAGGGTGGACCTCGGAGCAGATGTGTTATGACACCCGAAACCTGCTGCACTATTTCCGCCTGATGCCTGATCGGAGGTTCCTGTTCGGCATGCGCGGAGGGCTGCGGTCATCCCCTCGGGCTGAGGCCGCCATTCGCCAGACAATGCGCCGGGACTTTCAGGCCATGTTTCCGGAATGGAAAGATGTGGATGTGACCCATATGTGGTCCGGAATGGTGTGCCTGTCGCGCAAGCTGACGCCTTATGTCGGGCCGGTTCCCGATCAACCCGGAATGTTTACTGCCTTTGCCTATCACGGGAATGGCGTTGCCATGGGGACGTATTGCGGACGCGCCCTTGCCCGCGTGGTTTTGGATAAGCAGACCGAGTTGCCCGCGCCGATTGCACAGCCGCCAGGTCGGTTTCCCCTTGGATTCTGGCGGCGCGCGTTAATGCCGCCCGCCTATGCTGCGATGGCAATCGCGGATCGGCTATCGCTCTAAAGCGCGGCGACTTCCAGTTCGAGCGTTTGGGCATAATCCGCAGCCCCGTTTTCGATGCGCCACAAACAGTAGGCAGCCATGCGCCATGCATACCACGGGCGCAAATCCCGGTATCGCGCGACAGTTTCATCGTGACCATAAGCAGTCAGAAACCGCTCTTCCTCGGTCACGCTCAGGGGTGCGCCCCGATAAAGCCGTTGCATGGCCGGGGACAGGAACATCGCAATGTCCTCGCACGGATCGCCCCAAGCCGGGCACTGCCAGTCGATCAGGGTTATGCCAGTCGGCGCGACAAGGATGTTTCCGGCCACGGTATCGCCATGGATCAGGCATGTGTGTGCGGTCGCGGGCACATGGCCTTTTGGGCGCAGCTGCACGAGCCGTGCGCGTGTATCAGAGGTGCAGACGCTAAGAATACGTTCGGCATGTTCAGCCAGGTCCCGGCTGCCGTTGCAGCCATCCGGTGCTTGGACCGAAACATCAAGCCTGTGCAGTTCACGCAGCAAACCGGCGACACTCTCAGGCCCTTCTTGCCACGGTGATCCGGGGGCGTGATCGTAGAACACCCAATGGCCTGTATCATGTGTTCCGGTCGCACGCAGGCGGGGAACAAATCCGGTGGGCTCAAGGGCGCGCAGGCATTGCGCTTCGAGTTCGGGATCGTTGCGAAACAGTGGATTGCGCGGTGTTGCGCGATACAACTTCAGAACCTTATCACCGCTGCCACCCAGTACTTTCCAGACCTGATTTGTTCGCCCGCCATACAACGTATGAAATTCTGCGCCGGGCTGAACAAAGTCACGGGCGCGCAGATCGTTGACCAGATCAGAAGGGGGGTGGGTTGGGGCAGGCAGGAGTTTCACCAATGCAGTTAGCGAGTCGAATCTGCCAAGGTTTGAACTGTCCTGCCCGGCAGATCAAGTTCCGGCTCTGACCCCGGTTACCGTCGTGGCGGCGACAACCTGCCCGCTTTCGAGGGTCAGCATAACCTGATTGCCCGTAACCTGAGCTTCGACAACCTCGCCATAGGTCTCTGCCAGTTGTGCCGATAACAGTTCGTCACCATCATAACTTTCCAGTGTGGCCGAGTAACTTCCCGCCGCCAAAGGCTGCCCATCGCTTCCCTGACCAGTCCAAACTGTTTTACTGTCGGTCGTGGAAACAGCCACACGATCGACAACGGCACCGTCACTGTCGCGGATGACTATGACCGCCTTGTCAGCCTCAGGTGCAGGTGTGGCAAACAGCGTCACGGGCTCGCCCTCATATTGGAAAGCCGTGGGCGCTCGCACGTCCATCCCGATCCATTTGCCGAGTTTATCCAGATTTGCACCACCCAGCGCCTGCCCAAGTGTCTCCAGCAAATCATTTGTCTGAACCTGTTGTTCGACCATTGAGAATTGCGCCAGTTGCGATGCATATTCCGAGGCATCCAACGGTTTCAAAGGATCCTGATTCTGGGCCTGTACGGTCAGCATTGTTAGGAATGTCTCAAAGTCTGATGCCAGACCTGTTTGCTTTGGCGCGTCTTGGGTTTGTGCTGTGGCTGACGGTTGGGCGTTGGGTTGGGTCGGGGTAATCAATTTCACAACCTCATGTCGATGCGGCCAACGGGGCCGGTTTTTGGAATGGGAGACGCGTTTGAAGAGGAATCGGGGAGTTGCGCGGCCTCAGCGGGCGATCCTTCCTGATGGCTCGCCTGGTTCTGGTCGGCGTCTTCGGATGTCCCGAGGTCAAATGACAGATCACCTAAGCCAAAATTTTTGAACTCTTCCTCCAGCACCGCCAAATGACGCCGCATCATCTCCAGGGTTTCCGGGCGCTCGGCGGAAATTGTCAGATGCAATCCGTCATCGCGGCCGTTCAACATGATGGAAACCCGCCCCAGTTCTTCGGGGTTCAGCGCGATTTCAACGGAACCGGATTTCGGCTGTGCGGTGATGACGGCAGCCATTTGCCCGGCGACGGCGCGCGCTGTCTCGGCCCGGGCAGTCTGTGCCATGACTTGCGTAGAAGATACCGAATCCCGACCCGCCGAAACGGGCGAATCTGCCCTGAGGGAGTGAACGTCTTCCACCTCGTGAAATGTTGGCGCGTCAGCCTGAGCACGGGTTTTTTCCGACGCGAACATCTGCAATTGGGCGATGCTCGGCGCGCGATCCGGGTTGGTCGTTTGCGGTGGTGCAAGATTGTTTAACGGCGGATGTTGCGTTTCACGCTGGTGCCGCGCTGTATGAACGGTCAGATCCGCGGTCTCTTTCGGGGGTACGCCCACAGGTTGCAACGCAGAAGTCGCGAGGTCCGCCTTTCCCCGCGTTGCTATTGGTTGTGACGCGGTCCTCAATGCCGCGCTGTGCTGAAAGTCCGGGGTAACTTTGCGCGAATCATTGATGCCTGCATCCAGTCTATCGACCGTATTGGCCTGGCCGGTTTGCTCGGTTTCAGGCACTTTCGGACTGCGCGTGTCGGGTAACGCAGCTGACACGGGTGTTTCGGCGGGGTCGCGTTTTGTGCTCACTTCAAGACGTGTGTCCAGAAGGGGTGTCCGCTCACTCTGGTTGGGATCAGCGGGCACTTCTGTATCTTCAAGCAAGACAGCCTCGTCCGTTTCAACGTCGACGTCCTGTTCAGGTTCAGCGCCTTTAAGAGCGGCTGCTTCTTCCTTGTTCTCACCTTTGTGTTGATTGAGCACGGCCTCAAACGTCGCGCCGTTTTCATCCCCCTGCTCGGGATTGATCCCGTGGGGTTTTGCGGTTGCGGTTGGCGAGGATGACATCACTGAAAGAGGGTTGGGCATTTTGCTCCGACTCCGGTTGTGTGACCGGAAACCTGCCTGCAGGAAGTTACGTTTATTTTAACTGCTTTCGCTTTTGATCGAAAAAGTTCGATGCAATTTTTGGAGAAAGAAATGAAGGTTTCCCCGCTTCTCTCCCCTTCTCAACCCCCCGCCTATTCCCAGAAATTGCGGGAGGCGGCCATAGAACTAGAGGCTGCGTTTCTGAGTGAGATGCTGAAATTGGCCGGGCTGGGCAAAGCGCGCCAATCCTTTGGCGGCGGTGCAGGCGAAGATCAGTTTGCCTCATTTCTTGTTCAACATCAGGCCCGTGCGCTGGCCAGATCCGGTGGCATTGGCCTGTCCGAAATCCTGTTCCAATCCATGATGGAGAAAACCGATGCCAAAGACGCCTGAAACCGACCTAGTAAAATCACTCGAAGACGTTCTTGAGCTTGAGCGAAACGCGCTGGTGCAGGGCGATCTGGATTGCCTGCATCATACGGCTCCAGAAAAGGAAAAGCTGATCGGTGCGATTAATGATCTTGACGTCTTTGATAGTGATGAACTGATCCGCCTGCAAAGAAAGGTCGAGCGGAACCAGGCGTTACTAAACAGTGCCGCCGAGGGGATTCGCGCAGTGGCCAACCGCATGGCCGAGTTACGGCGCGTGCGGCAGGAATTCACCACCTATGGTGCGGACGGGCAGCGCAGCGAATTTTCCGTCCGCCATCAAGCCAAGCTGGAAAAACGGGCGTAGATACGGGTTTGATTCAAATCCGAGGCTTCTGACCTTCTCGCTTTAGCACTCCGTTAGGGGATCGACGTCAAAGGTGTTCGGGCACCTGGACAAATCAGGTGGCGCGAACAGCCCGACGGCGGATCGCACCGATCAGAAAGACGTCAAAGCCCGCACCAGTGGCGGGGTGAGCACGGGCGCAAATGGCCCGAACGGAAAAGGAAGAAAGCTAATGTCCAGCATTCTGACAAACAATGGCGCCATGGTTGCGCTGCAAACTCTCAAGTCGGTCAACAAGGATCTTGGGGCAACGCGGAACGCGATCTCGACGGGTAAGGACGTTGCGACTGCGAAAGACAACTCGGCCGTCTGGGCGATTTCCAAGGTCATGGAATCGGATGTCAAAGGCTTTAACGCGATCAAGGACAGCTTGGCCCTGGGTGAATCCACCGTGGCGGTTGCGCGCAACGCATCCGAAACGGTCACTGATCTGCTGTCTCAGATGAAAAGCAAGATCGTTGCGGCACAGGAAGACAACGTTGATCGCGACAAGATCAACGACGATGTCACCGCGTTGAAGGACCAGATCAACTCGGTGGTGAACGCCGCGCAATTCAACGGTCTCAACCTGGTCAACGGCTCAGCCGGTTCTGCTTCGATCCTCGCGTCCCTTGACCGGGACAATGCAGGCAACGTAACCGCGTCTTCCATCACTGTTGCGGGTCAGGACCTTTCGACCGGTGGATACACGGCGGCTCAGGTCTTTGACGGATCGACCGGATCTTCCACCGGCAACGACCGCGTGGGTGCAACGATTGACAACGGTGCAACTTCGGCAACGGCCCTGGTGACAGACGAATCCAGTGGCGCGTTTGCGGCTGGTGACAAAGTTGTCGTGGCGATCGACGATCAGGTCGTGTCTTACACGGTTTCTGCAACGGATGCGGCTGCCGCGACGACAGGTGATATTGTTGCCATAGGCCTGAAGGCGAAGATTGAAGAGCTGGGTATCTCGGGTCTGACGGTCGACTATGACTCGGGTACGGCAGGCACCTTATCCGTTGCCAATGCGACCGGCACAGACATCTCGTTCTCGGCTCAGTACGTGAACGCGGGTTCGGGTGGTCTTGGCGCGTTGACCGGCATCGATGTTTCGACCGGTGCAGGGGCAACGGCCGCGTTGGCCACAATCGAAACGCTGATCGACACATCGATCGACGCATCGGCCGCTTTTGGTTCTTCGCAAGGTCGGATCGAGACGCAGAAAGAGTTCATTTCGAACCTGGCGGACTCGTTCAAATCCGGGATCGGCGCGTTGGTCGATGCGGATATGGAGGAGACCTCGGCACGCCTGCAGGCTCTTCAGGTTCAGCAGCAGCTGGCTACCCAGTCGCTGTCGATTGCCAATCAGGCACCGCAATCGATTTTGTCTCTGTTCCGCTAAGTACAGGACAATGGTCGGGGCGCGGTGACGCGCCCCGATACTAACCGCCAAATGGCGGATTACTGGAAGGATTTCACGTGACACCGCAAGCCCTTGCACAACGTGCGTACGCACAGACCGCCGCGCCAACGCGTACCCCGCGCGACACTGAATACGAAGCGATTTCGAAAATCACGCGCAGGCTCAAGGCCGCCGCGGCCCGTCAGCAGTCCGATTTCGGCGCATTTGTGCAGGCTTTGCATGAAAACCGACGCCTGTGGACTGTATTGGCCAGTGGTGTCACCGACTCTGACAATGCGCTGCCCAATGATCTGCGTGCGCGGATATTCTATCTGGCCGAGTTTACCGAACAGCACAGCAGTCAGGTACTAGGGAACAAAGCCTCGGTTGAACTTTTGTTAGAGATCAACATGGCAGTCCTGCGCGGCCTTCGCCAAATGGGGGCGACCTGATGGCAGGATTGGTTTTGAAATTGGCACCGAAAGAGCGGGTTTTGATCAATGGCGTAGTCGTTGAAAATGGCGACCGGCGCAGCCGGTTTTCGATCATGACGCCCGAGGCAAACGTATTGCGCCTGCGGGATGCGATTCACCCGGATCAGGTAAATACGCCGGTTCGACGCGTCTGCTACGCCGCTCAGCTGGTGCTGTCTGGCGATATGGAACCTGATCAGGCCCGCCAACAATTGTTGCGCCGAGTCGAGGAGCTGAGCCAGGTCTTTACCGACGCCGACAGTCGCCGGGTTTTGTCCGAGGCAACCCAGGCGCTGTTGGACCAGCAATTTTACAAGTGCCTCAAGGCTCTTCGCGCGCTGCTGCCGCGCGAAGAGCGGCTGATGGCCTACCAGTAATGACGTTCCAGCCGGTCATACCTTCAGGCGGCATTGTCGGTTGGCGGTTTCTGCAGCGTACATATGACGCCCAGATCGACAGCTTTTCCTCATCCTCCGTCAACAAAAGGGACAGCGAGTACTTTCTGGAAAACATCAAAAAGGTCCAAACGGCAGAGGATCTGGTGTCCGACCGCCGGTTGTTGCAAGTCGCGCTGGGCGCCTTTGGGTTGGAGTCTGACCTGGACAATCGCTATTTCATCCAGAAAATCCTGTCCGACGGAACAAAAGCCCAGGATGCGCTATCCAACCGTCTGTCCGACAAAAGGTATCGGCAATTTTCCGAGGCGTTTGGGCTGGGGCCGGGCGAGGTTCGCAAAACCGGGCTGATCATCAACATGGAGGACATTGCGCACGACAATGTCGTGTCGCGTTTTGAAATCGCGGTGGGCGAGTCAGATGAAACGATGCGTATCGCTTTGTATGCCCAGCATGCGCTGGGTGATCTGGCGCAAAAGGCGGGCAGCAAAGACACCAAATGGTTCGATTTGATGAGCCTGCCACCGCTGCGGCGCATGATGGAGACGGCACTTGGGTTGCCGTCCAGCTTTGGCCAGTTGAACATCGACAGACAGTTGGAAGTATTCAAAGACAGGTTGTCAGGGCTGACCGGGTCCGACGACCTGACCCAGTTCAAGGATGAGGCCGCAGTCGGGCGGCTGACAGATCAGTTCCTTGCCCGCAGTCAGATCGCCCAGCTTGAAAGCATCATTTCCCCGGCGCAGACCGCGCTTATATTGCTCGGCGGGTGAGGCATAGAACGATCTGAACGCGTGTTGGAAACTCAACACTCAGTGCTTTGAAACATGCAAACTGATCGCGCAAATCAAGCGTTCAGAACGGCATCCGCGGAAGTTCTGAGAGCATATGACTCGACCGGTTGCGACACGTTATGCAGCTTGACGTCGCCAAGCGGCAGAGCGTTGGCGCAGGCGGGCAAAATATCGGCAGACACGACAATCCTGTGGTTTTTGGTTTTTCCGTATTCACCCAGACGCGCAGCTATATTCGCGGCTTGTCCGATCACGGTAAAGTCCAGCCGTTCGCGCGAGCCGACATTGCCGTAGGTCACGCGCCCATAGGCAACGCCGATAGAGCAATCGCAATGCGCATCGGACCCTGACTGGCGCAGCTCTCCCAGTTTTTCGACGATATCGATGGCGCTGCGCTGGGCATTATCGCGGGCGGCTTTTGCATCCTCGCCCGCCGGAAACACGGCAAGGACAGCGTCGCCTATGAACTTCAGGACCTCGCCGCCGTTTTCATGCACGATGCCAGAAACGGTTTCGAAAAAGTCGTTCAACAGGTTGATATACGCCTCGCGCCCAAGCTGTTCCTCAAGACTGGTCGAATTGCGGAGGTCGCAGAACATGATGGCAGCATCGATTTCATCGCCGTCACCACGCCGGATTTCACCCCCAAGAACACGCGCGCCCGAGCGTTTGCCGACATAGGTTTCCAGCAGGACCTGCGCGTTTTCGCGCTGCATGAAAACCTCATAGAACCGGGCGATGACCAGCGAACATTCGAACACCAGCCCAAGGTTTTCGGTCGTGAATCCGTCCGGGTGATCACAGGTCAGGGTCAGAACGTTGGTCCGCCCATCCGAGAACGGCAACGGCATGGCGACATAGTCTGTTGCCCCTTTTTCCCGCAGGTCTTCCATGATCGGAAAGCTGTTGTGGGGGTTTTCCGCGTTCAGCCGCTGACGCACACCGCCCAGCCCGTTCGACACATGGCGCAACGGACTGTTGATATAGGCTGGGTGGTCGTGGATTTCATAGGTCGGAACATTGGTCGAGATCTCCGCCTCGCCCTTTTCCCAGATATAGTGTTTGCCGGCGATCAAAGGGTGCAGGGACCATGTCAGAATGCTGAGGCGTTGAATGGCAATCCCGTGTTCCAGCATTTTCTCGGCCAGCGCTTTGGTGAACGCCTCAGGCGTGTTGTTGGCGGACGCTCCACGCATCAGCCAATCGATCAAGGGGCCGCTGATATTGCCGTCTTGGGGTTCCCGCAGCTGATTGTCGCCCAAATCGATCCAGGAATAAGCATTGGGCAAGAACCCGATATGCCCCTGAATGGCAGCGCTTTCGGGCAGGGCTTCTTCATAGGCCCAAACGCAATTGGCAAGTCGTTCGCCGTCAAGAATGACGTCGTGATAGGTCGCGGTGCCCTTGAAGGGGCAAAAAGTCTGCAGCTCAGTTTCGTCGCTGAGATCCACCAGCACGTCTTCGCGCGGGATGTAGATCGTCGGCGGCAGCCGTGTTTCGTACATGACTTTGGCGTTGCTGCTTTCGGCTAAAAGGGTCTGGTCCCGGTAAATCGCAATCTTACCATCTAACCGTTCGACCGAGATTCCATAGCCTTTTGGTCTTGCTGTGGCGTGGACGTTCATCTTCATCCTCCCTGGCGCGGGGTCCCTATAGGATGGGCCTTGCGAAGAGGTTTTCCAAGGGGCAGCCTCGGCATTTTTAATGCACGATAGCTGTGCGGCCCGATTGGATCAGACCATCTGGATCACATCTTTCTCGATGGACAACATATAGCCTTTCTTGGCGATGTTCTTGACCAGCAATTCGCTGACCATTTGATTGCCCAAGGCATCACGCAACCTTTTGATCCGCGTCGCACCAGCGGCTTCGTCACAATCGGCGGCGCTTTTGCCGGAAATCACTGCTTCGATCTGAACGCCGGACAGGACCTCGTCATCCAGTCGGGATTCGGCGAGGACCGACAGGGTCTCCATCGCAGCTGGGGTCAGCTTGAAGTCCATATTATTCAGATAGACTGTGTTTTCCTCACGACTGATCAGAAGCGAAGTCACCTGAATACCCGTGCGTTCGATCTGTGCCATCCGGCGGTTTAGCATGACCAGCATCACCAGAAAGACCAGCGCCGTCACAAGCATGGCGCTGGCAAAAACCAGCAGCACGAAAATCACCATCCGATAGCTGGACAGGGTATCGGCAAAGGCGGTGCCGGATTGGGCCAAAATCTCCAACAGCCGGATTTCGGTCTGCGAGGTCAGATCGCTTTCGACAAACAGCCGTTCGACACGCGCGTTAAAGGCGTTGGCGTCCGGTAGTGTCCAGAACAGAAAGATGGCGGCCGTGACAAGAATCAGGATGATCGCCGCTATTCCTGCGCCGACCAGTCTTGTGCCAGATCGCCGGGTATCAGTAACGGAGATAGAATTGTCCGGCATTGGCCTTCCTTTTATCCAACCCTTCTGGCCCAAAGACAGACATGACATTCAACAATGTCCAGCCCGATGCGCTGAGGCGTTTTGAGGCTTCTTGCTGAGCCTGGCCTTTGTCACAGGCCGAAACCTGCATCACACCGTAATGCAGCCGCAGTGGATTATCCTGCTTGGCCTTGTAATCCGCATAGCACTCTGCCGACGCAGCAGTACCAAGCGATATCAGGGCCGCAACGGCCAGAGAAGAGAGGATTGGTTTCATAGGCTGCATCCTGCGCATGGGTTTGCACGATATTCAATAACATAAGGGGTTTGAGGGGGGTGATATCGGATAACACCCGCCCGTTATTGCTTGTCTGAAGGGAGCGGACCCAGTGTTGGGGCATCACGTTTGCGGTCTGTGCCGGATCGCCCCGAAACACCAGGAAGGACACGCATTATGCACCGGAAGTTCATCGCCCTTATCGTTGCCACCGCTATCACCATCACCGGCGTCTCAGCCTCGCAGGCGCGCGCGGCGGATGCCAAGGACATCCTTGGCGGCCTTGCCGCCATCGCGATCATTGGTGCCGGGGTCCATTACTACAACAAGGAAAAACGCAAGGACCGGACGACGCGTCATCAGACCTACACGCCTCAGCCTTATGTGGCCCAGCCCAGTTACCCAGTGCGCCCCTTGCCGCAACACGTCGCGCGATATGATCTGCCGCAGAAATGCCTGCGCAAGTTTAGCGCCTATTCGAACAATCACCCGCTTCTGGCTCCGAAATGCCTCAAGAAGCACTACAAACATGCCAACAGCCTGCCGCAAGAGTGCAAGGTCGGTTTCTGGAACGGCAATAAGGTGAATCGGGCATATGAACCCGCATGCCTGCGCCAGAAGGGATACCGCGTCGTTTACAAGTAATCACTTTCGAGCAGGAGCGGTGCCACAGAAGCGCCGCGTAGGAGAGGGTGGCACAAGCCGCCCTCTCTTTTTGTCTTGCGGTGGGGCGCGAAACGCGGTTTTCGGTTGGTATGACAACGCCAGATTATTCGACTGAACAGGCGGCAGTGGCGCAAGGGTATGTACGCATTGCCGGTGTGGATGAGGTGGGCCGTGGGCCATTGGCCGGGCCTGTGGTTGCCGCCGCCGTGATCCTGAACCCCGAAGATATTCCCGAGGGGCTGAATGATTCCAAGAAACTGACGGCGAAACGACGGGCTGTTTTGGATATCGCGGTGCGAGACCGGGGCGAGTTTGCGATAGCTGAAGCCTCGGTTGCCGAGATTGACGAACACAACATCTTGCGTGCCTCGCATCTGGCGATGGAACGTGCGGTTGCGGCCCTGGATCCGCCGCCTGACTATCTGCTGATCGACGGAAACATGATCCCGCGGGGTTTGACGATCCCGGCGCAGGCGGTGGTCAAAGGGGATGCGCATTCCGTGTCGATTGCGGCGGCTTCGATCATTGCCAAAAACTGGCGCGATCAACTGATGGTGGATTTGGCGCAACAGCATCCCGGCTATGGATGGGAGAAGAACGCAGGCTATCCGTCAAAACAACACAGGGAAGCGCTGCAAAAACTTGGTGTGACCCCACATCATAGGCGTTCGTTCAAGCCGGTACACAATATCTTGTATCAAGAGTAAATCGTAAGCCGCTGATTCAAAAAAGAAATTGACGGCGAATCGACTTTGACTCATCCTTGTCTCAACCAAATGAGCGCAAAAGCGCCGTGGAACTTGAGGCAGAGATATGACAACGACAACCAAAAAGGGCGCAACAGCGCTCCCTTTAAACACGATTCTATCCGGGGACTGCATCGATGTGATGAACAGTCTGCCCGCGGAGTCGGTTGACCTGATTTTCGCGGATCCCCCGTATAATCTGCAGCTAAAAGGCCAGTTGCACCGCCCCGATAACAGCCAGGTTGACGCGGTCGACGATCACTGGGATCAGTTTTCAAGCTTTGGTGTTTATGACCAGTTCACCCGCGAATGGCTGAAAGCGGCGCATCGTCTGCTCAAGCCCAATGGCGCGATTTGGGTGATTGGCTCCTACCACAACATTTTCCGCGTTGGCACAGCCCTGCAGGACGCCGGATACTGGATTCTGAACGACGTTGTCTGGCGCAAGTCGAACCCGATGCCGAATTTCCGCGGCAAGCGGCTTACCAACGCGCATGAGACGATGATCTGGGCCTCAAAACGCGAAGGTGCCAAGTACACGTTCAATTACGAAGCTCTGAAAGCACTGAACGAAGGCATTCAGATGCGCAGCGATTGGGTTCTGCCAATCTGCACCGGGCATGAGCGCCTCAAGGATGAAAACGGCGACAAGGCGCACCCGACGCAAAAGCCGGAATCCCTGTTGCACCGTGTCCTGATCGGATCGACCAACCCGGGCGATGTTATTCTGGATCCGTTCTTTGGCACAGGCACAACCGGTGCTGTCGCCAAGATGCTGGGCCGCGAATTCATCGGGATCGAGCGCGAGGAAAGCTATCGCAAGGTCGCTGAGAAGCGGATTTCCAAAGTCCGCAAGTTCGACCGTGAGGCACTGGAAGTCAGCGCCAGCAAACGCGCTGAGCCGCGCGTGCCCTTCGGTCAGTTGGTTGAACGCGGCATGCTGCGCCCAGGTGAAGAGCTTTATTCCATGAACCAACGCCACAAGGCCAAGGTTCGGGCTGACGGAACGTTGGTTGGCGACAACGTCAAAGGCTCGATCCACCAGGTCGGGGCACATCTGGAAAACGCGCCCTCGTGCAATGGCTGGACCTATTGGTGCTTCAAGCGCGATGGCAAAACGGTGCCGATCGACGTTTTGCGTCAGCAGATCCGGGCCGAGATGCACAACTGATTTCAAGAATACCGCCGGTGCCTGTGGCCTGACACAAGGCACTACGCCTTGCCCCGCCGATCTCGGCGGGGTCTTTTGTTTTATTCCTCATTCAGTTCCGATATGAGATTCCTTGTCCTGCTGCTTACGGAAGGAACCATGGCAATGTCGGATACCACAGCCAGCGAATCCCGATTTGGGCGGTTTTTTGTAACACAGCCAGACAAGTATGATCTGGACAACAAGTACACCGAGGCAGCGCTGGAACGGCACAAGCGTGAAGGGTTGGAACTGGCCGTCCGCGCCCGCTGGGTGGCGATGGGCCTTACCGGCATTTTGTTGATCTACCTGAACCCCCATTGGGACGTTCTGTGGTATCACTTCATCCTGTTATTGATTTGCGCCAATGGTTGGTTGATCCGGCGGGCTGGCAGCGTGGGCCAGTCACGGGTCGAGCTTTTGCTGATCTTCGTCGACTTGCTGATCATGACTTTGGGGATGATCGTGCCAAACCCGTTCAGCGATGATGTTCGACCGCTGGCAATGCAATACCGGTTCGACAACTTCCAGTATTTCTTCATCATTCTGGCAGCGGGAACTCTGGCCTATTCGTGGCGCACGGTCGTGGCTATCGGCACATGGACGGCGACGATGTGGACGGTAGGTTGGATCATCGCCTGGTGGGTGGCTACGCCAATTCCGGGCATCAGTGAGCGCGTGTATGAGGCATTGGCCGGATATCCGGATGTCGCGGAGTTGCTGGACCCCAACAGTTTTATGGTCCCTCAGCGTATTCAGCAGGTGATCGTATTCCTGATGGTTGCGGTTACGCTTGGTATCTCGATGCGGCGGCTCAATCGATTGTTGATGACAAATGCTGGGCTCGAGAGGGAGCGTGCAAACCTGTCGCGATATTTCTCTCCGAACGTCGTGGACGAACTCAGCCAGAATGATGAGCCGCTCAAGCAGGTTCGCAAAGAAGACATCGCCGTTTTGTTCATCGACATCGTGGGGTTTACCAAATTCGCGGCCGGGCGCGACCCCTATGAAGTCATCGAAGTTTTGCGTGGGTTTCACGCCCGAATGGAAACCGAAGTGTTTCGCCATCATGGCACGTTGGACAAATATCTTGGGGATGGTTTGATGGCCACATTCGGTACACCGGTGACGACCCCATTGGATGCCAGTAACGCGGTGGCTTGCGCGCGCGATATGGTGGATGTGATTGATCGCTGGAACCTGGAGCGGCGGCGGGCAGGTGAGCCGGAAATTCGCGTGGGAATTGGGGTTCACTATGGCTCGGTTGTATTAGGAGATATCGGAGCGAACCGACTGGAATTTGCGGTTATCGGGGATGCGGTGAATGTCTCTGCCAAGCTCGAAGCGATGACGCGTGACCTTGGTGTTCGCGTGGTGCTGAGTGACGCGGTCCGGGCACAGGTGATGCAGGAGGGCAATAACGCCGCCGACCTGACAGCAGGTTTTGTGAAGCATGAAAGCCAGCCAGTCCGCGGGGTGCAGGGCACTATGGATATCTGGGCGCAGTAGAACGGGCAGCTCCCGCCGATCTGACACGCATCAGAGATGCGCGTCATTCTGTTGGGCCGGGCAGCGCGCGGGCGCGCGCTGCGGTCACGAACGCGGCAACGGGTTGAGAGATCTGTTGTACGGTTTCCAATCGGTGACTTCGGGATAATATTGACGCCGCCAGGCCCGAACGCGGGGGTTCATGACGCGCCGCCAAAGCGGCGGGACCATCGCAGCGACGGTCATAACCGGATAGCCATAGGGAAGTTGCGGGGCCGCATCTTCCGAATGATGCTGCAGCAGCGGAAAGCGCCGGTTGGGTTTGTGGTGATGGTCCGAGTGACGCTGCAGGTTGATCAGCAGCCAGTTCGACGCTTTTTGCGAGGCGTTCCACGAGTGGCGCGGCTGGACATGCTCGTACTTGCCGTCCCCAAGGTGTTTGCGGGTCAGGCCGTAATGTTCGACGTAGTTCACCAGTTCCAGCTGCCATATGGCGACGCCCGCTTGCACCAGGAAGAGGGCAACGCCCGCCCATCCCCCGACCAAGAAAGCCAACAGCAGCATGCCTGCCTGAAGCGCCCAATAGCGCCAGAACGGGTTTGCCGTATCGGTCCACGGACGTTGCTTGCGAGCCAGCTTGTCCCGTTCTGCGTGGAAGGCGGACGCAAGGCACTGCCACAGAACGCGCGGATAGAAGCGGTGAAACCCTTCATTGTACCGTGCAGTGACCGGATCGCGTGGTGTTCCGACATAGCGATGGTGAACCAGCAGGTGCTCTGACCGGAAGTGAGAATATAACACCATGGCCAGTAAAATATCACCCAGCCAACGTTCCGACCGCCCTTTCTGGTGCATCAGTTCATGGCTGTAGTTGATCCCGATGGTGCCCGAGATCACACCCATCCCGAAAAACAATCCAATCTTGCTAAAAACAGACAGGTGATCGGTATGAGTGGCGTACCAGAGCAACCCAAACAGCGTAAGAAACTGAACCGGGGCCCATGCCTTGGTCAGCAGAATGTACCATTTGAGACCGCCGTCCGGCGTGGCCGGATCGGCATTTTCAAGGTTCAGCCCCGTTAACCGATCCAGAACTGCAAACGCCCACCAAGTCGAAAGAGGCACAAGCAAGACCCACCAGCCTCCGGCAACGGCGGTAAGCCAGATGACGGGGATCAGCAGGAAGGACACCCAGAAGGGCAATGCCGCTTGCCAGCGTGACAGACTGTCTGATGCGATCATCGCTTCGCTCCGAGAAACTGTGGGCAGACTAGCCCCACCCGGCAATGCCACACAATGGGTTACGTAGAGCGCCAGAGGTCATACGCTTTGCGCATAACAGTAGGTAGGTCATTGGGGCGGAAAGCGTGTTTTTCCATGACAATCAGATCGTCATGCGACCAGCCGACCGGCAGCGCGGTCGTCCAGATCCGCAGGATCAGGTGGAAGTGGGTAAAGGTGTGGCGTACCTCACCCGGCAGCACCTGCCATTCGCACGGAAAGGGCGGTGCCTCGGCCGGTCCGTCTGACCATTCTGAACCCGGCCAGCCCAGCATGCCACCCAGCAGCCCCTTGTCGGGACGACGTTCCATCAGAAAGGCTCCGTTATCGCCTTGGGCTATATAGACATGGCCATATCGCGTGGGTTTGGGCTTTTTTGGAGTCTTGTGTGGCAAATCGGATTGCGTTCCGGCGGCGCGAGCGGCGCAGGGGGCTTGCACCGGGCAGATACCGCAGGCCGGAGATTTTGGTGTGCAGATTGTTGCCCCCAGGTCCATGACCGCCTGCGCATAATCACCCGGGCGAGTGACAGGCGTAAGCGCAGCCGCATGCTTTTTCAGTTGCGGTTTTGAACCGGGCAAAGGGTCGTGAATGTCGAAAAGTCGGGCCATAACCCGTTCCACGTTGCCGTCCAACACGGTTTCGGGCCGGTCGAAGGCGATGGCGGAAATTGCAGCGGCGGTGTAGGGACCGATCCCCGGCAAATTGAGGAGCGCGTCGTAGGTATCGGGGAACGTTCCACCATGCTGTTCGGCCACGACCCGGGCGCATTTCAACAAATTGCGGGCACGAGCGTAATAGCCAAGCCCCGCCCATTCCCCCATGACCTGATCGTCGGGCGCCGCCGCCAGCGCTTCGACCGTTGGCCAACGGGTTGTGAACCGCACGAAATAGTCGCGCACAGCCGCAACAGTGGTCTGCTGCAGCATGACCTCGGACAACCATATGCGGTAGGGGTCGGGCATCACGCCCGCAGCCCGATCGGCAGGAGCTACGCGCCAAGGCATCTCGCGGGCATGGCGGTCGTACCAATCCAGCAGCGCACTGCTCACGTCAAATTCACCGGAGTCACGCAAGTTTTATCTATCTCCCTGTCGGGTTTCGCTGGCGCCTGTTGTCCTGCCCTTTACAATAGCGGTGCAGGAGTTGGAAACCAGATGCAGCGCAGACGTTCTTCGACCCGCGGGTTCAAACGCACCGCGACATTGCTGAACGACCAGATCAGGCGCGCCGGTGAAAGCCGGGGCTTTGCCGTATCACGCCTGCTGACCCATTGGTCCGAGATTGTTGGACAAGACATGGCCGCTATCGCGCGACCGGTAAAAGTGGGTTACGGGAAGGGTGGCATTGGTGCCACGCTGACGGTTCTGACCACCGGACCGCAGGCCCCGATGCTGGAGATGCAGAAGGAACAATTGCGCGGCAAGGTGAACGCGGTCTATGGCTATAATGCCATCAGCCGGGTGCGCATCACCCAGACCGCTCCGACAGGATTTGCCGAGGGGCAGGCCAGTTTCGACCACAAGCCGAAACAAGCGAAACCCAAGATCGAACCAGAAATAGCAGCCGAGGCAGACCGCGCTGCGCAAGAAGTTCACGATGGTGATCTGCGCGCAGCCCTTGAACGTCTGGGCCGTAACGTTTTATCCAAGCAAAAACGCTGAGAAAGGGCTGAGAAATGAGCCGTATTGCAACCGGAATTTGTGCGGCCGTCGCCGTGGCCGCTGGCGGTTATTGGCTGTCGCTGTCAAATTCCAACCCCGCCTATCCGCTGATTAGCAGCGCCGAGGCGCAAGAGGCCGATCTGGACACCTCGACCATCGTCGAGATGACTCTGGGCGCCGAAGACGCACCAGTCGAGATCATCGAATATGCGTCCTATACCTGCCCGCATTGTGCGAATTTCCACACGGGAGCGTACAAGCAGCTCAAGAAGGATTTCATCGACACAGGTAAGGTGAAGTTCATCTATCGCGAGGTCTACTTTGACCGCTATGGCCTGTGGGCGTCGATGGTTGCACGCTGCGGCGGGCCCGAAAAGTTCTTTGGCATCTCCGACCTGATCTACGAAGGTCAGTCCGAGTGGACCAAAGCCGGTGGTCCCGCTGAAATCGTGGACGAGCTGCGCAAAATCGGGCGTCTGGCTGGTATCGACAATGATCAGCTTGAAGCCTGTCTGCAGGACGGAACCCGCGCGCAGACGCTGGTGGCCTGGTATCAGGAAAACGCCGAGCGCGACGGTATTCAGGCGACCCCATCCTTCATAGTGAATGGCAAGTCGGTTGAGAATCAGTCCTATGACGGCTTCAAAAAGCTGATCGAAGACGAACTGGGCAGCTAATTGCTTTTACGACCGGCTCAATCCGGGCCGGTCGTCCTTCAGGGCGACGGGGCGATCTGCAAAAGCATCTGCCTGACCTTGTCCGCCTCATCGACCTTCAGACGAACCGGAAGCGTGATGACCTTGCTGCGAAATGCAGCGGGCAGGCGAACGGCGTCTTTTTCCGTGGTGACCATTTGGGCGCGCAACAAGCGGGCTTCGTTTTCAAGACGGGTCATCAGGGCGGGTGTCAGCGGCTGGTGATCATCCAGCGCTTCGGCCCGCAGCAAGGTCGCGCCTTGTTGGCGCAAAGTGGCGAAGAACTTCTCGGGGTGTCCGATGCCTGCAAAGGCAAGAACAGGCGTATCGCTCCAATCCATGCCGGTTTGCAACGGCTCAACCGCGCCGGTCGCATGTGGGACGGACAGTTTTTTCCCCCAGCGTTCGGCAAACTCGGTTTGGGCATCAGCCTCGCCAAGGGACAGCACCAGATCAGCGCGCCATAATCCGACTTCCACCGGTTCCCTCAGGGGTCCAGCCGGCAGGCATAGTCCATTGCCAAATCCGCGCGATGCGTCCACCACAATGACCGAGAAATCCTTGGCCACCGAGGGGTTTTGAAACCCGTCGTCAAGCACGATGACTGTGGCACCAGCCGCGGCGGCTGCCTTTGCTCCAGCAGCGCGGTCTTTGGCGACCCAGACATCGGCAAAAGCCGCCAGCAACAGGGGCTCATCCCCGACCTGCGCCGCGGTATGCTTGCCCGGGTCCACGCGCACCGGCCCTTCGAGCGAGCCGCCATGGCCGCGCGTGACCACATGTGTCTCATGCCAGGCATCGCGCAATTGCTCGATTACCCAGATCACAGTCGGGGTCTTGCCGGTGCCGCCCGCGTTCAGGTTGCCAATACAAATGACCGGAACGCCCGGGTTAATGCCGGATTCCGAGGCGACCCGGCGCGCCGTAGCGCCGGCATAGAGTCGCCCAAGCGGTGCCAGTAGCCGTGCGCGCAGGTCCAGCCGATCTGGCGCGGTATTCCAGAAATCAGGTGCTCGCATCGTCTGCACTCCGCTGGTCCAGATAGTCCTGAATCATGTCGATCAGGTGATCCGCCTGCGGCGCACCCTCGGTAACGATCTGCCACCCGGCCAGCGCCATATTGGCGGCCTGATCCGGTGCCAACAGTTCCACCACTGCATCGCCCAGCTCGGTGGCGGACCTGACCGTGCGCGCGGCCCCCGCCCGGTCGAGCTGATCGTATAGCTGTTGTTGGCTGTGCACAAATGGGCCGTGGATCACGGCAGAGCCCAGCGCCGTGGCGATCAGCGGGTCCGCGCCCCCGGCGCCGCGTTCCAGAGAGCTGCCTATGAAGGTAACGGGCGATACCCGCTGCCAAAGGCCCAGATCCTCGGGCACGGCGGAGAGGATCACCTGAGTCATATCTTCGATCGTCCCGCTTTCATCCCAGTTGGTGCAGCGCAGATCCATCGCCTCAAGCCGCCGGTGCAGTGGCCCGGCTTCGGTAATGTCGGCCACTTGCAACACCAATGCCAAACGCGGCAGCATGCGCATTGCCTGTCTATGCGCGCTGAGGACCGAGATGAATTCTTTGTCCTGGACCCACGCCGCCAACCAGACCGGTCGGCCAGACAGCGCATGGTTCACTTCGATCAGCTCGTCCTCGGGCCATGGGCGCGGGTTTGGGCTGACATGAAGGGGCGGTGCCTCTTGCACCTTGTTCGAAGCGACGCCTAGCCGCCGAATTTGACGGGCGATTTCCGGTGTCGTGCACAGGATCGTCTGAAAACAGTCAATCGTGTATCTTGTGATATCGGGCAACCAACGACCGCCCCGTGCGATTTTCACGTCCGCCTGTGCTTCGATCAACATCAGGGGAATCCCACGTTCCTCGGCGCGTGTGATCAAATTGGGCATCAGGCCGCCCCCGACCCATATTCCGATATCCGGCTGCCAATGGTCCAGAAACGCGCGCGCGGCCCCGGTTTGTTCGGTGGGGAGGTTGACCAGGGGGTATCCGCTGCTGGCCCATCTTGTCAGATCTGCATCGGGTGGCGCGGTCAGAACCACCGATAGGGTGGGGCGCGCCTGCTGCAGTCTTTGGCAGAAGTCGACAATGGCGCGGTGCCGTTCCCAAGCGTTGATGTGAATCCACAGAACCTCGCCTTCGGGGCGCGCAATATCGCCGTTGCTGGCGGTATTCTGCATACCCCAGGACAGCACGCGATAGGCGGCAAGGCTTAACGAGCGTGGCTTGCTCATGGTGCGATTCCAGGGCTTTCCGGTTCGAGTTGTTCCGACAGTAGCCCATAAACACCTGAACCCGCAGCGATCACACCGTTCAGACGCGGAATTGCATTGTTGAACCGCAGAGGCAGCCCCGCGCGGTCCGAACACCGGCCGAGCGCTTCGCGTATTATCAGATCACCGGCGGCGATGTCCCATTCCCAACTGGGCCTGAGGGTCATCATCCCGTCAAATCGTCCCTGTGCAACAAGGGCCATGCGATAGGCCAGAGATGGCCTGTAGTTCCGTTTGAACTCGGGTACCTGCCCCTGACGCCAGTGTTGCGGCTGCATGTTGGGTTTCGCGGCCAACACCTCGGCGCTTTCCAACACACCGAGTTCGCTGACCCGAATCTTTTCAGCGTTGAGTGTAGCACCCTGACCTTTTGATGCGGCATAAAGCAGGTTTCGCAAAGGCAGGTAGATCACAGCGGCCGTCACTTCGCCCTGTTCGGCGATGGCCAAGGAATGGGCCCAGGTCCGCGAGCCTTCGGCAAAGCTGCGGGTGCCGTCGATGGGATCAATGATGAAAACACGGTCTTTCGACAGCCTGTCAGCTGAATCCTCAGTCTCTTCGCTAAGCCAGCCATACCCCGGACGCGCTGCGGGCAGCATTTGCTCAAGCATCGCGTTGACGGCCAGATCTGCTTCGGTCACCGGGCCGGCTCCGTCGGGTTTATCCCAGCGTTGCGCCGTGGTCCCCGAAAACCGAGTGGCGATCTTTCCGGCTTCCAATGCGGCGTCAATCAGCAGTTGCAGGTCAGGTGCCGGCAAGTGTCATTCCTTCGATCAGGATCGATGGCACCACGCGGGACAAGTACGTACGTGCGTCATTTGCCGGAATAATCCGTTTCAGCATGTCACGCAGATTGCCAGCGATCGTGCATTCGTTGACAGGGTGGGTGATTTCCCCGTTTTCGACCCAAAAGCCTGATGCCCCACGTGAGTAGTCGCCCGTATTGGGGTTGATCGTCGATCCGATCATCGAGGTCACCAGCAGGCCGGTTCCCATGTCACGCAGCAGATCGTCCCGGCTGTGCGTGCCCTGGGTCAGGCTCAGGTTCCAGTTGCTGGGCGACGGGGGGCCAGACACGCCACGCGCCGCATTCCCGGTCGAGGTCATGCCCAGTTTTCGTGCGCTGGCCAAATCCAGTGTCCAACCGGTCAGCACTCCGTTTTCAACAACGGCCCTTCGCTGTGTTGGCAATCCTTCGGCGTCAAAGGGGCGAGAGCCTGAGATACGCGGGCGGTGCGGGTCTTCGATCAGTGACAGGTGTTCAGGCAGGACCTGCTCTCCCAGACTGTCCTTCAGCCATGACGCACCACGGGCAATGGCGGCACCGTTGCTGGCGGCCAACAGATGACCGATCAGCGAAGACGAGATCCGCTCGTCAAACAGGACAGGGAATGTGCCTGTCGCGGGTTTTTGTGCCCCAATCAGTGCAACGGCGCGTTCACCTGCCGAGCGGCCAATCTCATCAGGGCTGCGCAGGTCACTTTGGAACGTGCGGCTGTCGCCGTCATAGTCGCGTTCCATCCCTGTGCCTTCGCCCGAGATAGCAACGCAAGAGGTCGAGCGGCTGCTCCGGGAATACCCGCCGGAAAAGCCATTTGTGGCAGCCAGATGCACGCGGTGGGTTCCATAGGCAGCCGCAGCGTCCGATACCTGGGACACACCCTGAATTGCCATAGCGGCAGCTTCGGCAGCCAACGCATCCTGCAAAAGCGCATCTGCCGACGGTTCCGGCGTCGGGTCGAATTGTTCCAGCGCCGCGATATCCCAGTCTTTTGCAAGCTGGTCGGGCGTGGCCAACCCTGTAAAAGGATCTTCCGGAGCTTCGCTCGCCATGGCCACTGCACGTTGCGCCATCGCCGTCAGCGTTTCGGGGCGACTGTCCGAACTTGAGACGATCGCCTGCCGCTTGCCCAGAAACACACGCAGTCCCAGGTCGGTGCCTTCGGACCGTTCCGCGTGCTCCAGCGCGCCACAGCGGACTTCAACCGATACCGATGAGCCATCCAGAACGATGGCATCCGCCGCTTCGGCCCCGGCTTTGCGGGCCGCGTCCAGCAGGTTATGGCTGATTTCTTCTGGTGTGCAGGTCATGAGGCCTCCGGTCTGTGTGCATTCGACCTAGCCTTGGACCGCCGGTCTCGCAAGGCCTGCGGCTATTTTAGGTTGAGCAAACTATTGAAATGGAATTCGGCACGATGCGCCTGGTGCCGGAGTCCGCACCACGGGCGAAGGTTTGGGAAGGCAGCGGTACCGCCTTCCCGAAGTGTTACTTGATACGTTGGCCGTTCGCCAGAATCTGACCGTCCGCAGTGAATTCGATTTCCGAATTCAGCGTGTCGGGCTCGTCACCCGGTACGGCCATCAGACCCATCATCATCCGCGCGCCCATTGCATCGCTGTCCGACACCAGTCCCATCTCGATCAGCTTGTCGATCAGGGCGTTGGCACCATTCAGTTTCAGCTTGGCAACGCCGGTCGGCGTGGGCATTCCGTCGAACTCTGAGACGTCGGAGTTGTCGAAGGTGAAATCGCCTTCACCTGTCAGCTTGGCTCCGACCAGAGACACCAACAGTTCGTTGATCTTCAGCGAGTGCAACTCGCCCGGTGCTGCGTCAGATGTATCCAGGTTTTCGACTGCGGTAGGATCAAAGATGTTCAACAGAACCTTGGCGGTTCCGGTGGCGTCCAGCGCAATGGTCGCCGGGTCGCGCGGCAGAGCACCTGCTGGGTCGAACATGCTCCACAGGATATCCGACATGGTGAAGTCGGTCAGGTTCATCGCGAAACCAAACGGTTGGATTTCCTCGGATTTCTGTACCGGGATTTCAAATTTGAACCCGGCATTCTCCATCGCGATTTCGATCGGGAAGGGCAGGTCGGCCGTCGTCACTGCGACTTTCGCGCTGTTCTGCTCGATGTCATAGGCAAGACGCTCGGCGTCGATGCTGGCGCCAAATTTGCCACCCTGAGACTCGCTTCCGACCGAGAAAGCCTCGCCTTCGCTGGTGCCTGCAATCGCGTTCTGGCCGGATCCGTAGGTGAACAGCCCCGAGAACGAGAAGCCCGCCTTGTAGAAGGCTTGCGGGTCCGAGATGTCGAATTCAGACGGGATAACGTTTGTACCTTCAAACGCCAGCTGGCTCATCGAGCCGTCAACTTTGGCCGTGTCGTCGCTGTCCGGGTCCTGAAATGCCATATCATAGGTCATCCCGCCCGCGGTGAACTTCTGATCAATGTCACGGTTCTCACCGATTTTCATGACCGAGCTGCCAGCCAAATCTGTCATGTTCAGGCTGAGAGCCAGCGCATCAGCGGGCATCTTTTCACCGTCCACAGTCAGGCCATCCAGCTTGATGCCTATCGCATCGGCCGAATAGTCGTAGGTCATCTCATCCTTGGAGCCCGAAACGACCATGGTCATCTCGCTCTGCGAATAATCGACATTGACCGAGAACTTTTCGCCGTCCCCCTCTCCGGAAATCGTCATGGGAAAATTCTCGGGGAAACCAATACTGACCGTACCGTCGCCATTTTCCGTCAGGGTCATTTCTGGAACGACCATCTGAAAAGTTGCCTCTTCTTCCGGTAAGTCCATGGACATGGCCATGTTGGCAATCGTCGTGACATTTCCTGCAACGGTCTGGTCGCCCGAAATGGTGTAACCCATCTGACCCAGATAGGTTTTCCAATCATTCCAGACGTCCTGCGTGGTCAGGTCGGCAAGTGCGCCTTGTGTGATAACGGCATAAGCCAAAACAGCACCGCAACTGCGGCGAAGGAAAACGGACATTACAGTACCCTTCTAGATAATTTTGCGGGCATCGTCGTGTTTGTGACGGCGGGCGTCAAGGGGCAAGGACTGGACCCTTTACCCATTCGCGCGGTAAGCATTCACACAAATTCAAACCGTTGGAGGTATAGGAACCAAATGCAGGGGAAAACCGTACTGATAACCGGGGCCAGCCGCGGCATCGGAGCAGAGGCAGGGCGCGTTTTTGCCGCAGCAGGCGCGAACGTGGCACTGGTCGCGCGCAGCCGCGATCAAATCGCCACACTGGCATCCGCGCTGGGCGAAAATGTAATCGCGCTGGAATGTGACGTCAGTGATTTTGCGCAGGTTGAACAGGCGGTGGCAGATTGCGTCGACCGCTTTGGCGGTTTGGATGTCCTGATCGGGAACGCCGGTGTCATTGATCCGATCTTCCATCTTTCGAACGCGGATGTTGCGGCTTGGGACAAGGCGATCGATATCAACCTCAAGGGTGTGTTCCACGGAATGCGCGCGGCGCTGCCTGTCATGCGCGCCGCAGGTGGGGGCACCGTGTTGACCGTATCATCCGGCGCGGCCTCGAACCCGATCGAAGCCTGGAGCCATTACTGCGCATCCAAGGCCGGAGCGAAGATGCTGACAGAATGCTTACATCTTGAGGAATCGATCCACGGCATCCGCGCCATGGGTCTGTCACCGGGCACCGTGGCAACCGACATGCAGCGGGTCATCAAGACCAGCGGCATAAACGCTGTCAGCCAGTTGGACTGGAGCGACCATATCCCTGCCGACTGGCCTGCCAAGGCGCTGTTGTGGATGTGTACCGAAGACGCGGATGAATTTTTGGGAACCGAAATCTCGCTGCGGCGTGAAGATATTCGACAAAGGGTAGGGCTGACGTGATCGAATTAAGCAAAGAAGACGGTTTGTGGATTGTTACCTTGAACAATCCCGGCAAAGCCAATGCGCTGACAGGGGCGATTCTGTCTGAGCTGGCCGAGATTGCTGAAGCCGCCTCCGAGGCGCGCGCGTTGATCCTGACTGGGGCCGGCAAAGTATTCAGTGCCGGTGCCGATCTGGATGAGGCCCGCGCGGGTCTTGCAACTTCGGATGTATGGGAGCGTTTGTCGGGCGCAATCGCTGCCCTGCCATGCCTGACGGTCGCCGCGTTGAATGGTACCCTGGCTGGGGGTGCGAACGGTATGGTGCTGGCCTGCGATATTCGAATTGCGGTCCCGTCCGCCAAGTTCTTCTATCCCGTGATGAAACTGGGGTTTTTGCCGCAACCGTCTGATCCCGCGCGCATGTCGGCCCTGATCGGGCCATCCCGCACCAAGATGATCCTGATGGCCGGTCAAAAGATCACGGCGGATGAGGCTTATACCTTTGGTCTGGTGGACCGTGTGGTGGCGCCGGACGCGCTGATGCCGACAGCGCGTGAACTGGTCGCTGATAGCACCGCCGCCGATCCCAAGATCGCTGCCGGTATCGCAGGGCTGTGTCGATGAGGTTGTCTGGCCTGCGACTGCGCGTCGCCGATCCTGAACAACTGGGCAAATTTTATACGGACGTTCTTGGAATGTCGGTGCAAACTCAAGGAGTGAGCCTGCGCATTGGCTATCCGGGGCAGGACGCCGATTTGCTGCTGATGCCTGGCGGCGGCGGATACACCCATGACACCGGACAACGCTATTGGAAGATCGGCATCACCGTACCGGATGTCGATCTGGCGGCCGCATTTTTGCGCGAAAAGGGAATTGAGGTTTCGGACCCGAAACAGTTTCTGGACATCGGGTACATGTGTCACCTCAAAGACCCCGAAGGCTTTGTGATTGAGCTGCTTCAGCATGATTTTGAAGGCAACCGGCCGCTAAACGCAGCAGATCCGAGCGATCCGTTTGCGCAGGCTTGTATCGGCCAGATCACCCTGCGAACCGGAAATATAGCAGCAGAGGATGCATTTTGCCGCGCCAACGGTATGCGTTTGCTTTCGGTGCAAGACATTGATCAATACGGCTTTGATCTGCATTTTTACGCGTTTACCGACGATGTTCCGCCACACGCTGACTTGTGGGCAGTGGAAAACCGCGAATGGCTATGGAAACGCCCCTACACAACGTTGGAGTTCCAACACGTCAAAGGCGTCAGGTTTGCCAATGTGCCCGATTATCGCGGGTTGGAGTTTCAGGGGCTTGCCGCGCCGACGCGGGACGCGTTTGGCGACCCGGTTAATCCCGGCTGATCAACGCCCGCGCCGCTTGCCCGGAACTTTCGAGCGAAAGCCGGGCGGGCGTTTGCGAACCCAATTCAGGAATTTCTCCAACCTCGGATGGGCGCGCAGAGCCTCGACGCTGTTGAATTCACGGGCCAATTCCGCCTCGGTCAGGGTCGCATGCACCTCTTTATGGCAGATCTGGTGCAGCAGGACGGTAGGTCCACCCTTGCCCCCTTTGAGTTTTGGGATCAGATGGTGCAGGCTTCCGCCCCCGTCCGGGATTGGGCGGTTGCAGAGCGGGCAGATCGGATCGCTGTTCGTCATGACGAGGGTAAGGTTGCGTCAGGTGGCGCGAAAGGCAAGAGGGCAGGGATGGCACAGGCACTGGTGATCGGCGGCGGACCCGCAGGCCTGATGGCAGCCGAGGAACTGGCCAAAGCCGGGAACTCTGTTGTTGTGGCAGAGGCCAAGCCTTCGGTGGCGCGAAAATTCCTGATGGCCGGGAAGTCCGGGTTGAATCTGACCAAGGACGAGCCACTTGAGACTTTGCTGGGGTCCTATGGTGAGGCTGCGACCTGGTTGCGACCAATGATCGCCGAATTCGATGCCTCGGACGTGCAAACATGGGCGCAAGGGTTGGGGCAAGTGCTGTTCACAGGCTCGACCGGGCGGGTGTTTCCGACATCGATGAAAGCCTCTCCGCTGTTGCGGGCGTGGCTGGCACGGCTGGCAGAGGCAGGCGTTCAAGTCAGAACACGCTGGCGGTGGGTTGGTTGGGACGGTGCCCAAGCCGTTTTCGACACGGATGATGGCAGGCAGAACCTGTGCCCCGATGTGACAGTTCTTGCGCTGGGCGGGGCAAGCTGGTCGCGGTTGGGATCAGACGGAGCATGGGCATCGGTGCTGACGGGTAAAGGCGTACCACTCTCACCTTTCGCACCCGCAAACTCAGCCGTTTCCGTAGATTGGAGCCCCCATATGCAGCCGCATTTTGGCGCGGCTTTGAAATCGGTGCGGTGGATGGCCGGAGAGTTGGAAAGCCGGGGCGAGGCTGCGGTGTCGGCAAAAGGGTTGGAAGGGGGCGGATTGTATTCACTGACCCCGGCCTTGCGTGACAGAGCACCGCTTTTTGTCGACTTGGTTCCGGATTTGGATGCCGATACGTTGCGCAGCCGTTTTGCGTCAAAGAAATCGAAAACGACCCTGTCGCAGTGGTTGAAGAAATCTCTGCACCTGTCTCCGCAAAAGGTCGCCCTGTTTCATGAAATGTCCAAGCGCGATGGCCAGATCCCATCGCTAGACGTAAGCGTGATCAAGCATCTGCAGATCAAACACTCGGGCCTGCGCCCGATGGACGAGGCCATCTCCACGGCAGGAGGCGTGCCACGTGCGGCGCTTAATGAGGGGCTCATGCTGACTGCATGTCCCGGAGTGTTTTGCGCGGGCGAGATGCTGGATTGGGAGGCCCCAACTGGGGGATACCTTCTGACAGCCTGCCTGGCGACCGGCCGTTGGGCTGGGCGTTCGGCGGCGCATTGGTTGGATCAAAGCGGTTAGCGGGTTCGCGCCAGCATCGCCAGACGGATCATGGCACGTTCGACCAATGCCATGGCCGGTGCCGTTTGCCCGGCCGAACGCAGCGACAAGTCTGTATCTGTCAGTACAGTCAATGCAGTTTGCAGTTTTGGCGCACCCCACCCTTGGGCCTGACGCAGAATGCGGTCGCGGCGCTTTCCATAGATCGGGGGGCGCAGCTTGCCGATGCCTTGCGCGGCTCCGCCCGGATCGGATGCGCATGCATACAAAGTGCGGAAATGCCTTGTCGCGCCGATGCACAGGCTGACAGGATTGGTTCCCTGCGATTGCAAACGTCGGATCAGCGGGCCGATTTCACCCGCGCGACCATCGGCAACCACGTTCAGCACATCGTCCAGTGCGGCTTCGGTCGAACGAGGCGCGCAGGCTTCGATGTCTTCAATGGTCAGGTCGGAGCTGTCACCGCGCTTGTAAAGCGACAGTTTCTCGATCGTTTGGGTAAAGTCACCGGGGCTTATACCGGTTGCCAGCTCAGCAATCGCGGCCATCGAATCGCGTGGAATGTTCTGCAAACCGGCCTCAGAAAGTACTCGTTCGACTTCGGCCCTGGATGGTGGGTCGTCATAGATGCCCACCGCATAGGCCGAGCGGTGCGATTCGAACGCTTTGCGAATCTTGGAACTGGCTTTGAGCTGCCCGGCGGTGACGATGATCTGGGCATCGCCAGCCACCCAATCTTCCAGCGCGGCAAGGATTGCGGGGGCGGCCGTGTCGGTTGTGTCTTCGACGAATACAGCGCGTGGCCCGGGAAAGAACCCGACCGCCTTGACCGCGTCCAGCAACAAGGCCGGATCGCCACGCAGATCGCTTCCGGGCAGGCGGGTCAACCGCATCTCTTCTTCGGCATTGGCGCCCAGCAGAGCGGCCAAAACCTGTTGCCGCTTTAGCGCTACACGCATCGCATCCGCGCCGTAGATCAACAGCCCGGTCTTGTCCGCGTCGGGTCTCGAGAAATATCCCTCGGCCTCGCGCGGGCTCAGCTTCATGCGGACAGGCCCGGCGTGGCGTACAGCCGACTGATGATCTGATCGGACAGAATCACCATCAGGCGCTGCGTTGCATCCCGCTCATCAGCCAGGGTGGATACGGTGGAACCGGCAGCCGAATACCCCACGAAGTCCGTCACCGAGCCCGAGGCAAGAATTTGCCCGGTCGCGCTCGATCTAAGCGAATAGTTGGCAGTCCCGTTGATGATAAGACGGTTGGTTTCGTTCGTTGAGGTGATCGATGCCGCCACCGTCTGGGTCACGACGGAAACGTCCAGACTGTATTCACTGCCGGATGTTGCGCTACGGCCAAGCTTTTGTTCCAGATCTTCAACCAGAAGAAAGCTGGTGACCGTGTTTGGTGCCGACACTTCTACGCGACCAAAAAGGGCCGAGCCCGATCCGCCCGGAGCGTACACAGGTTCGAACCCGCAGGCGGCAAGCGCCAGCGGCATCAGCAACAAGGTTCTGCGGTTAAACGACGACATTCACGATCCGGCCAGGTACAACGATTACTTTCTTGGGTGTAGCGCCATCCAGCGCCTTTTGCACAGCTTCGGTGCTCAGCGCGATTTTTTCAACCTCGTCCTTGGGCATATCCTTGGCCACGCTGATTTCCGCGCGGCGCTTGCCGTTGATCTGGATCGGCAGGGTGACGGTGTCGTCCACCAGCATAGTTGCATCCGCAATTGGCCATGGCGCCGTGGCAACCAGCCCTTCGCCACCCAGCAGCTGCCAGAGTTCCTCGGACAGGTGCGGGGTCATCGGCGACATCAGCTGTGCCAGTGTTTTGGCGGCCTCGCGCTTGGCTGCGGTGCCTGCCTTGGATTTGGCCAGTGTGTTGGTGAAAGCATAAAGCTTGGCGATAGAGGCATTGAAGCCGAAAGATTCGACACCGCCTGTGACGTCATGGATGGCTTTGTGCATCTCGCGCAGCAGGGTTTCATTCTCGGCATTGGCCGGAACATCCGATTCGGCGATTTCCGAGGCGATTCGATGCACACGACTGAGGTGCTTGAACGCAGCCTCGGCCCCGGATGCGGTCCATTCCACATCCCTTTCGGGCGGCGAATCGGACAGCACGAACCAGCGCGCGGTATCCGCGCCGAAAGCCGAGATGATGCTGACGGGGTCGACCACGTTTTTCTTTGATTTCGACATTTTGGCTGAGGGGATAATCTCAACCTCGGTGCCGTCGGCCAGTTTTCCGTCGGTTACATCTTCGGGCAGGTGATAAACCGGGCGGCCATTGGCGTCGCGAGTCTGATAGATCTCATGCGTGACCATGCCCTGCGTGAACAGAGCATTGAACGGCTCGATGGCTTTCTTCGGCATATGACCCGTGATGTTCATCGCCCGCGCGAAGAAGCGCGAATAGAGCAGGTGCAGAATCGCGTGCTCGATCCCGCCGATATACTGGTCGACATTCATCCAGTATTCGGCCTCGGCCAGATCGGTGGGCGTGTCAGCACGCGGCGCGGTGAAACGGGCAAAATACCACGACGAATCGACAAAGGTGTCCATCGTATCGGTTTCACGCTTGGCAGGCGCGCCGCAAGACGGGCAAGGGGTGTCACGCCAATTGGCATGGCGGTCCAGCGGGTTGCCGGGGATCGAGAAGTCGATGGGTTTGCCGTTGCCATCGTCGTAAGGCAATTCGATCGGCAGATTCTCTTTCTTCTCAGGCACGGTGCCACATTTGTCGCAATGCACGACCGGAATCGGGCAACCCCAATAGCGTTGACGGCTGAGCCCCCAATCGCGCAGGCGATATTTGGTGACGCCTTCACCCCACCCTGCTTTTTCCGCGAAATCGACGGTGGCGTTGATCGCCTCATCCCCCGTGGCCTCGGTCAGGCCTGCGAAATGGTCCAGCCAGCGGACTTTTTCAGTTTTCGGCGGCACAAAGGCGATCTTGTCGACCGGCGTATCGTCATCCAGTGCAAAGAAGGTGTCGATGACCGGCAGGCCATACTTGCGGCAGAAATCAAGATCACGCTGGTCATGCGCGGGGCAGGCAAAGATTGCACCGGTGCCGTAATCCATCAGGATAAAGTTCGCGATCCAGACCGGCAGTTCCCAATTCGGGTCCAGCGGGTGACGCACGCGAATGCCGGTGTCGTAACCCAGCTTTTCGGCCGTCTCGATGGCCTCTTCCGTGGTGCCACCCTTGCGGCATTCGGCAACAAACTCAGCAACTTCGGGGTTTTCGGCCTCAAGCTGCTTGGCAATCGGGTGATCCGGCGAAATACCAACAAAGGACGCGCCCAACAGCGTATCGGGCCGAGTCGTATAGACGGTGATGGGCTCACCACCATCACTACGTTCGAAGCCAAATTGCAGGCCGCGCGACTTGCCGATCCAGTTTTCCTGCATCAGCCGCACTTTGGCAGGCCAGTTCTCCAGCGTATCAAGCGCATCCAGCAATTCTTCGGAATAGTCCGAGATTTTGAAGAACCACTGCGTCAGCTCGCGCCGTTCCACCAGCGCGCCCGAGCGCCAGCCACGTCCATTTTCCACCTGTTCATTGGCCAGAACGGTCATGTCCACCGGGTCCCAGTTCACCACGGCGTTCTTGCGGTAAACCAACCCAGTATCGAGCATATCGAGGAACAGAGCCTGCTGCTGGCCATAATATTCGGGGTCACAGGTGGCGAATTCGCGGGACCAATCGATCGACAGGCCCAGTGGCTTCATCTGTCCGCGCATGTCGGCGATGTTGCTATAGGTCCAGTCTTTCGGGTGGCCGCCAATGGCCATGGCGGCGTTCTCTGCGGGCATCCCGAAGGCATCCCAGCCCATCGGGTGCAGCACGTTATGCCCCGTCGCGAGCTTGTGACGCGCAATGACGTCGCCCATCGTATAGTTGCGCACATGCCCCATATGGATTCGCCCTGACGGGTAGGGGAACATCTCAAGCACATAATATTTCGGCTTGTCCGCCTTATGGTCGGCGGTGAAGATCCCGGCCTTGTCCCAGGCCTCTTGCCATTTTGCTTCGATTTCGGTGGCCGAGTAGCGCGACATTGTGCGGTCCTTCGTGAATGAAAACGCCGGGCGTGAACCCGGCGTGGTAATATTGTGATTTTCGGCGGGTGGCTAGAGTTTGTTGTCCGCAATGCGCAACTGTCGTGCGCGGTTCAGGATCGCATCCTCGACCGCCCGGGCCGTTGCAGCGCTGACCGGAGCGTCTCCGCTGCTTTGCAGTGCCACCGAAAGCGACCGCGCCGCCAGGGCCGGGTCGCTTATATGCACGGTCGCGCGATAAGAACGTCCGCCACCAGGCGGCGTGCCGTAACCGGTTACGATCACGCCGGTAAATGGATCAACTTCCTGAATTGGGAGGAAATTCAACACATCCAGTGAGGCGGCCCACAAATACCGATTCACATTGACGATCTGTTCAGCATTCCCGCGGTTGAACACGTCCCAGATTGTTGTGCGTTCTGGATTGTTCAGCTCTCGTTCTTCTGTACGTGTGCTATCTGTATACAACAATGCGGGATTCGGAGCCGCACTCTGATTCTGTCCGCAGGCCGACACGGCAGCAGTCATTATGATCAAACCGAAAATCGTCTGCAGGCGCATTGTCGACTGGTCCTGTTTCACTTGGTCTACTTTGTTACGTGTTACTCCTAGACAAGGTCCAGTTCAGCAACAACCCTATTCTTGTTACACATGTCAGTGTGGACGGCAGTTTAATCCCCAAATATCGACTGTGGCATCCTTGCACCAATTTGGGGCCAATGCACCCTTCACATTTAAGGCAAGCTTGCGCTTTGGGGGTAATCCGAGCGAAACGGTTCCCGTGCTGAGACATGTGCTGAGGCATGTGTCGAGTAGAAAAACTTTTGAAACCGAGGGAAACAAGATGAAAAAAGTTCTCTTCGCATCGACCGCTCTGATCGCAACCGCAAGTGTTGCAGCGGCCGACGTTAAATTCAGCGGCTATGGTCGTTTTGGTATTGGTTACCAAGAGGACCGTACCGGTACTGTTGACAACTTCACCACCGATGCAAACGGCGACATCGTTGCCGATGGCACCGCAACCGTCGACACCGATAACACCATCCTGGTCTCGCGCTTCCGCCTGAACATCGACGGTAGCACAGAAACCGATGGCGGCGTTGAGTTCTCGGCTCGTGTTCGTCTGCAAGCTGACGAAAACGCTGGCAACGGCGAAGCCGGTTCGGCTGGCCTGAACGGCGCACGCTTCTCGGTCATCTACGGTGGTCTGCGTGTTGACGCTGGCAACGTTGCTGGTTCGTTCGACAACCTGGCAAACTACTACGGTAACGAGCCAGGCCTGGAAAGCTTCATCGGCCAGTACTCGGGCGTTGACTATAGCTTCCTGTCCTACACCTCGACCGGTTCCGGTGCGAACGCTGTGTTCTTCCAGTACGCAGTTGGTGATTTCGCGTTCGGCGCATCGTACGACCAAGCAACCATTGCTTTTGACAATGTTCCGCAGGATGCGGACCGTTGGGACGTTAGCGTAACCTACAACTTCAACAACATCACCGCTGCACTGGCCTATGGTCAGACCAAGGCGAACGTGAACAGCAGCAGCGAAAAGCAGTCGCTGACCGTTCTGACCCTGGGCGCAGAATTCGGTGACTTCTCGGGTACTGTGTTCGTAGCTGACGATGACGTTGTAAACGACGCTCGCAACGGCACCGCATACGGTCTGTCGGCTGCCTACAATGTTGGCGCAGCAACCACTCTGACCTTCGCTTACGGTGACGGTTCGGCGGATGACGACCAGCAAGAATATGGTATCGGCGTCAAGTACGACCTGGGTGGCGGTGCATCGCTGCGCGGTGGTGTTGGCAGCGAGAAGCGTGGCGACGGCGACAGCCGCGTCCGTGCTGACTTCGGTGCTCAGTTCAACTTCTAAGTTGATCTAAACCACAAAGTTTAAGGGCAGGTCTTCGGACCTGCCCTTTTCTTTTGCGTGGACTTGGTGTTTTTCTGCCCTCAAAGCAGAGAGAGGAAATCCATGTCGCTGCACGACATCACTGCCCGCATCGCCAAGGCCGAATCCGCCGCCGGACGACTTGCGGGTTCGACAAAGCTGATCGCGGTTTCAAAGGTCCAGCCGAATGAACGTGTTGAGGCTGTGCTAGGCCAGGGCCACCGCTGTTTCGGGGAAAACCGCGTGCAGGAAGCGGCTGAAAAATGGCCGGGCTTTAAGGAGCAATTCTCAGGGATAGATTTGCATCTGATCGGGCCGCTGCAAACCAACAAGGCCCGGCAGGCAATGGAACTGTTCAACGCGGTTCACTCGGTGGATCGGCCCAAGTTGGCCAGAACACTGGCGCGGCTGGCGCAAGAGCTTGGCCAATGTCCGGATCTGTTCATCCAGGTCAATACTGGAGAAGAAGAACAGAAAGCAGGGATCATGCCGGCAGATGCGGACGCCTTCATCGCCGAGTGCCGCGAACTGGATTTGCCGGTTCAGGGATTGATGGCAATTCCACCAGTTGAAGAAGAACCCTCGCTGCATTTTGCGTTGCTGGCCAAAATTGCTGAACGCAACGGGTTGCCGGGCTTGTCGATGGGGATGAGCGGTGATTTCGAGCAGGCGATTGCGTTGGGTGCCACCCACGTGCGCGTGGGGTCCGCCATCTTTGGCGAGCGGGTCAAACCTGCGGGATAATCAGACGCGTTCCGGGGGAAATTCTACGTGCGATCCAATGCAGATGGTCTCGGCGAAACGCGACGCAGCCCTCGGTCGGGTAGCCGGGGCGTCTCCATTGGTGAATGAAAATGGCTGATCCCCGGTCTGACACAGAGTTAGGCCAGTTCCAGTCGGTGATCAGGACAAGATCGTACAGGGGGTCCGCGCGCCGCAGCTTTTCGTGGCCGGGCGCGTAGGGCGCGCTGACCATCTGATTGTACTGGCGGTCCGCGCTGTCATCAGACCAAAGGTCGCCGGGGCCTATTGGGATAGCCCATGAGGCCGGGGCTGCGATTCTATCTGGTCGAAACAGCATACCGACAATGTGGTGTACCCCAATTGGGGTTGCCCCATCGCCTTCGTGCTTGTCATCTGTCAGGCCTCCTTTTCCGACCGAACAGGGAAAGAGGCGACCGGCAAACCGGACGCCGCGTGGTGTAAGCACCAGATCGTCAGGGGTCACAGCAAATGGCCCGACTTTGCGGCCTTGGTGGCCAGATACCCCCGGTTGTGGGCTGTTTCACCCACTTTCAGCGGCACCCTTTCGGTCACTGCGATGCCGGTTTTTTCCATCATCGCGATTTTCGCCGGGTTATTTGTCAGCAATCGAACCGACGAAAACCCAAGTTCTTTCAGAATGTCCGATCCCAGTCGGAAATCACGTTCATCGTCTTCGAACCCCAATCGGTGATTGGCCTCGACCGTATCAAAACCCTGATCCTGCAGGAAATAGGCCCGCATTTTGTTGGCAAGGCCGATACCGCGTCCCTCCTGATTGAGATACAGCAACACACCAGCGCCTTCAGACCCCATCTGGGCCAGCGCTCCGCGCAGTTGGGGCCCGCAATCGCATTTCAAGCTGCCCATCAAATCACCCGTAAAACAAGCCGAATGCAAACGGGCCAGCACAGGCTTGCTTCGGTCCGGACGCCCTATTTCTACGGCATAGTGCTCTTCTCCGCCATCTTCTGGGCGGAAAACGTGCAGCCGACCGGCCTCGGACACTTCCATCGGCAGGCGCGCGGCGGCAATCGCGTGCAGGGCGCTTCGATCTGCCAGATGCGGTGCAGCGCGGGTGTGGTCGATGCAGGTCAGGCCGTGTGCCACCGCAAAATCGCGACCGTCATCAATGGGAACCACCACGGCGGCCGGCAAGAGGCGTGCGGACTTCGTCAAAGCGATGGCAATACGGTGCAGATTGGCGCTACCCTGACGCTCGGACATCAGGGGGCCTTTCATCGGGGTATTCAAATCATCCGAGGGATCGGCGACCGCCTGAACCCATGCGATGTCGGTATCCGATGGGATGACTACCCGCGCGAGGTCGCCATCATAGGCACGTGCCTTCAGCGTTTCTGCCCGCCTTACGGTGATCGCGACCACGGGCTGACCTTCGAAGTTCCGTAGGTCGGCCAGCCGTTGCGCGCTTAATGTCTCAGACGCTATCGCTATGACGCTGAACCCGCTGTCATCAGTCAATACGACTGGAACGCCCATGCGCAGGTCTGCGCGGGCCCGTGCCAGCAATTCCGAGATATCGGGGATAAGACTCATCTATGTTACCCTATAACGTGTTGGTCTTCATCTACCCCGAACGGAAGAAAAAGTGAAACAATTCCTCTGCGTCAGACACGAGGGCGTGAGACCATTGCAGTAAATCTTGTTGATTGCACATTTCGCACGCAAATGGTGGAAAAGGCTTAGGAGGACCGGACATGGCTCAGCTCAAGAAAATCCTGCTGGTGGATGACGATGAAGATCTGCGCGAGGCGCTCAGCGAGCAACTCGTGATGACCGAGGATTTCGACGTGTTCGAAGCGGCAGACGGTCAATCCGCCATGGAGCGCGCACGCGAGGCGATTTACGATCTGGTCATTCTGGACGTCGGTCTGCCGGATACGGACGGTCGTGAGCTGTGCCGTCTGATGCGCAAACAAGGCGTCAAAAGCCCGATCCTGATGCTGACCGGCCATGACAGCGACGCAGATACCATTCTGGGTTTGGATGCCGGTGCCAATGATTACGTCTCTAAGCCGTTCAAATTTCCGGTCCTGCTAGCCCGCATCCGCGCGCAGCTGCGCCAGCATGAACAATCCGAGGACGCGGTCTTTGTACTGGGGCCGTATACCTTCAAGCCGGCGATGAAGATGTTGATCACCGAAGAGGATCGCAAGATCCGCCTGACCGAAAAAGAAACCAACATTCTCAAGTTCCTGTACCGCTCGGCAGATGGCGTGGTCGCCCGCGACGTTCTGCTGCACGAGGTCTGGGGCTATAACGCCGGTGTCACCACACATACGCTGGAAACCCACATCTATCGTCTGCGCCAAAAGATCGAACCCGACCCATCGAACGCGCGCCTTTTGGTCACAGAATCGGGCGGATATCGCTTGGTCTCGTAACTCCGGGTGGATTGACGTGGATCAAAGTGATACTCTGGATGTGTAATTAGAGTACTCCCAACCCGCGCATGTCCGGGTTATGACATGCACCTCCCTGTTGGACTGCCGGGCCTTATGGCCCGGCCTTTTTTTTGTAGTCAGAGGGGATTTGAAGTCTGCTTTGAGCCCAAACTTACTAGATTCAACATGATCCACGAACGGCAGTCGGTACAGCCGAACACAAAACCTTTGACGGCAATCGAGCTTTGAGCGACGGTCTGAGAATTCAAAAACAGCATCGACTTTTATGGACTCACTAAAATGACCAAAGAGGAAAAAGGACCTGCCTTTTCCACTGAAGAACTGTCAAAGGCTTTGGAAGTCTGCAAGCATTCAAGTAGGAGTTCATTGACCACAAGCGGTCAAAATCCGGGATATTTGTTCTGGCATTCCCAACGCTGGGTTGATGTCGAAGAGCACTTCGGTGACAGCAAGTCTAAGGTGTTATTGGCGGCACTCGAAGGCATCTCTGACGACTTCCGCAACCTAGAGAAAGCTTTTTTGCTGCAAACTCGAAACAATGGTGACTCGCGGCCAGCGTTTGATTGGCGCGGGCAGATAGTAAAGGCATTTGGAAATAAGTTCCCCGATGTGCCGTCGAAGGTTATGTCATGCTTAGAGGCAGACTTTGCACATAGGCACAGATAGCTCCAACGAATTCAGATTGGACAACCAAATCAACGATTGACTAAATGACTGTCTAAATACAGACGTCTACGTAGTCGCAGCGAATGGAAACTCTGTCCGCTTAACCGCCACCGAATAATCCACGCCCCTTCGGTGATCTTTTTCCATGGCACCCCAATCCACACCACGCTAACCTCCGCCCAACCGCGACAGAGGAATCCCCCATGCCCTTTACACTTGCCACCTGGAACATCAACTCGGTCCGCCTGCGCGAGCCTATCGTGCTGAAATTGCTGCAGGAAGAAGCTCCCGATGTATTGTGTTTGCAGGAGTGCAAGTCGCCGGTTGAGAAGATCCCAACCGAAGGATTTGCCGAATTGGGGTACACCCACATGGTTGCAAGGGGCCAGAAGGGGTATAACGGCGTCGCCATCCTGTCGCGCCTGCCGATGGAAGAGGTCGGTGACAAGGATTTCGCCGGTCTCGGTCACGCGCGCCACATCGCTGGGCGGTTGGAAAACGGCGTGACGATCCACAATTTCTACGTCCCCGCCGGTGGCGACATCCCGGACCGTGAAAAGAACGAGAAGTTCGGGCAGAAGCTCGACTATCTCACGGATATGCGCGACTGGTTCAACGCTGAAAAACCTGAAAAATCCATTCTGGTTGGCGATCTGAATATCGCCCCGCGCGAGGATGACGTCTGGTCGCACAAAAAACTGCTCAAGGTCGTTTCGCACACACCGATCGAGGTTGAACACCTGGCCGAAACGCAGGACGCGGGCGGATGGGTGGACATAACCCGTCAGAACATCCCCGAGGGGCAGCTGTACAGTTGGTGGTCCTACCGCGCCCGCGATTGGGACGCAGCCGACAAGGGGCGGCGTCTGGATCATGTCTGGGCCACGCAGGATATCTCGAACGCAGGGCACTCCAGCCGCGTTCTGCGCGATGCGCGCGGGTGGGAAAAACCCAGCGACCACGCACCGGTCTTTGCGACATTCGACCTTTGACCCTGCAACTCTCCCCTTGGTTTCTGCCCTTTGCAGTTGCATATAGGGGCCAAATTCGAACGAAAGAGTAAATGCCATGGACCTTCTGAACGCCGCAGCCGGACCTGATACCGCCGATCTGATCAAGGACGGATCCGAGGCCACCTTTATGGCCGATGTCGTCGAGGCCTCGCAGGAAACCCCTGTGATCGTGGATTTCTGGGCCCCATGGTGTGGTCCGTGCAAAACGCTGGGACCGCTGTTGGAAGAGGCCGTGACCGCCGCCAAAGGGGCGGTGAAGATGGTCAAGATCAACGTGGATGAGGCGCAGATGATCGCCTCACAAATGCGCGTTCAGTCGATTCCGACGGTGTACGCGTTCCATAAAGGACAGCCGGTTGATGGGTTTCAGGGTGCTGTTCCAGGGTCCGAGATCAAGGCGTTCGTGGACCGAGTAATTGAGGCCGCAGGTGGTGAAAGCCCCGGCGGACAACTGGATGACGCTGTTCAGGCCGCCGAAGAAATGCTGGCCGATGGCGCAGCTGTGGATGCCGCGCAGACCTTTTCCGCCATTCTGGGAGAAGACCCAAACCACGCTGCAGCTTATGGCGGCCTGGTACGTGCCCATATTGCAGCAGGCGATCTGGAGCAGGCCGAGGCCATTTTGAACGGCGCACCCGCAGAGATTTCAACCTCGGCCGAGGTTGAGGCAGCCCATGCCCAGCTTGAGCTGGCGAAGCAAGCGGCCGATGCAGGCCCAGTGGGTGAGCTGAAAGCAGCGGTCGAGGCGGATGCCGACAATCATCAGGCGCGGTTCGATCTTGCGCAGGCGCTGCACGCCAATGGTGAAGTTGAAGAGGCTGTAACGCAATTGCTGGAACTGTTCCGCCGCGACCGCGAATGGAATGATAGCGCGGCAAAGGCACAGTTGTTCACCATTTTCGACGCGCTGAAGGCCAATGATCCGATTGTTCTGAACGGGCGGCGCAAGCTCAGCTCGATGATATTTGCCTAAATCCTGATCAGGGCTACACTCGGGTACATGATGCATCCCGCTGACCTGCCGGAGACGGTATCCGTTTTCCCATTGCCCGGGGCGCTTTTGCTGCCCCGGTCTCGCTTGCCGCTACATATTTTTGAGCCGCGCTACCTGCAAATGCTGGACGACGCGCTGAAAACGCCTGAACGGCTGATCGGTATGATCCAGCCGAACCCATGTCAGTCCAACGAAAGCAAACTGCATCAAATCGGCTGTGCCGGGCGTGTGACGCAGTTCTCTGAAACCGAAGACGGTCGGTACCTGATTACACTGTCCGGTGTCTCGCGTTTTCGGATCAAGTCCGAGTTGGATGCGTTTACGCCTTATCGCCGCTGTGCAGTTTCATGGGGCGGGTTTGACCGCGATCTCGGCAAGGCCGAGGCAGACAATGCGTTCGATCGCTCGCGATTTTTGGATCTGCTTGAACGGTTTTTTTCTTCCCGCCAGCTTTCGACCGACTGGGACACGTTGAAGGACGCCGATGACGAGCTACTGGTGAATTCCCTGTCGATGCTGCTGGATTTTGATCCCGAAGAGAAACAGGCGCTGCTTGAGGCACCTTGCCTTCGCACGCGCCGCGAGACATTGGTGACATTGATTGAATTCGCCATGCGCGGCGGATCGAGCGAGGAAAAACTTCAATGACCGAAGCTGAACACCCCTTTGATCGCCACATGCTTGAGGCGCTGATCTGTCCGCAGACGCACACCACCTTGCACTACGACGCCGAAAAGCAGGAACTGGTGTCCAAATCTGCCAATCTAGCCTTTCCAATCCGCAACGGTATCCCGGTGATGCTGGTGGACGAAGCCCGGCAGCTAGACTAAATCGCGCGCCCTTGCAGCAGTTTCGGCAGATCTCCGGTCAATCCGGCGGCCTCGCGTACAAATCCGCGACGTAGTCCTGGCATAGAACCGACGATCTCCATCCCGATGTCGCGCCCGAAGCGCAGTATCGGGTTGTCGTTCGAAAACAGCTTGTTGAACACATCGGTCGCCATGGCCAGCGCCGCCGTGTCGAACCGCCGCCATTCCTGATAGCGTTCCAGTACCAGGACTGATGCGATATCCTCGCCGCGCCGTCCAGCCAGTGTCAGAACTTCGGCCAGTGCACCGACATCGCGAAGACCTGCATTCAAACCCTGACCTGCGATAGGGTGCATGCCGTGGGCAGCGTCGCCTACTAGCGCCATACGGTCACCGATGAAGGAATTGGCGATGGTCAGGTTTAGCGGATAAGTGAAACGGTCGCCCTGAAGGCGGATGTCCCCCAGAAAATCACCAAATCGCGGACGCAATACCTGCAGGTAATCCGCCTCGGGCATGGCGTTGATGCGTTTGGCCATCTCAGAGCGTTCGCTCCAGACGATCGAGCTGCGATTGCCAGTCAGCGGCAGAATCGCCAAAGGGCCGGGGGGCATGAAGAACTGATGCGCCACGCCATTGTGGGGCAGGTCATGCTCGATGGCACACACCAGCGCGGTTTGGCCGTAATCCCAGCCGGTGCGCTTGATCCCGGCGCGCGCGGCGGTGCCACTGCGGCGTCCATCACAGCCAACCAACAATCCGCCGGTCAGGGTCGTCCCATCATCCAGCGTCAGCGTTACGCCGGTATCATCAGATGCCTGCGCGACAACGGTTTTGCCGCTGATCTGCGTGATGCTGTCCTGTTCGGCCATTGTATCCAGAAAGGCGCGGCGCAGGTGGCGGTCTTCGACCATGTAGCCCATCGGGCCTTCTTCAATCTCCGCATGGTCAAAATGCAGGAAAAACGGGGATGGGCCTGCACCAGAATGTCCATCAGTGACCTTGATCTCAAGCATGGGTTGGGCATGTTCTGTCACCTTGTCCCAGACGCCAACTGCATCCAGCAACCGCTGCGAGGCCAGCGCCAGCGCATAAGCGCGCCCGTCAAAAGCCGCGTTTTTCCGCGCTTTTTCGGCCAATGCGTCGATAACGGTGACGGAATGCCCTGTCTGGGCCAGTGCCAGAGCCAGTGCCGGGCCGTTCAGGCCGCCGCCTACAATCAGGATATCCGAGTTGTGTTCCATGCCTGCAATATGCGCGCCCTTTCGGGATTGTCCATGTGCGGTCCTGTCGCTACCGTCCCTCAAAGTGCTTTTTTCGCAAGGGGGCAGGGATGCAGGACTGGCTGACCATGACGGCGTGTGATCTGGGTCGGGGTATCGGCATGGGACAGATCGATCCGGTTGAATTGACCGAGACCTATCTGGCCGCCATCGACGCGCATCCGCACCGCGATAGGATCTATGCCCGCGTTACGCATGATCGTGCCAAGGCCGAGGCACAGGCTGCGCAGGAGCGCGCCAATCTGGGCCTACGGCGGTGCCTGCTGGATGGTGTGCCGATCAGCTGGAAAGATCTGTTCGACACCGCCGGCACAGTGACTGAGGCAGGCTCGGCCTTGCTGAAAGGCCGGGTTCCCGAAATGGACGCGGTCGTTGTGCGTAACGCCACCGCCATGGGCACGGTCTGTCTGGGCAAGACGCATATGAGCGAGCTGGCCTTCTCAGGCCTTGGCCTGAACCCGATCACTGGCACGCCCCCGTGCATCGACGATGAAGACGCCGTATCCGGAGGCTCTTCTTCCGGCGCGGCGGCATCGGTGGCCTGGGGCCTTGCCGCCTGTGGGATCGGTTCGGATACGGGCGGGTCGGTGCGCATTCCCTCGGCCTGGAATAATCTGGTCGGGCTGAAAACCACCGCCGGGCGCGTCAGCCTTGAGGGTACAGTGCCCTTGTGTCTGCGGTTCGACACTGTTGGCCCACTGACCCGCTCAGTCGAGGACGCGGCTCAGATGCTGGCCTTGCTCGAGGGGCGCTCTCCGCCTGATCTTCGCGGTGCCAGCTTGAAAGGCCGCCGCTTTGCCAATCTTCAGACTGTGGCGCAGGACGACCTGAGGGATGAACCGCGTAAGGCCTTTGAGGATGGGTTGCAAAAACTCACCGAGGCAGGGGCCGAGATCGTTCCGCTGGACGTCCCCGAGCTGCACGACGCCATGGCGCTGTCCGGCATTCTGTACACGACCGAAGCTTATGGGTTGTGGCGCGATGTGATCGAAGCCAACCCTGACGCCATGTATCCCGAGATACTGGAGCGGTTTCGGTCGGGTCAAAACGCGACCGGTGCCGATTACATCGCGGCCTGGTCCAGGCTGAAAGCCTGTCGGGCTGCATGGGATGCAGCCACATCCGGGTTTGATGCGGTGCTTGCGCCGACTGCCCCCATTTTGCCGCCGAATCTGGATCGGTTGATGAATGACCATGACTACTATGTCACGGAAAATCTGTTGGCGCTGCGCAACACCCGTATCGGCAATCTGATGGGACTTGCTGCACTGACACTGCCGACCGGAATACCCGGGTGTGGCGTGATGATGATGGGATATCCGGGGTCAGAAGAGGTCCTGCTAAGGCTGGGATCAGCCGCCGAGGCGGCGTTGGCCTGAATGCCACAATCCCCTGATTCGCCACCTCTTTGTCTGGACGAAACCGGGTGTGATCTGTAGTCTGCCTGTAAAACGGGGCGAAATGATCCCGGTATTGAGGCAGTAGTTATGAATTTCCCCGAACGGTTTTCGGACCTACCGGAATATGCATTCCCGCGTTTGCGCACCCTGTTGGATCATCACCAGCCGGGTGGTGACGTGATTCACATGACCATTGGCGCGCCGATGCATGATTTTCCGGCGTGGGTCACCGATGTGATCACAGAAAACGCGGCCGGGTTTAAGGGATATCCGCCCAACGAAGGCTCGCCCGAGTTGCGGTTGGCGATTACCGACTGGATTGATCGCCGCTATGGCGTTTCGATGGACTCCGACACCAACGTGATGGCGCTGAACGGCACGCGCGAAGGTTTGTACAACGCCGCGATGGCGCTGTGCCCCGAGCAGAAAAATGGCGAAAAGCCCGTCATTCTGTGCCCGAATCCATTCTACCAGGTCTATATGGTGGCCTCGCTGTCGGTTCGTGCCGAGCCGGTATTCGTATCCGCAACTGCCGCTACAGGTCACTTGCCGAACTATTCGGGGCTACCAAAGGACGTTCTGAACCGCACCGTGGCGGCCTATATCTGTTCTCCCGCCAATCCGCAGGGCGCAGTCGCCTCGCGCGACTATTGGGTCGAACTGATCCAACTGGCCGAAACCTATGATTTCCGTATCTTCGCGGATGAATGTTATTCCGAGATTTACCGCGACACGGCACCAACCGGTGTGCTGACCGTTGCGCAGGAACTAGGGGCCGATCCGGAACGGATCACCTTGTTCAATTCACTGTCGAAGCGGTCCAATCTGGCTGGTCTGCGCTCGGGCCTGATCGCCGGTGGTCCCGAGACCATCAAGAGGGTCAAGCAGTTACGCAACTACGCAGGTGCGCCTTTACCGCTGCCTTTGCAGGCTGCCGCCGCAAAAGTTTGGGCAGATGAGGCGCATGTTGTAGAGAACCGCGCGCTGTATCAGGAAAAATACACGATCGCGGATGAGGTTTTCGCGGGCGTGCAGGGCTATATGCCGCCTGAAGCCGGGTTTTTCCTATGGCTGCCAGTCGAAAATGGCGAGGAAACCACATTAAGGCTTTGGCAGGAAACCGGTGTTCGGGTCTTGCCGGGCGCATATCTTTCTCAAGGTGATCCGGGGCAAAACCCGGGCGAGCAATTTATCCGGGTCGCAATGGTGGCCCCAAAAACAGAGTTGCGGCAGGGGCTGATTACGCTCCGTGACTGCATCTATTCGTGAGGTACGAGGGCAAAATGGCATCATATAACGCGCGCAACCGCGATCCATTGCTGGACAGTACGACCCAGGCCGCCATCGAAAGGCGTAGCAAGGAACTGATCGGGATCGCCTTGATCCTGCTGGGGCTGGCTTCAGCCGCAATGATCTGGTCCTACACGCCGGATGATCCGAACTGGATGGTGTCGACAGACGCGCCAGTGCAGAATTGGATGGGGCGGATTGGGGCGTCGATCGCCGCGCCACTGTTCATGATCGTGGGTTGGGGCAGCTGGAGCATCGCAATGGTGCTGATCGGTTGGGGCATACGCTTTGCCGGGCATTTTGGCGAGGACCGCGCGGTGGCCCGCTTGATCTTTGCGCCGATCTGGATTGCCATCGTTTCCGTCTACGCCGCGACTTTGGTGCCGGGCGAGGCCTGGCGCACGACCCACAGCTTTGGGCTGGGTGGTTTGTTTGGTGATACCGTCATGGGCGCGTTGCTGACGCTGCTGCCCATCTCATCCCATTTCATGGTCAAACTGATGTCGCTGGCGATGGCTGCTGGCATGCTGGTGCTGGGTACATTTGTCCTTGGGTTCACAAAAGCCGACGTGCGCAAAGGCGCGCGTGCCTTCTTGTTGGGCCTTGTGATGTCCTATGACATGTTGATGAACCTCTTGGGTCGCAGTGCGTCGGTGACCGCACAGGCGGCACGAGATCGCCGGGCACAGTGGGAAGAGCGTAAGGCCATCCGCGCAGAGGCCAACGACGCGGTGTTTGACGATGATATGGCGTATGCCGATCCGATGTTCGAAGAGCCGGATTTCGAAGAGCCCGAACCTGCAAAACCAGGTCTGCTGGCGCGTATGCCCAGCCTGATCCGCCGGGCCGACCCCATGCCGGAACCTGAACTGGTCGCCCGCGAACCGGTTGCCGGATTCGATGAAATGCCGGGTGAAGATCGTATCAAGTCCAAGATTTCGGCAGCCGTGCGCAATCGCAAGGTGGCCGCGGGTGAAGTAGCGCCAGAGGTCGATCCAACCCTGCCTTTGACCAAAGGGCGTGGCCGGGGGCCGGACCCGCTGATCCTGAACGCCAGAGGCGGAGAGGAGCTTCCGCCCGAGCCGCCGATGACATTGGACGGTCTGCCGCCTGAGCCGATGTTGACGGCCGAGCCTGAACCCGAATGGCAGCAGGAACCCCTGCATCATGATTTTGCGCCCGAGCCCGTCTATGAGGATGAGGCCGTATTTGAAGACGCACCCGAACCCGAACCGACCCCGCTTCCTGCGATGAAAATTCCAGTGGCCGAACCGCGCAAACCCGTGGTGGCGCAGCCCGTGCGCCGCACCCCTGCGCCGTCGCGTCGTGCACAGGCCGAAGCGCAACCTGGGCTGTCCTTTGAAGACCGGCATTCGGACTTTGAGCTGCCGCCGCTGAGCCTGCTGTCCAACCCTTCCAGCATTCAGCGCCATCACCTCAGCGATGAGGCATTGGAAGAAAACGCGCGCATGTTGGAAAACGTGCTGGACGACTATGGCGTCAAGGGTGAGATCACCAGCGTCCGCCCCGGTCCGGTTGTCACCATGTACGAACTAGAGCCTGCTCCGGGCCTGAAAGCCAGCCGGGTTATCGGTTTGGCCGATGATATCGCGCGCTCGATGTCGGCACTGTCGGCACGTGTATCGACCCTGCCGGGGCGCTCGGTGATCGGGATCGAACTGCCCAATGAAAACCGCGAGATGGTGGTGCTGCGCGAAATCCTTGCCAGCCGTGATTTTGGTGATGGTAACCACGCGCTGCCACTGGCGCTGGGCAAGGATATCGGCGGCGAATCCATGGTCGCAAACCTGGCCAAGATGCCTCACTTGCTGATTGCGGGGACAACCGGTTCCGGTAAGTCGGTCGCGATCAACACCATGATCCTGTCGCTGCTGTATAAGCTGACACCGGACGAATGCCGCCTGATCATGATCGACCCCAAGATGCTGGAACTGTCCGTCTATGACGGCATTCCGCATCTGCTGTCGCCCGTTGTGACCGACCCGAAGAAGGCGGTTGTCGCCTTGAAATGGGTCGTGGGCGAGATGGAAGACCGCTATCGCAAGATGTCCAAGATGGGCGTGCGCAACATTGCGGGCTACAATGGCCGCGTAAAAGACGCGCTGGCCAAAGGTGAATTGTTCAGCCGCACCGTCCAGACCGGGTTCGACGACGAAACCGGCGAGCCAACGTTCGAGACCGAAGAATTCGCGCCCGAGGCGATGCCCTACATCGTCGTGATCGTCGACGAGATGGCTGACCTGATGATGGTCGCAGGTAAAGAGATCGAAGCCTGTATCCAGCGTCTGGCGCAAATGGCACGGGCCTCGGGTATTCACCTGATCATGGCCACGCAACGTCCGTCGGTCGATGTGATTACCGGTACGATCAAGGCGAACTTCCCAACCCGGATTTCGTTCCAGGTGACCTCAAAGATCGACAGCCGCACGATCTTAGGTGAAATGGGTGCCGAGCAACTTTTGGGGCAGGGTGATATGCTTTTCATGGCCGGCGGCGCCAAGATTACCCGTTGTCATGGTCCGTTCGTGTCGGACGAAGAGGTCGAAGAGATCGTAAACCACCTAAAACAGTTCGGCCCACCAGACTATGTGAACACCGTGCTGGACGGCCCATCTGAGGATAAAGCGGACAACATTGATGCGGTTCTGGGCCTGAACACGGGCGGCAACACCAACGGCGAAGACGCGCTGTACGATCAGGCCGTGGCGATTGTGATCAAGGATCGCAAATGCTCGACCTCGTACATTCAGCGGAAACTTGCCATTGGCTACAATAAAGCTGCGCGACTTGTTGAGCAAATGGAGGATGAAAGCATTGTTTCGTCGGCAAATCACGTCGGGAAACGCGAAATCCTCGTCCCTGAGCAATAGGATATTTAATAACAAGGGCAGAGCGCTTATCTGGGGACTTATGAAACAGATTGCCTTTGCCCTTGCTTTGACACTCGCCGCGCCTGCGGCCTGGGCGGCTGAAAAGCTGCCGTTGTCCCAAATCTCAAACTACCTCAATGGCCTCAAAACCGTTGAGACTACGTTTACGCAAGTTAACGATGACGGTTCCCTGAGTACCGGAAAGCTGTGGATGGAACGCCCCGGTAAGATGCGGTTCGAATATGACCCACCTAACAGCGCTGTGGTTCTGGCGCGCGCAGGTACGGTGCAGATCTTTGATCCGAAATCGAACCAACCGCCGGAGCAGTACCCGCTAAAACGTACGCCGTTGTCGCTGGTGCTGGCGCGCAACGTCAATCTGGGGCAGGCGAATATGGTGGTTGCCCATGATTTTGACGGGACGGCCACGGTTGTTACCGCTCGGGACCCAAAGAACCCCGAATCCGGCCGTATTGAACTGATGTTTACGGGGGACCCGATCGAGCTGCGCAAATGGGTCATTCACGACAATGCCGGCAGTCAGACGACCGTTCTGCTGGGGCAGTTGAGTACCGGCGGAAATCTCAGCAACGATCTGTTTTCCAGATCAAAAAGAAGCGGGTCAGGCAATCGCTGACCCGCACTCCTGTCAGTAGCGGCAATTGGCTAGCTGCGCCTGATAGAGCTTGGCGCGTGCATCCACGTCATTGGCGACGTTCAACAGCCAGGATTTGCTGTTATGGCTGCCACGGGCAAAGCCGGTGTGCCCCTCGTGATACGCCAGATACTGGTTGCGCGTATCTGTGGGGTGAATACCGTTCCGCTGTTGGCTTTTATTCATGTACCAGCCGATGAAATCTGACGCATCGCGGATGCGGTCCCGCTTGGCGCGGCGCTTGCCGGTCTCTTTGCGGTATTCGTCCCAGGTGCCGTCCAGCGCCTGACTGAAACCGTAGGCGCTGCTTTGACGGCCCATCGGGATCACACCCAGAACGTATTGGTGCGGCGTACGTGCGTCGTGCTTATAGCGGCTTTCCTGATAGATCGTCGCCATCTGAACGTGAATTGGGACGCCCCATTTCCGTTCGGTGCTTTTGAACGCCTTGATAAAATCAGGCCGTTCGCGCGCAATGCTGCACGCGTCATTCAATCTGCTCGGTGGCTGTTTGGACCCGCCACCGCAGGATGCCAAAAGCAGCACCCCGAAGAGTACGAAAAGAATTCTGCTCATGTGCCTCGTGCCTTTTTTCTTTATTCTAGCGCAAATTGAGCGTTTAGGAAATCACAATCGTTATAGAACAATGGCTAGTATTATAGGCAATGCGCCCACGGACAGCACAGTTGAAACCATGACCATCCCAGCAACCGCGTCCGAATCCGCGTCAAACCGCTCGGCCAGTAGGTACGATGTAACCGCGACTGGAGTGCACATCTGCAGGACCAATACTCCAAAGGCGGTTGAGTCCAGATCAAAGAATCGGGCTATTGCCCAGCCAAGGGCGAAGCAGACCACAAGCTTCAGGATAGACAGCCAGATCGCCTGACTCAATTTGCGCGTCGTCAGCCTTGCAATTGCCACGCCGACTGTAATCAACATCATAGGGATGGCCATTTGGCCCAGCAGCTCTAGCGTATTGGTCAGGAACAGTGGCGTTTCCCAGTCTTGCCATAGGAATAAGGCCCCAAGCAGGGTTGCCCAAACCATCGGTTCGCGCGCAACTTTGCCGAATGCACCTTTTCCAGCGACGAGGTAAATTCCATAGGTGAAGGAAAACAGGGCGGTAATGGCCAGGAAAATGACTGCAAAACCCAGACCGGCCTGTCCAAACGCAAAAATACAAAGCGGCAGGCCCAGATTGCCCGTGTTCCCGAAAATCAACGGCGACAGGTAAGTGCGACGGTCCAGGTTTGAAAGTCGAACGAAAACGCCAAAGGCCACGGCAAGGCCAATATGACCCGCAATTGCGGCCAGTGTGAAGCGGGTCAACTCTCCTGCCGGGATCTCGGTTTGCATCAGCGCCACAAAGATCAGGCTGGGCACGGCAAGCGTCACGGCAAGGCGCGTCACAAACTCCAAACGGTACTCAAAACCAAGTTTGACCCAGGTGAATCCAATGCCCGCCAGCAGGAAAACCGGCGCCACAATTTCGAACACTGTCAGTAAGATGTTCACAGACTGTTTCCTTTAATTTCCGATCAATGATTGGCATTCCGGCCCGGAAAGAGGTAGTAAGATCTTTGGGGGCTGAGATAATGCTGAAGACAAATGCCAAGTACCGCCTGGGACAGGTGGTCCGCCATAAAAAGCATCCCTTCCGAGGGGTGATTTTTGACGTGGACCCGGAATTTTCCAACACAGAAGAGTGGTATCAGGCCATTCCCGAGGACAGCCGCCCCATCAAGGATCAGCCGTTTTACCATCTGCTCGCGGAAAACGACCAATCCTTCTATGTGGCTTATGTTTCAGAACAAAATCTGGTTGCGGACCAATCGGGGGAACCGGTTGAGCATCCTGATATTCCTGACATGTTCGGTCCTTTCGAGAATGGCGCGTACCCGCTGCACTTTAATTTGAACTAAGTAATTTTGTGCGCCAGATTGCGCGCCCTGGTGGTCAATAACCTAACGCACAACCGTCTTTTCTGGGGTCGCTTGCGCCTTCCAGAACACCATCTGTGCGGATTCGGATTGCTTGCGCTCCGCCAAGTGGCGTTTCTGGAACCTGAACGTTGTGCCCAAAATCGCTCAATTGTTGAGATGTGCTGGGCGGAATTCCGCGTTCAAGTTTCAGAACGCCGCCGTCAGCAAAGGCACGCGGGGCGTCCACAGAGGCCTGCAAACCCAACTCATGATCCGTGAGGTTGGACAATAGGCGTGCGTGGCCTGTTGGTTGAAAAGTGCCGCCCATCACGCCAAATGGCATGAGCACACGGCCATCCTGTTTGAGCATACCGGGAATGATCGTGTGCATCGGGCGTTTGCCCGGGCCAAGCTCGTTTGGGTGACCGGCGCTCAGGTTGAAGCCTGAGCCGCGGTTTTGCAGCAAAATCCCGTATTTTTCCGATGCGATGCCAGACCCGAAGCTGTGAAATATGGAATAGATCAGCGAAACAGCCATCCGATCCCGGTCAACAACCGTGATATAGACCGTGTCCTTATGAATGGACTCGGTTAGTGGAGCCGTCGCTGGTATGGCGCGCTTGGGGTCAATCAACGCGGCCAGCTTGTCCGCCACGCTCTGGTCGAGGAATCGTTCAGCGTGGGTTGTGTGATCGGGGTCCGCAATGAACCGATTGCGCGCGTCATAGGCGAGTTTTGACGCCTCGGCCTCAAGATGGATGATTTCTGGGCCAAATGGATCAAGACCAGCCAGATCGAAGTTCTTTAGGATGTTCAAAAGCAGGATTGCAGTCGCACCCTGGCCGTTGGGCGGGTGTTCGACAAGGTCAATGCCGTTGTAGTTTCCGCTGACAGGCTGGGTTTTTGTGCATTGCGTGGCCAGAAAATCCTCGGCCGTGTGAACACCACCCAATGCTGTCAGGGCGTCAATCATATCCTGTGCAATTTCACCGGAATAAAAGGCGTCACGACCATTGCGTGCAATCCGGCGCAGAACCTCGGCTTGCCCTGGCGCGCGAAAGACCTGACCTGTTTTTGGCGCTTCGCCGTCAGTCAGGTAGTGCCTGCGCGCGGCGCCCTGTAACGTGGCAGCCCCCGTATTCCAATCAATGGCGACGCGGGGTGCAACCGGGACACCCACCTCGGCATAATGTATGGCTGGCTGTAGAATTGCGTCCAGCCCAAGCTTTCCTTCGGATTCTGCCAAATGGCAAAACGCATCAATTGCACCGGGAATGGTCACAGCATCGGGCGTGTTCAATGGCACTGAATCCAGCCCTTCGGCCCGCAACCGATCGGCATCCGCCGCTGCTGGCGCGCGGCCAGACCCGTTCAGAGCCCGAATTTGATCTTCGCCCGCGCGATTGAACAGAACAAAGCAATCACCGCCTATCCCGGTCATCTGCGGTTCACAAATGCCCAGCAGCACGGCACCTGCTATGGCGGCGTCCATGGCATTGCCGCCTTGTTGGAGAATACTCACCGCAGCCTGCGCGGCCAGAGGATGTGATGTGGCGCACATTCCTTCGGTTGCCAAAACTTCGGACCGACCCGGAGTGTGAAAATCCCGCATAGCTTTGCCTTCTCCCTTTGAACGCGCCGAAGGTAAAGCGTGGTCAGAGATTGTCTAGTCACATCAAGGAGAAGATCCTCGGCGCCGTTCACTGGGTGGGGGCTGTGACACGAGGCGCCGAGGGAAGCTATCTGAGCTACGGATACCTTTTTGCCCTTTGTTTGCGGCGCGGCAATGGTGCGATCTGGGCCATTATGTGACGATTTTGGGTCAGGTGGTCGGGTTTGGAAAGTCAAACCGCAGGGACAACCGGTTGCAGCCATTGCGATGTTCATAGCGAATGTCGCTGGTCAGTTCGTGGATCAGGAACCAGCCAAACCCGCCTTCGGGCAACTCGTCGAGTGTCGATCCCAAAGGCGCGGGCACACCATCGGGCACGCGAAATCCAGGCAAAGGAGTCCCGGTGTCAGAGATCAAAATGTCCAGCCAGTTTTGATGCAGGCGACAATGCACCCGGACCTTGGCCGGAGTGACGCCCGCATAGGCATGCTCGATCACGTTGTTGATCGCCTCGGCCAGAGCGATTTTCACGTCACTCGCCTTGTGTGGCGGTAGGCCCTGCGCCTCCAACCCTTTGCTTAGCCGGGCGATGCCAACACTGGCTTCGGCTTCGGTTGCAGCAAAGCTCAGATCCAGGCAGTTCCCGTTCCCCATCGACATCGCGCCTATTCAATCCGTGAAGTCATTCCGCCGACGGTGTTAGAGCGTCGTCCAGGGTAGGATAGAGGTTGAAAACCGTATCCATGCGGGTCAACCGAAACACCTTTTCGACAAACGGGTGCAACCCGGCCAAATCCAACCTGCGGTCACTGCCCAGTTGTTTCATCGACGCGACGATAGCCCCAAGGCCACTTGAGTCGATGAATTCGACCCCCGTCAGATCCAAGACCACTCGCGGCGCGCCGCCGTCGGCCTCATTGCGCATGTCTTCCTTGAACTGAATGGCCATTGCGGCATCAATCCGGTCCGAATGCACGGTAATGATCTGTGTCGTGTCTGTTATCTTACTGGTCAGGGCCATGCGCGCGGGTTCTCTAAACTGATAATCACTCGTAGAAATACGCTAGACGGCAATTCTTACCATTCGGTATCCATCTCAGTAGAAAAGCGAAGGAGCATCCAGATGAAGCAAGTCGTTATCGCCGGCGCGGCGCGGACCCCGATGGGTGGGTTTCAGGGGATGTTCGATTCCGTGACAGCGGCCGATCTGGGCGGCGACGCCATCAGGGCGGCGTTGCAAGGGGCCGGTACTGAAACCGTTGACGAAGTCCTTATGGGGTGTGTTTTACCGGCCGGGCAGGGGCAGGCGCCCGCACGCCAGGCCGGTTTTGCGGCAGGGCTGGGCGAAGATGTTCCCGCCACAACGCTGAACAAAATGTGCGGATCGGGCATGAAAGCGGCCATGATGGCCTATGACCAGATCGCTCTAGGGCATGCCGATACAATGATCGCAGGCGGGATGGAGAGCATGACGAATGCCCCCTACCTTTTGCCCAAAATGCGCGAAGGCGCGCGATTGGGTCATGCGCAGGCAATGGATCATATGTTCCTGGACGGGCTCGAGGACGCTTATGACAAAGGTCGCCTGATGGGCACATTCGCCGAAGACTGTGCCGAGGCCTTTCAGTTTACACGTGAAGCGCAGGACGAATATGCGCTGCGTTCATTGTCAAATGCGCTGGCCGCACAGGAAAACGGCGCATTCGCGGATGAAATCACACCGGTTACGGTCCGTACCCGCAAGGGTGAGGTCACGCAGGCCACGGATGAACAGCCACTCTCGGCGCGGCCCGAGAAGATCCCGACCCTCAAGCCGGCGTTTCGTAAGGACGGTACTGTCACCGCAGCAAACTCCTCTTCGATATCGGATGGCGCGGCTGCATTGGTTCTGGCATCCGAGGACGCAGCCCAAGCGCAGGGTCTGACTGTTCGTGCCCGTATTGTCGGCCATGCCAGTCACGCGCAGGCACCGGGGCTGTTCACGACCGCACCTGTTCCGGCCGCGCAGAAACTGCTGACCAACATCGGCTGGTCGAAAGAAGACGTCGATCTGTGGGAGGTAAACGAAGCCTTTGCGGTCGTGCCGATGGCGTTCATGCACGAAATGGGTCTGCCCCGCGATATCGTCAACGTGAACGGCGGGGCTTGCGCACTTGGGCATCCGATCGGTGCGTCGGGTGCGCGGATCATGGTCACGCTGCTGAACGCGTTGGAAAAGCGAAACCTGAAACGCGGGGTGGCGGCGATCTGCATCGGCGGTGGCGAAGGCACGGCGATAGCCATCGAACGCGTTTGACGCTTCACCTTTTTCCAAATACTCCGGCGCAAACCCCTGCCACGAGTTCCGACATGACAGCTGATTACGATACACTTGCCAAAACCATCGCGGCCCTGACCGAGGGAGAAACCGACAATGTGGCCCTGATGGCCACAGTCGCGTGCGAGGTGCATCATTCCGATGATCGTTTTGACTGGACAGGGTTTTATCGTGTCACCGAGCCGGGGCTTTTGAAAATCGGACCCTATCAGGGTGGGCACGGCTGTCTGGTCATCCCGTTCGACCGCGGTGTTTGCGGCGCTGCCGCCCGTACCGGCGAGGTACAGTTGGTGCCAGATGTGGATGCGTTTCCGGGCCACATCGCCTGCGCGTCTTCGACCAGATCCGAGGTGGTGCTACCTGTGCACAACGCTGCCGGTGACGTCATTGCGGTGTTCGATATCGACAGTGATCAACCCAACGCGTTCAATGAACAAGACGCAAGGAAACTGAGCGAAATTCTGGCCGGCGTATTCGCCAAGTAAAAATGGCCGGGGGGCGTACCCCCGGCCATATTGATTAGTGTGTGCTTCCTATCAGGTGCTCAGAAGCTTGGCCTTCTGCGCCGCAAATTCCTCATCCGTCAGAACGCCTTTTTCCTTGAGCGCAGCAAGCCGTTCCAGTTCATCCGCAGCAGATACTGTGGCTACCGAGCGGATATAGTCCTTTTGCGCCTGTTCGATCTGGCTCATGGCCTCGGCATTGTGCTGGTGCATCTTGTCGCCGCGGACGATCAGGTAAGCCAGAACGCCCATCCATGGAATCAGGATGACAAAGGCGATCCAGACTGCCTTTCCACCGCCGCTTAGGTCCTTAGAGCGGAAGACATCGGCCACAACCGAAATCATCACCCAGAACCAGGCCACCATCAGGAACAGCCAGAAGATTGACCAGACTATGTCGAAAAAGCCGATACCGTTGTCCATTTGTCATTCAACCCTTTGCGAATGCGTAAGAATAATCATATTCAGATAGAATGAGAGTGTAGCAGACAGTTTCCCAAATGGTTAGCGCCTAATCCCTGATGAAATTTTCGCGCTAGACCAGGCTGGGCAATTCCAAGGCCACTAGAAGATAGGCCAGCACAGCCTGAGCGCCGAAAATCCCAAAGATATAGTATGAAAACAGCCGCTTGCGGGTTTTGTGTCTGAAAATCCATCGCCCCAGCAATGCGCCTGGATTTCCGCCCAGCGTCGCCAACCACAATAGATTTCGTTCCGGGATACGCCTTTTCCGCTGTCTGGCCCGCAGCTTATCCCAGCCAAAGGCAAGCAAAGTCAGGGTGTTGACGACCCACAGATAAATCACCGCAATCCACATGGTTGACGGATATCCAAACAATGTCGTGGATCCAAGTGAAAAAATTCTTGGTTTTTTCACGGAATCAATGCATCGTGAAAAACGAGGAGAAAATTTCACCAAACTTCGGAGCGTTCAGTGAACAGCCAAGCCCCGCACAGTGCCACACTCGGAGCCGACCTTCGCGCATTGCGCAAAGCGCGCGGGCTGACGCTGAGCGAGATTGCAGCGCGCCTTGGCCGTTCGGTCGGTTGGTTGAGTCAGGTCGAGCGTGACATGTCGGATCCATCAATTTCGGACCTTCGCGAGATCGCCGAATGTCTGGGCGTTCCGATGTCTATGCTGTTCGCGCACTCTTCGGCACCTGCGGACGAACAGGGTTACGTCGTGCGTGCCGGATCGCGCCGCCCGATGGGCTCGGGCGAGGAAGGGTTGATCGAAGAGCTGCTTTCGCCCGACCTGACCGATGATTTCGAGATGGTGCACTCGACGTTCAAACCACGTTCAAAAATGCAAACGCCCGCCAACCGACCCACGCAGGAGGTTGGCTACATGGTGTCCGGACGGTTGGATTTGACGATCGGAGATCGCCGATTCCTAGTGGGACCCGGTGACAGCTTCCGCATCAAACACCAACCCTATCAATGGTCGAACCCGTATGATGAGCCCGCGGTGGCCATCTGGGTGATCGCCCCGCCGGTGTACTGATGAGTTTTGAGGCCTGGACCATATTCGCATTGTTCTGGGTGGTGTTCGTCACCACTCCGGGTCCGAATGCGGTAAACTGCATCTCGAACGGAATGAGCCTGCCGTTTCCCAAGGCGATGCTGGGTGTTTTGGCGATTCTAACGCAGGCCAGCGCGTTTCTGGTTTTGTCAGCACTAGGTGTAACCGCATTGATCGCAGCCTCCCCAACCGGGTTTTTCATCGCCAAACTGGTTGGTGCAGGGTTCCTGATCTGGGTTGGGGTTCGCGGTTGGATGAATGCCACGCGTCCGGCACCAGTTACCGAACGCCCAGCGCGTCACGTGTATCTACACGCACTGGCGGTTGCGACGATCAATCCTAAAAGCGTGGCAGGGTATCTCGCCGCCTTTTCGCAATTTGTGCAACCGGATGTGCCGATCTGGCAGCAGATGGTAGTCATCATGCCCACGGCGCTGGTCATTACCACGCTCAGCTATACCGGGTTCACCCTGATGGGCACATTGATGGGCAAAGCGGCGCTGGGCGCTGTGTTCAACACATGGGTGCGCCGTGTCATGGCCGCCTGTTTCATCGTCTATGGCGTGTTGCTGGGGGCCAGCTCCACGCCCACAGCAAAGGGGTAGTCACATGCAAACCGGTTCTTGCCTCTGCGGCGCTGTCGCATTCACGATTGACGGAGAGCTTTCACCGCCTTCGGCCTGCCATTGCGGTCAATGCCGCAAGCAGTCCGGCCATGTTTGGTCTTCGACCTGGGCACATCAGGACAACTTGAGTTTCACCGCCAGCGATACGCTTACGTGGTTCCGCGCTTCGGACACCGCCCGCCGCGGTTTCTGCCGTTCCTGCGGCTCGTTCCTCTTCTGGCAGCACAATGACGAGGACACGATTTCGATTTCCATGGGGGCCTTCGATACGCCCACCGGATTACAGCTCGCCCGGCACATCTTTGTGGCCGACAAGGGCGATTACTACGACATCACAGACGATCTGCCCCAACGGGCACAGTAACAAGGATCAAGACCAATGAGCGATTTTCCGACAAAAGCCCGCGTGGTTGTTATCGGTGGCGGTGTGGTGGGGGCCTCCTCGCTGTATCATCTGGCCAAGAAGGGCTGGACCGACTGTGTCCTGCTGGAAAAGAACGAATTGACCGCAGGCTCGACCTGGCACGCGGCGGGCAACGTTCCTACGTTCTCGAATTCATGGGCGATTATGAATATGCAGCGGTACTCGACCGAGCTGTATTCGCGTCTGGGCGAAGAGGTCGACTATCCGATGAACTACCACGTTTCAGGCTCGATCCGTCTGGCGCACAGCAAAGAGCGGATGCAAGAGTTCGAACACGCCATGGCGATGGGACGCTATCAAGGCATCCCGATGGAGATGTGGACCCCGGAAGAAGCGAAAGAACGCTATCCTTTCCTGGAGACGCACGATCTTGAAGGCGTTCTGTACGATCCCACCGATGGTGACATTGATCCGGCGCAGCTGACACAGGCGCTGGCCAAGGGCGCCCGTGACATGGGCCAGAAGATCATCCGCTTCTGCCCGGCGACCGGAGTGACGCAGCATGACGATGGCACCTGGACCGTACACACCGACAAGGGCGATATCGCCTGCGACTATGTTGTGAACGCCGCTGGGTATTACGCGCAGCGCGTGGGAGAGTGGTTCAAGCCCTTTGGCGGCCGCACAGTTCCCGCGATGGTGATGAGCCACCAGTATTTGCTGACCGACGAAGTGCCAGAAATTGAAGAATGGTCCAAAGCGAACGGTGGTAAGAAACTGCCACTGCTGCGCGACGTGGATATCTCGTACTACCTGCGGCAGGAAAAGAATGGCTTCAACCTTGGTCCGTATGAGCCCAACTGCAAGGGCCACTGGATGACTGAAGACGATGCTATGCCCGAGGATTTCTCGTTCCAGCTGTGGAACGATGATCTGGACCGCATCGAGGATATCGTCACCGACGCGATGGAGCGGGTTCCGCTGATGGCAACCTCGGGCGTTGGCCGTGTCATCAATGGCCCCATCCCATATGCACCGGATGGCCTGCCGCTGATCGGCCCGATGCCGGGAGTTAGAAACGCGTTCGAGGCGCACACCTTTACCTTCGGCATCGCGCAGGGCGGTGGCGCGGGCAAAGTGCTGGCCGAATGGATCGTCGATGGCGCGACCGAGTGGGACATGTGGGCCGTCGATCCGCGCCGCTACACCGACTACACAGATCAGGACTACTGCAACCAGAAAGGTTTGGAGGTTTATGGCAACGAATACGCCATGCACTTCCCTCATCACGAATGGCCTGCCGCACGCGACAAGAAACTGTCGCCGGTGCATGACAAGGTCAAAGCGCTGGGCGGCGTGATGGGTGCCTATAACGGATGGGAGCGGGCCAACTGGTTCGCAAAGCCGGGCGACGACACGTCGCTTGATGCCACCCATACCTGGGGTCGGTCCGGCCCGTGGGAGCAGCGGATCCAAGAAGAATGCGAGGCCGTGCGAGATGATTGTGGAGTGCTGGATCTGCCAGGCTTCTCGCGCTTCATGGTCAAGGGAGAGGGCGCCGCTGAGGCGCTGCGCGGTCTCGCAACCGGAGGGTTGCCAAAGGTCGGTCGGATGAACCTCATCTATGTCTCTGACGAGCGTGGCCGCATTCTGACCGAGATGTCCTGCATCCGTCTGGGCGAGGACGAATTCGTCATGATCACCGCTGCCACCGCGCAGTGGCATGACCGTGACATCCTGATGAATGCAATGCCTGCCAGTGTGTCGATCGAAGATGTCACTACTACACGCGACACTCTGATCGTCACGGGCCCGAATTCGCGCGAGATCCTGTCGAACCTGACAGATGCCGATCTGACCACTGGTTGGCTGACCCACCAGTCCGCCACGGTTGCAGGCCAGCCCGCCTACCTGATCCGCGTCTCCTTTGCCGGTGAACTGGGATGGGAAGTGCACGCCCTGAACGAGCATATGCCTGCGATCTATGACGCAATCGTCGACGCCGGTGCCAAACCGTTCGGTATGTATGCCCTGAACTCACTGCGTATCGAAAAAGGCTATCGGGCATGGAAGGGCGACCTGTCGACCGACTACTCTCTGCTGGAAGGTGGGCTGGAGCGGTTCGTCAAACTCGACAAGCCGCAGGACTTCCCCGGCAAGGCCGCGATCCTGAACGAAAAGCAGCAGGGCGTAATAAAGGCCTTTGTCACCATTACCGTGGACGCCGGCGACTGCGATGCGCCCTACATGTCCTGCATCTGGCAGAACGGCGAGATCGTGGGCGAGACCACTTCGGGCGCATGGGGTTACCGCGTCGGCAAGTCCATCGCGCTGGGCATGGTCAAGGCCGAGCTTGCCAACCCCGGCACCGAGCTTGAAGTCGAAATCTACGGCCAAAAGTGCCGCGCCGTGGTAGAGCAGGATCAGCCGCTCTGGGATCCTGAGAACGAGCGGTTGCGCGCTTAAACTCTCACGGAGACCACCATGAGCAAACGATACGCCAAACTGGGACCCGGTGAGGGTCCTAACTATGACTGGGAAAATGACCACACCTTTGTAAAAGTGTCTGGTCAGGACACCGATGGCGCATACACGCTCATGGAAGACAATCTGAAGGCCAGCTTCGCGCTTGGCCTTCATCGCCATGATACCCACGCCGAGACCTTCTACTTTCTGGAAGGCGCGGTGGATTTCTACGTTGATGGCGACTGGCATCGCTGCACTCCGGGCACAACCATGCATGTCCCGCCCGGAGTACCCCATGCGTGTCGCGTCGCCGATGGCGCGCCCGCCAGAATGCTGATGATCTTTCAGCCCTCGGGGTTCGACGGGTTTCTGGCCGAACTGGCGACAATGACTGAGGCAGATTTCGCAGATGAGGCGAAAATGGCCGAGCTGAACGCGCGTTACGACATTGTGCCGATGGGGCCGGTTCCAGCCCATCCGGAAGACAGGGTCTAAAGATGACCACGCCCACGAAAATGTCCGGCGTTTACCTGACGCGCCACGGCGGTCCCGAAGCGCTGGAATGGCGCGAGGATATTCCGGTCCCAACGCCTGGTCCGGGGCAGGTTCTGGTTCGGGTCGCGGCTGCAGGGGTAAACAACACCGACATCAATACACGGGTCGGCTGGTATTCCTCGGACGTGACCGGGGCAACGGACGCCGTTGATCAGGATGTTGATGCCGGAGGATGGGGAGGTGCGTTGGCGTTTCCGCGCATTCAGGGTGGCGATCTGTGTGGGATAGTCGAATTGGCAGGGCAAGAGACCGGGTTTCAAGCCGGGCAACGGGTGACCTGCCCGATCAACTTGCCGCGCCCACGCCCCGGCAATCCGACTGGCTTTATCGCATTAGGCTCTGAAATCGACGGAGCATTTGCGCAATATTGTCTGGTTCAGGCCGACGACCTGTACGACGTGACGACCTCACCTCTGTCAGATGTCGAAATCGCCGCCATCCCCTGTGCATTTGGCACAGCCGAAAATCTATTGACCCGTGCTGGCGTGACTGCCGGGCATAAGGTGCTGGTTACCGGTGCCTCGGGTGGCGTGGGCCTTGCCGCCGTGCAACTGGCTGCGCTGCGCGGGGCGACGGTTTGGGGCGTTACGGGTTCAGCCAAGGCCGAGGTGGTCAAAGCGCAGGGGGCCGTGGACACCTTTGACCGCAACGCGCCGCTGCCCAAGGACATGTTCGACGTCGTGATCGACGTGGTCGGAGGCCCGGCATGGCCCGGCCTGATCCTGGCCCTGAAACCCGGCGGGCACTATGCTGTTTCAGGCGCAATCGCAGGACCAATCGTTTCGGCTGACCTGCGTGAGATCTACCTGCGCGACATCACGATTCACGGCTGCACACATCAGGCATTTGAAGTCTTTGGCCGCCTTGTCGAGATGATGAATACGGGCCGCATCAAGCCTTTGGTTTCCAAGACCTATCCACTAAGAGACATCGCTAAGGCGCAGGAGGACTTTCAGTCCAAGGCGCTGCCGGGAAAACTCGTTCTAATTCCGTAGGGAGGTTGGCAAATGGCGGATATCACGCTTTTGGATGGCTCGATTGGGCAAGAACTGGTCAAACGCAGCGGGGACAAGCCCACGCCGCTGTGGTCGACGCGCGTGATGATCGACCACCCGGAACTGGTGGAAAAGGTCCATGCCGAGTACTTCCGCCGTGGCGCGACGGTTGCAACGACTAACACCTACGCGGTCCATCGCTCTCGGCTGGAACGTCTGGATATGGAGGATCAACTGCCCGACCTAGTCCGTGCTGCGGTTACCCAGGCGAACCACGCACGCAAGGGCGGTTCCGGGCGCATCGCCGGGGCACTGGGTCCTTTGCTGGCGTCCTATCGCCCCGATCTGAACCCTGATGTGGAAGACGCCGCTGAAAAGTTTGCCGAGTTGGTTACCCTCATGTCCGATGACGTCGACCTATTCCTGATCGAAACCGTTTCCTCGGTACAAGAGGCCGAAGGGGCCCTGCGTGGTACGATCGATGCGGCCAAGCCGGTCTGGCTTGCGCTATCCGTTATGGATGATGACGGAACACGGCTGCGGTCTGGTGAACCGCTTGCCGATATTGCGCCTCTTGTGGATCGGTTTAACCCTGACGCTGTTCTGATAAACTGTTCGCGCCCCGAGGCTATTCCCGCCGCGCTCAAGGTCATAGCCACGATGAGGCGACCATTTGGGGCCTATGCAAACGGGTTCACAGGGATTGCACAGGATTTCCTGAAAGACGCGCCGACTGTCGACGTGTTGACACAACGCCGCGATCTTGGACCCGAGGCTTATGCCGATCATGCCATGGAATGGGTAGCGCAGGGGGCAACGATTGTTGGCGGATGCTGCGAAGTCGGGCCGGATCACATAGAGGTCCTTGCCGGCCGATTGCTGTCCGCCGGGCACCGGATTGTCTGAGAGGAAAGTGATGCCATCGCCGTCGAACATCCCGGCTTCTAACGCGCAGCGACATTTCGACATCGTTGTCGCGCCGGGCTATGTGCTGCTGGAACTGGCGTCATTGGTTGAGGTGCTGCGGCTGGCCAACCGCGTTTGCCCGAGCCCGCCATTCACCTATGCCTATCGCTCTCTCAGGGGTGGCCCGGTCGCCAGCAGCAGCGAGGCGACGATCCAGACCGACCGCATTCCGTCGCAGCCCAACGCGGACTATTTGTTCGTCATCGGAAATTCCGACCCCGATCATCCTGATCTGTCGCTGGGGCGTGTTGTATCCGACTACACGTACCGCGGTGCACAGGTCTTTTTGCTGTCTGAAGCTGCAAGCCGGTATATCGACGAGCAGGGGACCGAGGACATGTCGACCCATTGGGAAAACGCGTCCTTCCTGCGTGAGCGCCGCGCCCAGTTCGAGGCCAAACTGTCGATTGCAACAGAACAGGGCGCCGTGGTGACCTGCGCGGGGATGGAGGCCACTACCGATGTCGCGCTGGCTGTGATCGGGCGTCATATTTCAGGGCCAACAAGAATGACCGTGGCCGACATCATGCTGCACGAAAACATCCGGGATTTCTCGTCTCTCCAGCCATTTTCCGGATCAAAGACCACCGCTACAGGTGACGCCAAACTGGACCAGTGCATCAAGGTGATGCAGGCCAATATCGAAGACCCGCTGCCGATTAACGAAATCGTCGAAGCGCTAAAGCTTTCGAACCGATCGCTGGAACGGAAGTTCAAGAACTATTTCGGAACCACACCAAACGGATTTTACCGCGAAATGCGGCTGGCCAAGGCCAATAACTTGCTGCTTAACACAACGATGAGTGTTCGCGAAATTGGTCTTGCCTGCGGGTTTCCCAACGGTTTCTCGTCGGTCTACAAAAGCTTCTTCGGCGTAACCCCCTTTGTGCTGAGACGCGAAAAACGGCAAGTCAAACAACGTTGATTTTTGCAAATGGGCTGACGTTTTTCGTGCATTCTGTGTCGCTCTTTCGTGTCATTTTGGGTGGAAACTCATAAAGCGGAATCATGAGAATGGCTGATCTTCCAAACAAGGCCCGTGTTGTCATTATCGGTGGCGGTGTCATCGGATGTTCGGTGGCGTATCACCTGACCAAGAAAGGCTGGAAAGACGTTGTCCTGCTGGAGCGTAAGCAGCTGACCAGCGGCACGACCTGGCATGCGGCGGGTCTGATCGCTCAGCTGCGCGCAACGGCGAACATGACAAAGCTGGCGAAATACAGCCAGGAACTCTATGGCTCGCTCGAAGAAGAAACCGGTGTGGCCACAGGCTTTAAACGCTGTGGATCAATCACTGTTGCGCTAACCGAAGAGCGCAAAGAAGAGATCTACCGTCAGGCGGCCATGGCGCGCGCTTTCGGCGTCGAGGTCGAAGAAATCGAGAATGAACGTGTTCAGGAGCTGTATCCCCACATCAACCTCGAAGGCGTGAAGGGTGCTGTTTACTTACCGCTGGATGGTCAGGGTGACCCGGCCAACATTGCCTTAGCGCTGGCAAAGGGCGCCCGTCAGCGTGGCGGTATCGTCAAAGAACGTGTGAAAGTCACCGACATCGTCAAGCAGGGCCGCAAGGTGACCGGAGTAGACTGGGTCGCGGATGACGGCAGCGCTTCAGGTCATATCGAATGCGACATGGTGGTGAACTGCGCCGGTATGTGGGGGCATCAGGTCGGCCAGATGGCTGGCGTGAACGTGCCGTTGCACGCCTGCGAACACTTCTACATCGTGACCGAAAATATCGACGGTTTGACTCAGTTGCCGGTTCTGCGCGTTCCCGATGAATGCGCGTATTACAAAGAGGACGCAGGTAAAATCCTGTTGGGTGCATTTGAACCGAATGCCAAGCCCTGGGCGATGGACGGTATTCCTGACACCTTTGAATTCGACCAGCTGCCCGAGGATTTCGACCATTTCGAACCGATTCTCGAAGCCGCGTGTGAACGTATGCCGATGCTTGCCGAGGCCGGTATCCATACCTTCTTCAACGGGCCCGAGTCGTTTACCCCCGATGACGCCTATCATCTGGGCCTCGCGCCTGAGATGGACAATGTCTGGGTCGCGGCGGGCTTCAACTCGATTGGCATCCAGTCCGCCGGTGGCGCTGGCATGGCGCTGGCCGAATGGATGGACAGCGGTGAAAAACCGTTCGATCTGGGAGACGTGGACATCAGCCGGATGCAGCCGTTCCAGGGGAATAAGCAGTACCTGTTTGAGCGCTCGAAAGAGACCCTAGGCCTGCTCTACGCTGACCATTATCCCTATCGCCAAAAGGCCACTGCGCGCGGCGTGCGTCGGACCCCGTTCCACCACCACCTGCTGGAACAGGGCGCGGTCATGGGCGAACTGGCAGGCTGGGAACGAGCCAACTGGTTCGCGAATGAAGGGCAGGAGCGCGAGTATCAGTACAGCTGGAAACGCCAGAACTGGTTCGAGAACTCGACTGCCGAGCATAAAGCCGTGCGCGAGAATGTCGGCATGTACGACATGTCGTCGTTCGGCAAGATCCGCGTCGACGGTCCTGATGCCGAAGCGTTCATGAACTATATCGGCGGGGGCGATTACTCGGTCCCGAATGGCAAGATCGTCTATACTCAGTTCCTTAACCGCGCAGGCGGGATTGAGGCGGACGTGACCGTCACCCGCCTGACCGAGACCGCTTATCTGGTGGTGACCCCGGCAGCGACCCGTTTGGCTGACCAGACCTGGATGCAGCGCCATGCGGGCAACTTCAACGTCGTCATCACCGATGTCACGGCGGGTGAGGGTGTTTTGGCGATCATGGGTCCAAATGCGCGTACGCTGCTTGAGAAGGTCTCGCCCAACGATTTCACCAACGCGACCAATCCGTTTGGCACCGCGCAGGATATCGAGATCGGCATGGGTCTGGCTCGAGCACACCGCGTGACCTATGTGGGAGAGCTTGGCTGGGAAATCTACGTCTCGTCCGACATGGCAGGTCACGTGTTCGAAACCCTGCACGAAGCAGGGCACGATATGGGGCTAAAACTGTGCGGGATGCACATGATGGACAGCGCCCGGATCGAAAAAGGCTTCCGCCACTTCGGCCATGACATCACCTGCGAGGACCACGTCGTCGATGCCGGTCTTGGTTTTGCGGTCAAGGTCGACAAGGGCAGCGATTTCATCGGGCGTGAGGCGGTGATCGCGCGCAAGGAAAGCGGACCACATAACCGCCTGGTTCAGTTCAAGTTGACCGATCCGGAACCGCTGTTGTTCCATAACGAACCGATCATCCGGGACGGCGAGTATGTGGGCTATCTGTCCTCGGGCAACTATGGCCACACGCTGGGCGGTGCGATCGGTCTGGGTTATGTGCCCTGCGAAGGCGAAAAGGCCGCTGACGTATTGGCTTCGACCTACGAGATCGATGTGTGCGGCGTCAAAGTCAAAGCCGAGGCGTCGCTCAAGCCGATGTACGACCCAAAATCCGAGCGCGTTAAAGTTTAACGCAAAGGTTCGACACACGGGGCGCCTTAGCGCCCCGTTTTATTGGTACATATCAATTTTCTTGATGCGACCGTTCACGGTTTTCGCAGTTTCCAAACCCTCCGGAACAGCCGTATAGACAAACGGTATCACCCGGAGATCCATGATGGCGGACGCCGCAACATCACCCCAGAATGAGGACACGCCAAAAGGATTGGCTCTGGCGGTGACCGCCTACGTTCTATGGGGTTTCCTGCCGCTTTACATGAAAGCTCTGGCGCATATCGGGCCGGTCGAGATCGTGGCGCACCGGATTGTATGGTCGGTCCCTGTGGCCGGGCTGTTGCTGGTGGCGTTGGGGCGGACCAGGGATTTGAAGGCCGCCTTACAAAACCCGAAAATGCTGGGCATGGCCTGTCTGACAGCGGCTTTGATCTCGGTGAATTGGGCCATTTATGTCTGGGCGATTGCCAGCGGTAACGCATTGGACGCAGCGTTGGGCTATTACATCAACCCGCTGTTCAGCATTGCGCTAGGGGCAATCCTGTTACGTGAGCCTTTGAATCGTACGCAATTGGCGGCGGTGGGGTTAGCTGCTTTGGGTGTGTTGGTATTGATCGTCGAAGCGGGTCGGCTGCCGTGGGCCGCGCTGGCCCTGACGGTCAGTTGGGGTTTTTATGCTTTCTTCAAACGCTCGCTGCCCATCGGTCCCAATCAGGGCTTTCTGCTAGAGGTTCTGATCCTGCTGATCCCAGCCTTGGTCTATATCACCTGGTTGGGGGCAAAAGGAACCGGCCACTTTGGCGCTGCCGCTGGGGACACCATGCTGCTGGCCTGTGCCGGCATTGTCACCGCTGTTCCGCTATTGGTCTATGCCAACGGGGCCAAATTGGTGCGGTTGTCCACAATGGGAATCCTGCAGTACATCGCGCCGACGATGATCTTTATCACTGCGATTACCGTGTTCGGGGAACAGATCGATCGGGGCCGTATGATCGCCTTCCCGCTGATCTGGGCGGCTTTGGTGGTCTATACGATCCCGATGATCCGTCAGATGCGGGGTCAGCGCTGATGCAATAAGTCGGCTGCGGCCTCTGCCCACAAGCGATAGGCTTTGGGGCTTGGGTGATATCCGTCCGGAGCAGCCAGTGCCGGGTCATCCGGAAACTCCAATGACAGGTGCCGGGCTTGCGGGAATGTCGCAGCGGCCTTTTGCAAACCCCGGTCCAGCCGGGCCGCCTGTCGCCCCAGTGCCCAGGCCAGCGGCTGGGGCAGGGCCGGAAAACGGTTCATTTGTGGCACGGCAGTAACCACGACACGTCGAACACCCAGGTTGCTCGTCAGATGATCCAGAAGTTGGGTCTGCAAAGCCGTGAACTTTTGCCGGGATACTCCACGCGTGACGTCGTTGACTCCCAAGGCTGTCACGGCGGCGTCATAGTTGCCTTCAAGGCGGTTCAATCGTTCCAGCGTATCCTGTGTTGTGTGGCCCGTCGTGGCCTCCAGTCGCCACTCCACGCTGTAATGGCGGGCCAACCGCGCCACCAGAAACCCCGAAAGCGCCTGTTGCTGTCGCCCCGCCCCCACACCCGCTGCCGAGCTGTCGCCAGCGATGAGCAGCCGCAACCGGGGGCCGCGCCCTTCGCGCCCTTGGCGCGGGCCGGACGGTTCCGGCAGCAGCTGAGCGTTACGACGCACGGAAATCGCTTGTGCAGCCAGAACCGGCAGTAGCGGGACACGCAATATCTGATCGGCGGCAATCGGGGCAGTCATGGTTAGCTGAGCGCGTTTTTGTATTCGAGGAATCGGGGGTCCGTCATAACCCGAGCCATCATCGCCTCGCGCAGGGCACCAATGGTCTTGTAAGGGCGCATGACGACCTCGAATTCCTGTATCAGACCCTCATCGTTCAATGTGATCAGATCGACGCCGACCGCGTCCAGATCCCCGACCTTGCATTGAAATTCCAAGGCCCAATCTTTGCCTTCACCCATAATCCGGCGATAGCGGAAGTCGGAAAACACCTGTCCCACGTGACCCAGAACAGCCGCCACCGGGTCGCGTCCGGTCCAGGTGCTGTAGTAAGTTGGCGGGGAAAACCGTACGTCTTCGGCCAGCAATTCGTGGATCAGGGTTTCATCGCCCTTGGCGACAACGTCTTGCATGCGTTCGATTGTGGGGTGCATGGTCTCTCCTCCGCTTTAAGTCTGAGAGTTGCTGAACCGATCCGTTCAGGCAAGGCCGACGTTGCGGGAACCTACGCCGTGCGATAGGCAGGCGCGCATGAGCGAGACCTATGATCCCCCGAATACGCCGTTGGATGTGCTGCATGAGGATGCGCAGCTGATCGTGGTGAACAAGCCCTCGGGGTTGTTGTCTGTGCCGGGGCGTGGCGCGCATCTGGCCGATTGCCTGTTGATCCGCGTGCAGGCGGCGTTTCCGCAGGCTTTACTAGTGCATCGGTTGGATCGGGATACCTCGGGTGTCATGGTGTTTGCCCAGTCACCGCACGCACAGCGGCATCTGAGCATGCAGTTTGAAAAGCGTCAGACCCGCAAAACCTATGTTGCGCGCGTTTGGGGGCGCATCGGGCAAAAGTCAGGAACCGTTGATCTGCCGTTGATCGTTGATTGGCCCAACCGTCCGCGCCAGATGGTCTGTCATGAGACTGGAAAATCCGCCGTCACTGACTGGCGGTTCGTGAAATTCGAAGGTGAGACAACGCGCGTCCGATTGTTCCCAAAAACGGGCAGGTCGCATCAGCTGCGCGTTCATATGCTGGCGCTGGGCCACCCGATTCTGGGCGATCCATTCTACGCCGAGGGCGAAGCGCGCGAATTCCCGCGTCTGATGCTGCATTCTGAGGAACTGCGCCTAAAAAGCCCCGAGGGCGGAGTTTCGATGAAATTCCGCGCCCCGGCTGATTTCTGACCTCAGGCCGTGCTTGTCCACAGCATCTTAAGGTTGCCCAGCGAGAACCGCTTGGTCCGTTTGCGCGGTGCGCAGGGCTGACGGGCAGCCATAATTTCACGTTCGATCTCGAACGCACGCAAAGTGTGATCCTGCGCCCAGCGGTCCAGTTTCAATGTCATCATCACGTGATTGTCGAGGTATGGCATGGTCGACCTCCTTTGGTTTGTTTTCCAAAGATCGCAGATCACTCCTGACACCACCCTGTCAGTGGGGTGTGCTAGGATGTCAGCAGACCGCCCGGAGAACCTTATGCGCCGTTCAACCCGCCTTTTTGAAATCATCCAGATCCTGCGTTCGGCCGAAATGCCTGTGACGGCGGAGGCGCTTGCAGAAAAACTGGAAGTGTCTGCGCGTACCGTCTATCGCGATATCGCCGCTTTGCAGGCACAGCGAACCCCGATCGAGGGTGAAGCCGGCGTGGGATACTTGATGCGGCGGGGATACGACCTGCCGCCGTTGAATTTTGACGCTGAAGAGGTCGAGGCGCTGTGGGTCGGGTTGTCGATGCTGGCGCGCACCGGGGATAGCACCCTGCAACAAGCTGCGGACCGTGTTTGCCGAAAGATCGACGCTTTGCGCGCGCCTGCGGATTGGCTGCAAGTCGCCCCATGGGGTGCACCGATGGATGATCCGGCCAAGGGGTGCGTGCCTGTCGTAAACTATCGCGAGGCCATTCGCTCTGAACGCAAAATTCGCATCACCTATGTGAGTGCCGAAGGCGAACGGACTGAACGGATCGTCAGGCCTGTTGCCCTGATCTATCACATCGAATGCACGATGCTTGCAGCGTGGTGCGAGATGAGGAATGGGTTTCGCCATTTTCGCACGGATCGCATTTGGGCCTGCGACGCTACAGACGATCATTTCTGCGGGCAGGGGGAGCCTCTGCGGGCTATCTGGCAAGACCAGAACCAATTGGATCCTGTTGAACGGCGGTAATTTGCCGACTTCACCCGATTGTTGCTTGAGCCTAAGATAAGGTAACGCGATATACTGCGCCAAACAAAGCGGGTTCGGTGAACGGGCCCCAGAGCAGAAGGTGATTTCATGACGATTTCCAAGAGTGTTCTTGCCGCAGGGCTGTGTTCGGCCATGTTTTTGGGGGCCTGTACGGACCCCGGCACGCTGAACCTGCCCTCGGATCCGAACCAGAACGCCAAGCAGGGTGCGATCCTTGGCGGTCTGATCGGCGCAGGTGTTGGCGCTATTGCCAATGGATCTGATCCACTTTTGGGGGCCGTGGCAGGCGGAGCAATCGGTGCAGCAGGAGGCGGCCTGATAGGCAACCAACTAGACAAACAAGCAGCAGAACTGCGTCAGCAACTGGCCAATCAGGGCATCATCGTTACCAACGCAGGCGACCGGCTGATTGTGACCGTCCCGAATGATATCACCTTTGACACCGACAGCGCGACCGTGCGCCCGGCACTGCGGGCCGATCTGGTCCGGGTGGGGCAGAATCTGGTGAATTACCCCAACTCGAACGTGCAGGTCATCGGCAATACCGACAGTGACGGCGACGCCGCGTATAATCAGGGCCTGTCCGAACGCCGTGCGCGGTCTGTCGCGGATATTCTTCAGGCAAATGGCGTAAGCGGTGCTCGCATCTCGACCATCGGCCAGGGCGAAAACCGCCCGATTGCCTCTAACCTGACGCCCGAGGGGAAGGCCCAGAACCGCCGGGTCGACATCGAGATCATTCCGAACGGAAACACATAATGACATGGGCACTTTCGGGTGCCCATTTTTCGCACATTGACTGCGCGTCATCCGGTCTTTGGTGCGCGCGAAAGTTACGCTAGCTATTGGGAAACACCCGAACCGGAGTTTCCCAATGTCTGACCCCATACTTCTGAGCCTGTCCGGCTCATTGCGCCAAAGCGCGACCAACCGCAAATTGCTGCGCGAAGCGGCACGGCTGTTCGAGCCGGGGACACATATCGAAGCCGATCTGAACCTGCCGCTTTATGATGGTGATCTTGAGGATGGCGAGGGCATTCCTGCCGCAGTGCAAACCTTGTCCGATCAGATCGCGCAGGCTGATGCCGTGATCATTTCCACTCCGGAATACAACAAAGGCCCGTCGGGTGTTCTGAAAAACGCTTTGGACTGGGTTAGCCGAACAGATGGCCGCCCCTGGGCCGACAAACCGGTTGCCGTGATGTCAGCCGCCGCAGGACGCGCAGGTGGCGAACGGGCGCAGATGGTTCTGCGCGGCTATATGGTTCCGTTCCAGCCTCGTATCCTGCAGGGTCCGGAAATTCATCTGGCCAGCAGCTCGAACGAGTTTGACGAGCAGGGCAAATTGCTGAGCGACCGTTATGAAAGCTCTCTGCGAACACTGATGCAGAAACTGCGGGCTGAGGCCGGGTTCTGAGATCAAGACGCCGCTTGCCGGGGCAGGTCCGTCTACATAACCTCCCACCATGACTGAGGATATACAGACAGATGTGATGGACCCGGCCCGCGCCTCCGCGCTACTGGCCGCGCTTGCTTCCAAGGACAGGGTCACAGCCGGCGATCAACTGCCGTCGTTCTTTCACCAGCTGTATTTCTGGTCCCCTCAGCTGCCTGCCAGTTTGGGGCGGGACGGGCATCCAAAGGTTGGGGGCGGTCTGATCCCCGATATGGGCTTGCAACGTCGGATGTGGGCCGGGGGACGGTTGCAGTTTCACGCGCCGCTGGTCGCGGGCTCAAAAGCCGTGCGCCGGTCTGTTCTTGAAAGTGCGGCGACAAAAACCGGACGGACGGGACCGCTGGGGTTTGTTACCCTGCGACACGAGATTTCTCAGGACGGTCAATTGTGTCTGAGCGAATGGCAGGATCTGGTCTATCGGCCTGACCCTTCGGATACTGACATCAAGCCCAAGGCACCCGTGGCCCGTACCGATGAAACCCACAGGCGAGACGTCACCTTCGACAGCACATTGCTGTTCCGATACTCGGCGCTGACCTTCAATGGGCACCGTATCCATTACGATCTGGACTACGCGCGGGATGTCGAAGGCTATGACGGTCTGGTCGTTCATGGCCCTTTGCTGGCACAGCTATTGATGCAGTTTGTCGAGGATCTGGCAGGTCCCTTGGCTCAGTTCTCATTTCGCGCGTCATCGCCGCTGATGCACTCTGAGACGGCGACCTTGTGCCGGAATGGCCAAGGGATGTGGGTGCGCGGACCAGATGGGCGGCAATGCATGTCCGCCGAGTTTGTCCCGCGATCAGAGTGATGCTTCGGGTCTGAAGTCACTCGGGATCGCGTCCCGGTTCTCAAGAACCAGATCCGCCATGACCTCAGCTACTTTCGGGGCCATGCCAAAGCCGATCTTGAAGCCACCATTGGCGATGAATTGACCTTTGTGCAGCGGGTGCGCGCCCAGCATCGGCGCGCGGCTTTTGCTGCGCGGTCGTACACCTGCCCATCGTTCGATGACTTCTGCGCCATGCAGGACGGGAACGGCCCGCATCGCCCGGTCCAAAACGTCATCCAGAGCCGCGTCCGTGCTGGTCGGATCGTCATAGTCACGCTCAGAGGTCGATCCGATTGCCAATGTCCCGTCCGCATGCGGTATGAAGTGGATCGCGTCTGCAAACAGCTGCGGAACCTTACCCGCATCGAACCGCAACAGAGCCGCCTGTCCCTTGACGCCGTTGCCGACTGTTTTGCCAAACGCCTCGCTCAGTTCCTGAAGTCCGGCAAGCCCGGTTGCATGGACAACCTGCCCACGGTCCGGTGCGTCGGCTACGACCTCAACCCCCATCACAGCCAATGCCGCAACTAACGCCGCACAGGCCCGGCGTGGATGCATGCGGGCGCTCAGCGTATCATGGATGACAAACCCTGTCGGGCTGGGCGGGCACCATGCACCGACTGCGGCTGTTTCGACGACCCGCCATTCAGCGCGACCCTGCCACAGTTCAGCCGCCGTGCCCGCGCGAGCATGGGCAAGATCCAACGTTTGGGTGTCGGCGATGGGTTGCAGCCGCCCCAGCCGCGCATAACCGGGTGAAACGCCGCCTGTGGCTTCGACCTGAGTCCAGAACGGTTCAGCCATGATCAGGCTGTCGAACTGAAACGCCTTCTTGGAATTCCAGTTTTCTGGCACATGCGGCGCCAGCGCGCCAACCAGACCACCGCTGGACCCGGCGCCGGGGCCAAAGGGATCGACGATCTGCACCTTTGCGCCGCGCCGGGCACAGGTCCACGCGATTGACAGGCCGAAAATCCCTGCACCGCGCACCGTCACATCGACCATTGCCATTCCCCTTTACCTTGTTCAGTGTCGCGCCGCTTAGCTACAGGATTCCCCGATGGCAGACCAGCGCGCCGAACTGACGTGGACAGAGGATCAGATCCCCGTCTCGGATCGTTTCGACGACCCGTATTATTCATTGCAGAACGGGCTGGAAGAGACGCGCCATGTGTTTCTGGCAGGCAATGACCTGCCCGCACGGTTTACACCGGGGTTTCACATAGCAGAGCTGGGTTTTGGCACCGGATTGAACATGCTGACCGTCTGGTCCGAATGGGAGAGATCGGGCCAGACCACGCCCCTGACCTTTACAAGTTTTGAAGCCTATCCGATGGAGCCTGCCGACATGTCCCGCGCCCTTGCGGCCTTCCCTGCGGTTGCGCCATGGTCTGACCGGTTCCTTGCGCAATGGCAGGGCGGCACATGTGATTTGGGCACCTTGCGGCTTGAGGTTGTTGAAGGCGACGCGCGACAAACCCTGCAAGAATGGGAAGGTGCCGCCGATGCGTGGTTTTTGGATGGGTTCTCTCCGGCTAAAAACCCCGAATTATGGGGTGCAGACCTGATGCAGCAGGTCGCCGACCACACGGCCACTGGTGGGACGGCGGCGACGTATACCGCCGCCGGGTTCGTGCGACGGGGGCTTGAGGATGCCGGTTTCACTGTTACGCGCGCACCCGGCTATGGCCGCAAGCGCCACATGACCCGTGCGGTCAAATCATGACACAGCAGAACAATACGCGCGCCGGGATAGCGTTGATGGTCGGGGCGACCATCGTCTTTGCGCTGCAGGACGGTATTTCGCGCCATCTGGCGGGAACATACAACACATACATGGTCGTGATGATCCGCTATTGGTTCTTCGCCGCCTTTGTCATCGCTTTGGCCGCACGTGCGCCCGGCGGATTGAAGGCCACCACCCAGACAAGCCAGCTGAAGCTGCAGATATTTCGTGGCCTGCTGCTGGCGGCCGAGATCTGCGTCGCAGTGTTCAGTTTCACCGTTCTGGGCCTGATCGACGCGATGGCCGTTTTCATCTGCTACCCGTTGTTGATCGCCGCTCTCAGCGGGCCGGTATTGGGCGAACAGGTCGGCTGGCGACGCTGGGCCGCAATCGGCGTTGGGTGCATCGGTGTTCTGATCATCCTCCAGCCCGGCGTGGGTGTCTTTAACCCTTGGGCCATTGTACCACTGATCTCGGCTTTCATGTTTGCAGTCTATGGTTTGCTGACCCGTTACGTGTCCCGCCGGGACAATTCCGCCACCAGCTTTTTCTGGACAGGCGTCAGTGGTGCCGTCGCCATGACGCTAGTGGGAATGTGGTTCTGGGAACCGATGGCCCAAACGGATTGGGCCTGGATGGCGCTGCTATGCGTGAGCGGCGTTCTGGGCCACTGGTTGTTGATCAAATGCTATGAGATGGCCGAGGCCAGCGCGGTGCAGCCCTTCGCCTATTTCCACTTGGTCTGGAGCGCGATCCTGGGAATCTCGGTCTTTGGTGAAACGCTGCGCCCCGAAGTGGTCATAGGCGCAGCGCTGGTTGTCGCCGCCGGGCTGTTCACCCTATGGCGCGAAAGACGCCAGCGTTGACCCGATTAGTTCCTGCGAGAACGGGATCGGTAAGGCAGGTTGGCCAAGACGGGCGCGATAAACCGGCAGGCTTTCCGACACACGCATCACGTAGTTGCGGGTTTCGCTGAACGGGATCGCCTCAATCCAGTCGACCACGTCGATTTCACCTGCGCGCGGGTCGCCATAGCGATCCATCCACGACATCGGTCGACGCGGACCTGCGTTATATCCGGCAGCCATCATCACAACGTTTCCGTTGAAATCAGCGGCCAGACCGGACAGGTAATTGGCACCCAGCTTCGCGTTATATTGCCAATCCGAGGTCAGCTTGATCGTCTTGTGGCCACTTAGGATACCCAGTTCCTTGGCCACAAGCTTTGCCGTGGCCGGCATGACCTGCATCAGCCCGCGCGCTCCGGCACCGCTGATCACAACCGGGTCAAACTCGCTTTCCCGACGGGCAATGGCCAGTGTCATTTCCTTGGCCATGGGCAGACCCATGTCGGCAACCGGGTGTACCGGGTAATACGCGGCTGGCAAAACCAGGCCGACTGTTGCGGCGCGTTTGGCGATCATCACGGCCAGATGCGGCTGCTTCAACTCGATCACCAAATCGCCCAACTGATTGGCCTGAACCGGGTCCAACCCTTCAACCAGATGGGTCAGGAACCGTTCAGACAGGGTGTCCTCGTCAGCCTTCAGCAGCAGTAGCCCCGCCTCCAGCACACTTGAATTGGCGAACTCAGCTTGCTTCCAGTGTGGCGCCCGGCGGGGGGTGGCCAGTTCACTATCGAAAGGACGCCCGATCTGCTCTGCCGCCAGCAAGCCGTAGAAAGAGGATTGATAATCTGCACCCATCGCATAGGCGTCATAGGCTTTTTCGGCGTCACCATGGGCGGCATAAGCACGACCCAACCAATACCCGGCGCGCCCTTTCGAGATCGGCGATTTCACCGCGTCCGAGAAGTTCTGGAAATGCCGGATCGCGGTCGCAGGATCATTCAGCTTCCGCAAGGCCAGAAACCCGGAAAACCACTCCAGATCGGCATAACCATAGCCCATTTCCGGCGTCATGTGGTGATTGGCAGCAATCTGATAGGCGCGGTTCTGGTCCCCATTTCGCATCTCAAGCCGGGCCAACCGGCGACGGCCTTCGGCCCATTTGTCAGGTTCCCCCAACGCATCAGGGCCGTTAGAGCGCGCCAGCATCAAGTCTATCGCGCTGTCGTCCAACTCTTTCCTGTCACGCCAGACGAACCTGTCAAAAGCCAAGCCCGGTGAATCGACCAGCGATTTCGGAACTGCCGCCACCTTGCCGTCGACACCGGGTTGCCGTTTCTGAAGACCGATCCGCGCCTCAGCCAGTTTGCGCTGATCGGCGCTGACCAGCGGCAGCATCTGACTTGCACTGACAAGATGGTTGTCCCATAGCATTCGGTCCAGGCGTGCGGCGTGATGCGGTTTCAGCAACTTGCCAAAATTCTCAAGATAGTCTTTTTGCAGACCCGAGCCCATTGGCATCGTCCGCCAGGCTGCGACGATGTCAGCCTCAGCGTCTCCCTGACGACCCTTTGCCTTCAATGCGACTGCATAGTTCAACGCACCCTCTGCGGTTTGCGGCGGCTGTTCGGCATAGAATCTAAGAACGCGGTCCGGATCGGCGCCAGTGAAGGCGGGCTCACTTTTGCGCCGCAACCAGGCCAGACCAGGCCAGTCTGGACGACGATCCAAAAACACCAGAACGTCACCCGAACTGCCAAACCCTTCGCGCAGCCAGTGCCAGACGATGATGTCCCGAGACACTGAACCCCGCGCACCAGAAACACGCAGGGCTTCATTCCAGTCCCCCTTGCGCATTTCATTCATACCGGCCCGCAGATCACCTGCGGCGTCCGCCCGCACTTGTGTGCCCGAAATCAGAATTACGACCGTCAAAAACGCCAGAAAGCGTGTCATCCCTTGCATTTCCCAACCAACCAAGGATACAGCCATTCAGGATAAAGCTTGCGCCGTCGGGTTCAACTCAAGAAAGACAGATTTCTGGCAAACCGAGGCGTAAAAATTACAAACTGCACCTAAGGAGCGTGTCATGTTCAAAGGCTCTATGCCAGCCCTCGTCACACCGTTTAGCAACGGCGAGTTGGACCTGAAGACGCTCAAACACTTGGTGGAATGGCAGATTCAGGAAGGCTCCACCGGGCTGGTTCCCGTTGGCACCACCGGCGAAAGCCCCACTCTGAGCCACGAAGAGCATGAAACTGTTGTCGACGAGGTTGTCAAAGCCTCGGCTGGTCGTGTTCCTGTGATCGCAGGTGCCGGGTCAAACAACACTGTTGAGGCCATCCGGTTTGTGCGATTCGCGCAGAAAGTAGGCGCCGATGCAGCTCTGGTCGTGACGCCATATTACAACAAGCCCACGCAAAAGGGTCTGCTGATGCATTTCCGTGCGCTGCATGATTGCGCGGATATTCCGATCATCATCTACAACATTCCCGGTCGGTCAATCATCGACATGACCCCTGAAACCATGGGTGAGTTGGCGAAACTGCCACGCATCGTCGGTGTAAAGGACGCAACCGGAGATCTGGCCCGCGTCAGCCAACAGCGCGCGTCCTGCGGCCCGGACTTTTGCCAGTTGTCAGGCGAGGACGCGACGGCGCTTGGTTTCAACGCGCATGGCGGTGTGGGCTGTATTTCGGTCACCGCGAACGTCGCACCCAAACTGTGTGCCGAATTCCAGCAGGCGACGCTGAACGGCGACTATGCCAAAGCGTTGGAGTATCAGGACCGCCTGATGCCCCTGCACGAAGCGATCTTTATCGAGCCCGGCCTCGTGGGTGCCAAATACGCGCTCAGCAAATTGGGTCTGTGCAGCGAAGAAGTCCGCTCGCCCCTGTCCGGGCTGGAAAGCAGCACCAAATCCGCGATTGACGCGGCGCTCCAGCACGCAGGCCTTATCTAAAGCGAATTCAAAAAAGAAATAGGCGGCCTCGAACCTCGAGTGCCGCCTTTTTTTATTCCGGATCCAGACTTCATCTGGCCAAAAAATTTCCCGGGGGAGTCGCGGCTAGCCGCGACGGGGACAGAGGCCCCTATCGTTTGCCGTAATACAGCCCGACGACATGCTCGGCCTGTGCGAAGAACAGCCAGCGTGACGTCGCAACACCGGCCAGATGGGACAGCACAGCCAGCAGCGCGAAGAAATGACCGAATGGCAACAGCAGCAGGATAACCGGCAGAACAAACGCCAACGCAAACGAGATTATGCGCAGTTTTTCGGCATGCTTGCGGCCAACGACGTGAACGAATTCACGCAGCAAATAGTTGGTGCCGGTATGAGGAGGCTCGAATGCACGCACTGTGCCGCGATCGCCCAATCCGGTTGCCGTGCCCAGATTTGTGCCGGACTCCTCCAGTGCTTTGTCGCCCTTTTTCCAGTACAGGATCTGCACCAAAGCAGCGATCAGCAGTAGCGGCAGTGCCACTCGGACCTGCCCGGCCAACAGCGCGCCGCCCGCAAGGCTGAAGCTGAGGAACATGGCCGGAGTCAGGTTCATATTCCAGCGGGGAATGGTTTTGAGCTGCGTGTAGATCATCGACGTGGTAAATACGGTCAGCAGCGAAAACAGCGCACCGATCCAGCCAAGAAGGCTCCAGCGCTGGCCCAGAAAGATCACGCCAATCGCATAAAGCCCCATGACGATCAGAGCGATGACCGCGCACCAGCCTTCGCGGCTGAGCCAACTGGTCTTCCATTGCGTAAACGCTTTCCAAGCCCGCTCGGGGTGGCCAAGGTGAAAGGTGGACGCCATCAGGCCGCCAACGGACAGGGCGTAGGCGATGGCGAAAAAGACAAAAGCGACCCAGCCAGAGACGTCTGGCAGACCGAGGCTCAAAAAGAACAACAGTCCAAAGCCAAGACCCGACAGGGTGGTGAAAATGATGACGGAAGGTGCTGGATGCATCAGAGCTTCTCCAAGGTCTTGTCCAGCCAGCTAAGGAACCCTTTGGGCTCTTCAGCGACCGGGGCCAGCAACGGGGCCAGGATGTCGATCTGATCTTCGACGTTATCCTTGGGCCTTGGCGGCAGGTATTTGTTGACGGGTTTGGTGCCCATTTCCGGCATCAGGTCCATGCCACCGCGTTCGGCGACCAGTTTGCTGACATCGCTGTCCGCATCGCCCAGATCACCGAAGTGGCGCGCGCCTGCGGGACAGGTGCGTACGCAAGACGGAACACGGTCTACTTCCGGCAGGTTTTCGTTGTAGATACGGTCAACGCAGAGGGTGCATTTCTTCATCACCCCTTCGGCCTGATCCAGTTCACGTGCGCCGTAGGGGCAGGACCACGCGCACAGGCCACAGCCGATGCAGTCGCTTTCATTGACCAGAACGATGCCGTCCTCGACCCGCTTGTAGCTGGCCCCTGTGGGGCAAACGGTGACGCAAGGCGCGTCCTCACAGTGCAAGCAGGATTTGGGGAAGTGGATCAGCTGGGCGTGACCTTCCGCCGGTTGCACCTCATAGGAATGCACCCGGTTCAGGAAAGTGCCGGACGGGTTGGCACCATAAGCGTCCTGATCGGATAGCGGCGCGCCGTAGTTTTCCGTGTTCCAGCCTTTGCATGAGATGACGCAGGCGTGGCAGCCAACGCAAGTGTCCAGGTCGATGACCAGACCCATCTTGCGGTCGGTGGATGTGGGGAGCTGGGTCATGACTACCTTGCCTCCGCTTTTGTGGTGAGGGCGGACTGGGGCGCTGCCCCAGACCCCGCGATATTTATGGCCAGATGACACAGGGACCGGGTCATTTGCCTACCTTCCATGCCAAATCCTTCGGTCCAGTTCCGACCGGAGATTCAATCGGTGGGAATTCCGGTTGGCTTTCCGCATCCGTTGGTGGGTTAGCTTTTTCGATCTTCACTTTCAGGTCGAACCAGGCTGCCTGACCGGTGATCGGGTCAGAGTTGGCCCACCGCAGACCATCGCCTTTGGGCGGCAGCAGCTCGTGGATCAGGTGGTTCAACAGGAACCCTTTGGTAGCCTCGGGCGCGTCTTCTTGCAGCGCCCATGCGCCTTTGCGTTTGCCAATGGCGTTCCAGGTCCAGACGGTGTTTTCGTTCAGGGCCGCCATTTCCATGACCGGAACCGTGATCTCTCCATGCGGCGAGGTCACCTTGGCCCAATCACCGTCGCTCAGGCTATTCTCGCGCATCAGCTTGGTCGGAACATACAGAGGGTTGCGGCCGTGCAACTGGCGCAGCCATGCGTTCTGGGTTCCCCAGCTGTGATACATTGCCATGGGGCGCTGAGTCAGCGCGTTGACAGTGAAGCCTTCGTTGCCGGTCTGGTCTGTTTCGTACCAGATGGGCATCGGGTCCAACGTCTCTTTGATACGTTCCCGCAGGTGTTCCGGGGGCTGACGTTCGCCATGTCCTTCGGCAGCAAGCTGGAACTTGCGCATCGGCTCGGAATAGAGCTGGAACAGGTAAGGCTGCGGGCTGTCATAGATGCCCATGCCGACCGCCCAATCCTGATAGGCTGTGTTCCATGGTTTGTAGTAATCCGCGCCTTCGGGGATGTGGGCCACGTAGAAGCCACCGTTTTCGATATAGCGGTTCAACTGGTCAGGGTTGACCTCGCCGCGGCCTTCCTTATCGCCGTTTTCACCACGGAAACCGGCAAGCGGGCCGATGCCGGGCTTGCGTTCGTGATTGACGATATAGTCGGCGTAATCTGTCCATTTGGCGCTGCCGTCTTCATTGGTGAAGCCCGGCAGGCCCAAGCGGTTGGCCAGTTCGACCAGCGCCGATTGGAAGCCTTTGACATCCCGGTCGGGCTCAATCACCGGCCAGCGGATTGCGTCGGCTGCAGCATCTGCTTCGCAGATCGGGCGATCGAGCAGCGAGATACAGTCGTGCCGTTCCAGATAGGTGGTATCCGGCAGGATCAGGTCGGCATAGGCCACCATTTCAGACGAATAGGCGTCGGAGTAGATGATATGCGGGATTACGTAATCGCCGTTTTCATCCTTGTCCGTCAGCATTTCCATGACACCTTTGGTGTTCATGGATGAGTTCCAAGACATGTTGGCCATGTACATGAATAGCGTGTCGATCTTGTAGGGATCACCCGCATGTGCGTTCGAGATTACCATATGCATCAGCCCGTGGCTGGACATCGGGTTGTCCCATGTGAACGCCTTGTCGATCCGCGCCGGGCTGCCGTCTGCTTTCAGCGCCAGATCCTCTGGCCCTTGAACAAAGCCCAGATGCGGGCCGTCCAGCGGCGTATTCGGGGTTACCTTGCAGTGCGGTCTCGGGTGCGCCTCGACCGGTTTGGGATAGGGTGGCTTGAAGCGGAAGCCACCGGGGACTTCGACTGTGCCAAGGATAATCTGCAACACGTGCAGTGCGCGGCAAGTCTGGAAGCCATTGGCATGGGCCGAGACACCGCGCATCGAGTGCATCGCAACCGGACGACCGATCATCTTGGTGTGTTTTTCGCCGCGGAAATCGGTCCATTCGCGCTCCAGCTCGAACGCCTCGTCAAAGGCAACGCGGGCCAACTCGCCCGCGATGGCGCGGATCCGGGTGGCGGGGATGCCGCATTGCTCGGCGATCTTCTCGGGCGCGTATTCGTCGCTAAGGTAGCGTTCGGCCATCAGGTGGAAAACGGGGCGATGGGTGACGCCATCCTTCTCAAAGGTCGCCGACAAGTCGGGGCGGACGCCCGGTTTGTCAAACGCCGTCAGTTCGCCTGTGTTGCGATCAACAACCAGCGGTTTGCCGTTCTCATCGCGCAGGAACAGACCCTTGGTGGGGCCTTCGGATGCGTCGACCAGAACCGGCGCGTTGGTGTAACGGCTGAGATAGTCCAGATCGATCTTGCCGGCCTTCATCAGCACGTGGATCATCGAAAGGATGAACAAACCATCGGTGCCAGGAGTGATCCCGACCCAATCGTCAGCAACTGCGTTATAGCCCGAGCGGATCGGGTTGACGCCGATCACCCGTGCGCCGCGGGCCTTGATCTTGCCGATGCCCATCTTGATCGGGTTGCTGTCGTGATCTTCGGCAACACCAAACAGCATGAACAGCTTGGTGTGATCCCAGTCAGGTTGGCCGAATTCCCAGAAGGCGCCGCCCATCGTATAGATGCCGCCCGCAGCCATGTTGACGGAACAGAAGCCACCGTGCGCTGCATAGTTACAGGTGCCGAAATTCTGCGCCCAAAAGCTGGTAAAGCTTTGGCTTTGATCCCGACCGGTGAAGAAGGCCAGTTTCTCGGGGTTGTCCTCGCGGATAGGCTTGAGCCAGCCAACGGCGATGTCCAGCGCCTCGTCCCAGCTGATCTCTTCGAACTTGCCCGAACCACGTGGACCGACGCGTTTCAGTGGCGCGCGCAGACGCGAGGGTGCATTGACCTGCATGATCCCTGCCGAGCCCTTGGCGCACAAAACACCCTTGTTAACCGGGTGATCGCGGTTGCCTTCGATATAGGCAACCTTGCCGTCCTTCATGTGTACGTTGATGCCGCAGCGGCAGGCGCACATGTAGCATGTTGTTTTTCTGACCTCGTCAGAGACCTTGGGAGAGGTATTAATGATTGGCTGGTTCATTTCTGGTCCCTGTGGCTTTTGATCCGATTATTCTCATGAGCAGAGATCAATCGGAACAGTATTTCGCTTTAGCCGGATTTACGAGGCGTCTGTCCGGGTTTTGGATGTTTCTGCTTGCACGGCCGTAACCGCGATCATGTGCAGAACGTCCTCGGCGGAGCATCCGCGTGAAAGATCGTTGGCCGGTTTCGCCAGTCCCTGAAGGACCGGGCCGATTGCTTCGGCACCCCCAATACGCTGCGCGATCTTGTAGCCAAGGTTGCCTGCGTCGAGGTTCGGGAACACAAAGACATTTGCCTCGCCGCGCAGGGGCGAATCTTTGGCTTTCTTTGCAGCCACCTCGGGGACGAATGCGGCGTCAAACTGCAGCTCGCCGTCGATCAACAGATCGGGGTCAGCCGATTTTGCAATCTGCGTGGCCTCGCTGACCTTCGTGACTTTCGGATGATTTGCGCTGCCGCCGGTGGAAAAGGACAGCATTGCAACGCGGGGCGTCTCGTGCGTCAGCGCCTTGAAAGACGCGGCAGATGCCCGGGCGATTTCGGCCAGTTCCTGTTCGTTCGGGTCAACAACCAGACCGCAATCAGCAAAGATATGCGCACCGCGAACCGTGTGGTGATCGCGGCAGTAGAGCATCAGGAAAAAGCTGGAAACCATGGCCGCGTCGGGCGCTTTGCCGATGATCTGCAAAGCGGCGCGCACTGTGGCCGACGTGGTCTCAACAGCTCCGCCGACGGTTCCGTCGGCATTACCGGTATGAACCAGCATCGCGGCATAGTTCAGGCGGTGTTTGATTTCTTCAGCGGCCTTTTCAGGCGTCATGCCCTTGTGCTTGCGCCGCTCGAAAAGCTCAGCTGCAAACGCTTCGGCATGGGGAGAGTCCGATGGATCGTGGATTTCGATGCCGTCGACATCCTGACCAGCCTGTTCGGCCAGCAGGGCAGTTACTTTGGCTTTGTCGCCAACCAGAATGATGCGCGCGACACCTTCCTTGCGGGCCTTCAAAGCACCTTCAACAACACGTGGATCATCGCCCTCAGCGAGGGCGATGATTTTGTCGGAGCTGCTGGCAGCTCCGAGAATTGTGCGCAATGGCTTCACGCGATTATGCCCCGGCCGACGTATTCATGTCAGCCGCGTCGACACCGGCAACACGGACCGGCTTTTTCATGGCGTCGCGACGGAAGGGATCGCCCAGTTCCTGGTTGATCATGGCTTCGATCAGAGTGGTGATGCCATTTTTCTGGTCGATGATCGCCTGGTTCAGGGCCGCGGTCAGCTCGTCCTGGGTGCGTGCAACGACGCCTTTCAGACCACATGCGGTTGCGATACCGGCATAGGAGACCTGTTGGTCCAGTTCGGTGCCAACAAAGTTGTCGTCGAACCACAGGGTCGAGTTACGCTTTTCAGCGCCCCACTGGTAGTTGCGGAAAACGATCTGGGTCACGGCTGGCCATTCTTCGCGGCCAATCGCGGTCAGTTCGTTCACTGCGATACCAAAGGCACCGTCACCCGAGAAACCGACAACCGGAACGTCTGGGCAACCGATTTTCGCACCGATAACAGCGGGCAGACCGTAGCCACAGGGGCCAAACAGGCCAGGTGCCAGGTACTTACGGCCTTCTTCGAAGGACGGGTACGCGTTACCGATGGCGCAGTTGTTGCCGATGTCGGACGAGATGATTGCCTCGGTCGGCAGGGCGGACTGAATTGCGCGCCATGCCATGCGGGGGCTCATCCAGTCGGGCTTAGCGGCACGCGCACGCTCGTTCCAGGTGGTGCCCGGGTCGTCGTTCTCGTGGGTCAGCGAGCTCAGTTCTTGCGCCCATGCCGATTTGGTGGTGGCGATCAGGTTCTTGCGGTCTTCGCGACCGGCTTCACCGGCGTTGTCGCCCAGACGTGCCAGCAGACCTTCGGCCACTTTTTTGGCGTCGCCGACGATGCCAACGGTCACGTCTTTGGTCAGGCCGATACGATCAGGGTTCAGGTCAACCTGAATGATCTTGGCGTCAGTCGGCCAGTAGTTGATGCCATAACCGGGCAGGGTCGAGAACGGGTTCAGACGCGTGCCCAGAGCCAGAACAACGTCAGCTTTCGAGATCAACTCCATACCGGCTTTCGAGCCGTTATAGCCCAGAGGGCCGGCAAACAGCGGGTGCGAGCCAGGGAATGCGTCGTTGTGCTGGTAGCCAACGCAAACCGGTGCGGTCAGACGTTCGGCCAGATCGGCGGATGCGGGGATCGCGCCGGACAGAACAACACCGGCACCGTTCAGGATGACCGGGAATTTGGCGTCGGACAGCAGGGCTGCCGCTTCGTCCAGCGCTTCGTCGCCGCCAGCAGTTGCGGCAAATTCGACGATCTTGGGCAGTTCGATGTCGACAACCTGGGTCCACATATCACGCGGGATGTTCATCTGAGCAGGTGCCGAAGCACGCTTGGCTTGCAGGATGACACGGTTCAGAACTTCGGCGATACGGCTGGGGTCGCGCAGTTCTTCCTGGTAGGCAACGCAGTCCGCGAACATGCGCATCTGTTCCATTTCCTGGAAGCCGCCCTGACCGATGGTCTTGTTGGCCGCCTGCGGCGTGATCAGCAGAACCGGAGTGTGGTTCCAGTATGCGGTTTTGACGGCGGTCACAAAGTTGGTGATGCCGGGGCCGTTCTGCGCGATCATCATCGACATCTTGCCGGTGGCGCGGGTGTAGCCGTCTGCCATCATGCCGCCGGAACCTTCATGGGCGCAGTCCCAGAAATTGATACCTGCGGCTGGGAAGATATCCGAGATCGGCATCATCGCCGAGCCGATGATTCCGAACGCATGTTCGATCCCGTGCTTTTGCAGAACCTTAACAAAGGCCTCTTCTGTGGTCATTTTCATCTGAGTGTTCTCCGCACAATTGAAGAAAGGTTCGGGCACAGCACCCGCCTTTGATACGGTTTTGGCGCAAGGGGCGAAGCGGCGTTAGGGCCAGAACGTTAGGCGGGATATGTCCAGAGCCGTGCTAGGCGGACCGGATGGCATCCGCGATCAGTTTCACGCCCGGCCCGATGCGGTCCCGGCCAATGGACGAGTATCCAAGGCGATAGAAGTTGCGCGGTCGGTGCAACCCATTGAAGAACGGGGCGCCTGGTTCGATATGGACGCCCTGGCTCTGCAGCTTTTGGGCAAGTTTGGTCGTGTCCACACGCTCGGGGGCCGACATCCAAAGCGACGAGCCGCCCATGATTCCGCGTCCGGCAGCGGTAAGCCCGTACTGTTCGACTGCAGCATCCAACGCTTCGCGGCGCCGGGCAAGGGTCTTGGACATACGCCGAATCTGAGCATCATAATGGCCCAGCGACAGGAAATAGGCCGCAGTGCGCTGGATATGGCCCGGCGGATGACGCAGCACTAAAGAACGCAAAGCGCGGGCCTCGCGGATAAAGGGCTCGGACCCAACAATGTAGCCAAGGCGCAATCCGGGAAACAGTGACTTCGAGAAGCTGCCCACATAGATCACCCGTCCGTCGCGATCCATTGACTTGAGGGCAGGGGAGGGAGATCCCAGAAAGGCCATTTCAAACTCGTAATCGTCCTCGACGACCATGGCGTCCAGTTCGCGGGCGCGTTTCAGCAACTCGTGGCGGCGATCGACGGGCATGGTTGCGGTCGTCGGGCTTTGATGGCTGGGGGTGGTGAAAATTACATCCGTTTCATCCGGCAACGCATCCGGGGTCAGGCCATCGCGGTCAACGGCCAGTGGTGAAACTTTGCAATCGGAATGATTCAGCAAATCCCGCAGCGCATAATAGCAGGGGTCTTCGATCACGGCCGTGCGGTTGCGGTTCAACAGGATGCGTGAGGCCAGCCACAGGGCGTTTTGCGCGCCCATAGTGATCAAGATCTCTTCGGGGCGGGCGGCGATTCCACGGCGCGGCAACGTGTGACGGGCGATGAATTCGATCAGCAGCGGATCATCCTGATCCATGTAGTCACCGGTCAGGGACGCAAAATCCTTGTGACCCAGTGCACGGACCGCGCAGAGACGCCAGTTGGCGTGGTCGAACAATTTCCGATCTGCCTGACCATAGATGAAAGGGTATTTGTAATCGCGCCAATTACTGGGCTTGGGCAGCACGTCCCCATCCGAGAACTTGCGTGCCAAGGCCGTGTCCCAGTCGACATTTTCATCGCGTTTTTGAACAGGTGAATACTTGGGTGGCACGGGCGCGTTTTGCGACACGAAATAACCCGAACGGCCCTTGGCAGTCAAATAGTCATTGGCCAGTAGTTCAGTATACGCCAGTGTCACCGTGATCCGGCTAACACCCAGATGCGCCGCCAGTTTACGAGACGAGGGCAGCTTTTCCCCAACGTGAAACCGGCCAGACAAGATGCCTTCGGCAATCATCTGCTGGATCTGCGCCTGCAGTGTGCCCTGTCCGTTCAATTCCAGAAAGAATGTGTCGACCGATATTCCCATAGCGCCTTATAGGGTGGACTTAAGGTGAGGGCAATCTGGACTTAATCTCGTCTCGAGAATTCGTGAACAAGGCGCTTGACGAAAAAGAACGACTCACCTAAATAACTAGAAATCTAGTTTAATGGAGAAATCAGATGTGGGAAACAGCTGCAGCAGGATTCTCGGCCATGGGCTCTGAAGCGCGACTGAAGGTTCTCAAGACATTGGTTCGGGCTGGTGAGGTTGGGTTGACCGTTGGGGAAATCCAGAACCGCACAGGCATTGCCCCTTCGACATTGGCCCATCACCTGCGGTTCCTCGCGGCCGGCGGGGTCGTCGAGCAAGAGAAAATCGGGCGCGCCACCATCAACCGCGCAAATTACGAAGAATTGAGAGACCTCGCGCAGTTCATTCTTAGCGAATGCTGCGCGGACGAAGTGGGAAAGGCTGCGAACGATGGCTGAGCTGACACAAAACCCAAAGGCACCGGCAAAGGTGGCCGTTGATCTGATCAAAACCCCATGGGCGGTGATCGTGGCCATTTTGGCGCTTGTGGCCGTCCTTGACCCCGGCAATTGGGGAGAGGTTGTAACCTTTGCGGGCAAAGCCCTTGCACATACCGGCCAGTATATTCTGTTCGCCGTCTTGCTGCTGTCTTACCTCAAGGCGACCGGTGCCGAAGTGATGGTTGCGCGCGCCTTTGAGGGGCGCGAAACGCGGATGATCTTTTTGGCCGCAGTCTTCGGCGGCCTCGCACCGTTCTGTTCTTGCGAAGTCATTCCGTTCATTGCTGGTCTGCTGGCGCTTGGTGCGCCATTGTCGGCTGTCATGGCGTTCTGGCTCAGCTCGCCACTGATTGACCCACCGACCTTGTTGATCACGGCAGGCGCATTGGGTTGGCCATTTGCAATCGGCAAGGCCATTGCAGCGGTCGCATTGGGTCTGTTTGGAGGCTTTGCCGTCCGTGCCCTGATGCGAGGCGGCGCGTTTGCCCAGCCTCTGCGCGAATACAAACCGGCTGGCTGCGGATGCGGACCTAAACAGGAGGACAAACCTGTCTGGAAGTTCTGGCAGGTACCCGAGCGTCGTCAGCGCTTCCGGTCCGAGTTCATTCACAACAGCTTGTTCCTGCTTAAATGGTTGGCTCTGGCCTATGTGCTTGAGGCGTTGTTGGTTAGCTATGTGCCCGCTGACCTGATCGCGCGCGTTGTCGGCGGTGAAGGTGTTGTACCCATTGTCATTGCCGCGTTGGTCGGGATGCCTGCTTACCTGAACTCCTATGTCGCGCCACCGCTGCTGGCTGGTCTGATGGAACAAGGGATGAGCGCAGGGGCCGCGATGTCCTTCATGGTCGCGGGTGCCGTCAGTTCGATCCCGGCAATGGCCGCCGTCTGGTCATTGGTCAAACCACGGGTCTTTGCGACCTATCTGGGGCTGGGGATCACCGGGGCCATCACCGCTGGCATTCTGTTCCAGATGATCTGAAATCAAAGCCGCCCGGTGCACTTGCCGGGCGGCTTTTCTTATCCTGCTTCGCAGTGGCGGGGCAGTTTGAACCGATACCGGGCTTCACCACTGTCAACATACACTCGTTTTTCGATGCAGGCCGTGGTGCCAACGGTTTGTGAGATCGGAGCTTCGGTCGAAGTGACCGAGGTCGCAGACCCGTCCGGCAGCCGGACCGAAGCAATGACGCCGTTCTTGAGGTCACCGTTGATGGGTGTCGCTGACAAGACGTTGACAGTCATAAATGCCTCATGCTCGTGCTCGCCGCTGTCGTTGAAGATCAGCAAACCAGCAGCGACGGCAACAAGACCAACACCGCCTGCCACGGGTAAACCCCAGGTTTTCAAGAAGGCATAGATCGAAACGGCGCGATGCGGTCCAAATAGTTTGGAAAGAACGTTCAGCATGGTTTTCTCGTAAAAAAAGCCCCGGTCCGTTCAGGCCGGGGCTGTCTGTGCTTTAGGGGCGCGGATCGTCTTCGTCTTCGTCGTCAGCACCGCCTTTGGGCAGGTTGAAGAAGCTGTCCGCGTCGAGGATCGGTTCTTCTTCTTTCTCTTCCGCAGGCTCGTCCGACAGCGAGAAGGTTTCCAGACCTTCGATGGCGGTCGGGATCTTCGGCGCCGCGTCCATTTCCAGCGACTGTTCGGTCGAGACCAGTTTGCGGCGCTCGTCATCGCTCATGACGCCACCTTCGGCAGCTTTCTTGGCTGCGGCCTTCTGCACGATCGCGTCCAACTCGGACTGTTTGCACAGACCCAGCGCAACGGGGTCGATCGGCTGCATGTTGGAAATGTTCCAATGGGTCCGTTCACGGATTGACTGGATCGTCGGCTTGGTGGTGCCCACCAGCTTGGCGATCTGACCGTCGCTGAGTTCCGGGTGGAACTTGACCAGCCACAGGATCGAGTTCGGACGGTCCTGACGCTTGGACAGCGGGGTATAGCGCGGACCGCGACGCTTTTCCTCACCGCTTGCGGCAGGGTTGAACTTGAGCTTCAGCTTGTGCAGCGTGTTGTTCTGCGCGGTGTCGATCTCGTCCTGGGTCAGCTGGTTGTTGGCGATGGGGTCAAAGCCTTTCACGCCAGCGGCCACATCGCCGTCTGCGATACCCTGCACCTCAAGCTCGTGCATGCCTACGAAATCCGCGATCTGCTTGAAGCTGATCGTGGTGTTGTCCACCAGCCATACGGCTGTTGCCTTGGCCATAAGCGGTTTTGCCATCAGCCCGTCTCCTATAAATACATCTTTCCCGTCGCCGGAATTCGGCGGCCCCTTTTTTGGGACAGGTTTCCGTTGTCGGGGAACTTGGTCCGTATATAGTCGCGCCAAGGCAAGAAGGGAAGAGGCGAATGCGCTGGGTTATTTTGGGGCTGGTTTCGTGGATTTTCGGTGCAATGGCGGCGCTGGGCGATGGCGAAAAAGCGGGCGAGTTTGACTACTACGTCTTGTCGCTTAGCTGGTCGCCAAACTGGTGCGCCCGCGAAGGCGACGCGCGCGGATCGGATCAATGCGACACCCGGCATGACCATGGCTGGATCCTGCATGGTCTGTGGCCTCAGTACCATCAGGGTTGGCCCGCCTTCTGCCGCACGCCCGAGGCACCGCCATCGCGCGCTATGTCGCGCAAAATGACCGATATTCAGGGCAGTTCCGGTCTGGCGTGGCATCAGTGGAAAAAGCACGGCACCTGCTCGGGCCTCAGCGCGCCCGACTATTATGCGCTGTCCCGACAGGCGTATGAGGCGGTTGAGCGTCCTCAGGTATTCCGCAAGCTGGACGCCTCGGTCAAATTGCCTGCATCGGTCGTGGAAGAAGCCTTTCTGAAAGCCAACCCCGACCTTGAGCGCGACATGATCACTGTGACCTGCAAGCAAGGCTATATCGAAGAGGTCCGCCTGTGCCTGTCGCGCGACCTTGAACCCGTACCCTGCGGTCGCGACGTGATCCGCGATTGTACGGCCAAAGACGCCCTGTTTGATCCGATTCGTTAGAGTTTCTTGTTCTGGCAGTCCCGGGCGTATTCCAGCGCCTTGGCAGTGCCTTTCAGATCAATCGCCATGACCGTCTCACCCGCTGGGTTATAGACCGTCATGGTCTTGTTCTGGGCAATCGCATTCACGAAGCTGCGGTCGGTGAAAAACACGGTTGCGCCCGGCACGTCGCGCTGATTGAAGCCGATGGCAGTGGCGTCATAGCTTTTGCCGTCCAGATCGAACCGGATCGGATAACTCTCGCCCTGTTTGATATCGCCCCACGCCTTGTTGTAGACGGCGAAATACCCGCGATTGTCCAGCGCGTCATAGCCCAGCCGCACGACCGAGAGGTCCTGATAGATCGTCTGGATCAGGCACCCGTTGCCAAGCGCGGGGTCCATCATGATGTTCCAACCTTCGACAAATCCCTTGTCGATGAGTTGTTGTGACCATGCGGCGGTGGCGGTGAAGGCGGCGAAGACAAAGGCGAGAATACGGGTCATGACAACTTCCAAAATGCAATTATCTGATTTTGAAGCATAGTACAGATCACATAAACTTGGCCAAGTTCATTCTCACCACACGATAACCTTGGATTATCGTCGAAACGGCTTAAGATACTTATGTTAGATTTCTTGCAAGCGGCAAGGGGGGGGGCGTCTTGAAACGGTTCTTTGGCCCTCGGGAATATCTATCAAGAAAATGATGGGAGGGGACGATGCAGCAACACCCGCGAACATTCTCGCATATTGGACTGTCAGTTCCCAGTGTTGATAAGGCCGTTGAATTTTATTCTGAGGTCCTTGGCTTCTATGTAATCATGCCACCCACGGACGTTGTTGAAGACGATACGGATATCGGCGTTATGTGCACGGATGTCTTTGGGGTCGAATGGAAAAAGTTACGTATTGCCCATATGGCTACTGCGGATCGGATTGGATTTGAATTGTTTGAGTTCGATGGGCACTACGAACCTGAAAACAACATCGATTTTCGTAGGTACGGGACGTTTCATTTCTGTGTGCAGGATCCTGACGTAGAAGGCCTTGTCGAAAGGATTATTCGAGCTGGCGGTAAGCAGCGAATGCCGATCCGCTATTATTACCCGGGCGAAAAGCCATATCGTATGGTTTATGTCGAGGATCCCTTTGGCATTGTTTTCGAGATTTACAGCCATTCATACGAATTAACTTATTCGTCTGGTGCTTACACCTGAGCAGGTGTTCGTGGTTTGGTATTTTGCGGGGGAGACCGGTGCGAAACGGGCTTCCCATTCGTAGGGAAATTGGGGCTACAATTCCTTCCGCGCCCTGAGCGCCGCCGTAATCGTCCCGTCATCCAGATAATCCAACTCGCCCCCTATCGGCACACCCTGCGCCAGCGAGGTCAGGCGCACCTGCCCCTCCAACTGATCCGCGATGTAATGGGCTGTGGTCTGGCCGTCGACGGTCGCGTTCAGGGCCAGAATGACCTCAGAAATCCCTTCGGCCATTACCCGGTCCTTGAGGCGCGGAATGCGCAGCTCGTCCGGGCCGACACCGTCCAAGGCGGACAGCGTGCCGCCCAGAACGTGATAGCGACCCTTGAAAACTGCAGCGCGTTCCATCGCCCAGAGGTCGGCGACGTCTTCGACCACGCACAATTCTCCGGTCGCGCGATCCTCGCTATCGCAGATGTCGCAGATATCGGTGGTGCCCACGTTGCCGCAATTCAGGCATTCGCGGGCGGTGGCGGCCACCTGCTGCATTACGTCCGACAGGGGCGTCAGCAGCAGGGTGCGTTTTCGGATCAGGTGCAGCACCGCGCGGCGAGCCGAACGGGGGCCGAGGCCCGGCAGTTTGGCCATCAGGTCGATCAGATTGTCGATATCGCTGTTCGAACTCACGGCGTGCGCTCCTGCAAAAGGGCCGGGCAGTTGTGCCCGGCCTTTGGGTCGTCAGGAGTGTCTATCAGAACGGCAGCTTGATGTCTGCGGGCAGACCCATGCTTTCGGTCAGTCTTGCCATCTCTGCCTGAGAGCGCTCGGCCGCTTTGGTTTGCGCGTCCTTGATAGCGGCCAGAATCAGATCTTCGACAACTTCTTTATCGTCGCCATTGAAAATCGACGGATCGATGTCCAGACCCTTCAGCTCGCCTTTTGCGGTGGCGGTGGCCTTCACCAACCCTGCACCGGATTCGCCTACAACCATCAGGTTGTTCAGCTCTTCCTGCATGTCCGTCATCTTGGTCTGCAAATCCTGTGCGGATTTCATCATCTTGGCCATATCGCCCAGACCGCCGAGTCCTTTGAGCATTGCTTTTCTCCTGCAAATCGGTTTGCCGCCTAAATACGGATGCTGCCGGTAGGGTACAAGGGGAGAGCTTCTCCCGCCCGTCGTCAAGGTCTTTGGAAAGACCTTTCCTCCCGTTGGGCCCGGCAGCGCGGGAGTGTTTCCGCTTTGGTCGCTCGGATCAATCCTCCTCGAACGGATCCCATTCGTCTTCGACCTCCGGCAGGGCTTCGGTTTCGACCTTGGCGGCGCGTTCTTCCGGGGTTTCGATCCGCTTGATGCGCGCTTTTGGAAACTGCATCAGAACGGCTTGAACCAGTGGGTGTTGTTCGGCCTGCGCTTTCAACGCCAGATCAGCCGCGTCTCGTACCTCGGCGATTGTTGCTGCGTCCCCGTCGGCCACAATTGAGACGGCCCATCGGTTTCCGGTCCAGCGTTGCAAGGCCGAACCAAGCCTTTGCGCCAGATCGGTCGGCGCTTTGTCCGTCGGCGTGAACTCGATTCGTCCCGGGGAATACGAGACGAGACGCACGCCGTTTTCGACCTCAACCAACAGTTTTACATCCCGGTTCGTGCGGATCAGTTCGACCACGTATTCGAAGGTTGGATAGTGTGCCAGCGCGGTCTGGACGTCCTGGGCAAGCGCTGCAGTGGGCGCCCCTGCAGGCCCGCGTTGCGCCGAGAGATGCGCAGAGGACGTCGCCTGTGCAGGTGCATGAGTTGGCACAGCCACACCACCGCCAGGTCCCCCGCTTGGTGGGGGGGGAGGTGCATCCTGTAGTCGTTTGATAAGCTCTTCGGGGCTTGGCAAATCGGCCACATGGGTCAGACGAATGATTGCCATTTCGGCGGCCATCATCGCGTTGGGTGCTGCAGAGACCTCCTCCAGCGCTTTCAGCAACATCTGCCACATGCGCGTCAACACTCGCATCTGCAGCGCCTCGGCCATCTGTTGACCCCGTGCGCGTTCATCCGGTGAGACGGTGGGGTCATCGGCGGCATCGGGCGTGATTTTGACCACGGAAATCCAATGGGTGATCTCGGCCAGATCGCGCAGAACGGCCAGCGGATCGGCCCCTTCGGCATACTGGCCGCTCAACTCAGTCAATGCCCCAGCCGCATCGCCACGCAAAATCATATCCATCAGATCCAGAACGCGCCCGCGATCTGCAAGGCCCAACATTGCCCGAACCTGATCGGCGCTTGTTTCCCCTGCACCATGTGAGATCGCCTGATCCAACAGCGAGGTCGCATCGCGCGCAGATCCTTCGGCCGCGCGTGTGATCAAAGCCAGCGCGTCTTCTGCGATATGTGCGTTTTCCGCTGCGGCGATTTTGTTGAGCAGACCGATCATGTCCTCAGGTTCGATCCGGCGCAGGTCGAACCGCTGACAGCGGGACAGTACGGTTACCGGCACCTTGCGGATTTCTGTTGTCGCAAAGATGAACTTCACATGCTCGGGCGGTTCCTCGAGCGTTTTGAGCAGCGCATTGAAGGCGCTGGTCGACAGCATGTGAACTTCGTCGATGATATAGATCTTGTAGCGCGCGCTGGCGGCACGATATCGGACACTGTCGATAATCTCGCGGATGTCGTTCACACCGGTCCGGCTGGCGGCGTCCATCTCCATCACGTCGACATGGCGTCCTTCCATGATGGCCACACAATGCTCGCACTGGCCGCAAGGTTCGGTTGTTGGCTTGCCTTCGCCATCGGGGCCGATGCAGTTCATGCCTTTGGCGATAATCCGGGCAGTGGTGGTTTTGCCGGTGCCGCGAATACCAGTCATGATAAAGGCCTGCGCGATCCGATCCGCTTCGAACGCGTTTTTTAGCGTGCGCACCATTGCGTCCTGTCCAACCAGATCTGCAAAGGTTTCAGGGCGGTACTTGCGGGCAAGAACCTGATAGGCGGGGCTGGGCGTTTCGGTCATGTCTGCTCTGTCAGATTCGTGTCAGAAATGTAGCGTAGAGACCCGGGCCGCCCACGTCCACAGCAGCCTTTGTGGAATTTCGGTTTGGACAGCGTCTGTAAGCGGGATAAACCGGCTGTCAAAATTTGGTGGGCTGGTGGCAGTAGGAGCATAAGCTTTGGCAAAATTTGCAATCTACGCGCTGCCTGTTGGCTCAGGCACCTTGGCGCTGTCCCCTTTGCCTGGCGGCGGCGGTGGGTATGTGGACGATCTAAGGGTGATACAGGACTGGAACCCCGATCTGGTGATTTCAATGACCACTGAGGCCGAGATGCAGCCGGTCGGTGCAGGCAGTTTTGGTAGAGACGTTCAAAGCAGACCCGCTACCTGGGTGCATCTTCCGGTCGAGGACTTTGGCGCGCCGCCCCAGCCAATCGAAACTCTTTGGCCCCAAGCCAGCGCAGCCGCCCGGCAGGTTCTGTCCGACGGTGGACGCGTGCTGGTGCATTGCCGTGGCGGTTGTGGGCGGTCGGGGATGGTCGCGCTGAGGCTCATGGTGGAATGTGGCGAAGATCCAAACCACGCGCTAAACCGGCTGCGCTTGGCCCGACCATGCGCGGTGGAAACGGATGAGCAGAAGGCTTGGGCCATGAAACCGGCCCAGAGCGATCGGTGAACTAGGATCAGGCCGTGGCTTGTTGAACAACCTGATGCGATGGACGCGGTGCAAGGGCCGATGCCTGAAGCATGGCGCAAGGCAAGGCCGCCAAAACACCAGCAGGCAGAGTGGAAAAGTCAGGGCCGAACATCATATCGGCGTATTCGTCCAACGTGTCGGCTGAGTCGCCTGTGTTTGTCCCGCAATAGACCCTGATCCGGGCCGGGCTGGCGCGAAACCGTGCGGTGCAACCCTCATCGCAATGGGTCAGTTCGCTGGAGCCGTCCACCTCAAATTCGCTGGTCGTCATTGGTTGTGCTGTTGCCATCGCCTCGGCCAAGGCCCGAGCCATTTGGGCCAATGCGGGGCAGGTTTTCCCCGTTTTCTGGCACAGGGTGGCGGTGAATTCGTGGGTCGTTGTCTTCCAGATCATAATGCGCCCTCCGCGCGGTGAGCGGGGGACGTGGAACAGGGAACTCAGCGTACTGAAGACCTGCCCGGACACCCCGCCCGAGTTTCGGTTTTTACTTTGATGGCAGGTCTCCTGACTTGCGGGTCATTGCTTTGCCGACCTTCCCAGCCTTTCGGCCAGTGGTATTTCGGCATTGCTTACCGCTTACAGTTGCGGGGGCAGTCGCGGCCTTGGTCCGTTCCGGCATTGCCGGGCTGGACCGCACCGAGTTCCCTTTTCATCCCGCCCCAATATAAGGACGAGAACCATCACCTCATCGCTAGCGGTTGTAGGTGGCTTGAGTCAAGCGGGCTGTTTTCCATCGTTCAAGTGGACGCTTGGTCACTTTGAAAATCTGTTGACTCCAGTCGCGCAAAAGCGCCGATATGCCATATGTGAACCGAATAGTTCAGATGCTTGCGAGGGCACCATGTTGGACAACACTCCGGTCGTTTTGACCGAAGATTTCACGTTTTCTGCCGGAGACGCCGAACTGTCGGCACGGCTGTATATGCCTGCCTCGGCACCTGATGTGGCGGTTGTAGTCCATGCAGCCACAGGCGTACCGCGCGACTATTACCAGCATTTTGCGCGGTGGTTGGTGGAAGAACAGGGTATGGCCTGTCTGACCTATGACTATCGCGATTTTGGCCACTCTCTACGCGGGCGCCTGCGCGATTCGCAGGCCACGATGGCTGACTGGGCGTTGATCGACATGCCCGCTGCTCGCGCCGAAATGCGGCGCAGATTTCCCGCCGCCCAGCAGTGGAGCATTGGCCATTCGGTGGGTGGAATGCTGGGGCCAATTCAGCCCGATATTGAGCAGATCGACCGGATGATCTGTGTCTGTTCAGGTTTGGTGACGGTATCCGACCACCCCTGGCCGTATCGCGCACTGGCGACAATGTTCTGGTATGCCCACCCGCCATTGCTGGTTAAGGCATTGGGATACCTGCCGGGCAAGGCACTTGGGTTCGGCTCGGACCTCCCGGCGCGTGTCTACTGGCAGTGGCGCAAATGGTGCACCGCTGCGCTGAGCTACGTGCCGGAAATCGGCAAAAGCCTTCCAGACGCCCGTTGGGCTGCGTCGGAAACACCCGTCGATCTGTTCACAATGGACGATGATCAGGTGGTGCCCCCGAACGCGGTTTGGCGCCTGGCCGATCTTTACGGTCCCAAAGCCCGCCGGCATCAGTTGTCGCCGAAAGACTTTGGATTGGCCGAGGTCGGTCACATCGGCGCATTTGCGCGCCGAAATGCGGCCATATGGCCCCGGTTGATCGCCTGAGCCGGTACTTACAGCTTTTTGCGGGATTTCTTGTCCTGCATCACCGATCGTACCATCTTACCAAAGGCCTTGTCGCGCGCACGAGACTGCGCCACGGTTTCCGAGTTCCTTTCATCTTCACGCCGCAGCTTTCGCCAGCGCTCTAACCGCTCTGCGTCCAGTGTTCCGTTGGAAATCGCATCCTGCACGGCGCAGCCCGGTTCAGCCTGATGCTGACAATCGGAAAAGCGGCAGGTCTGAGCCAATTCAAGAATGTCGGAAAAGACCTCGTCGACACCATCTTGTGCATCCAGCAACCGCAAAGCCCGCATGCCGGGTGTATCGACCAACCAGCCTCCGTTCTGCATCGGATGCAACGCGCGCGCCGTTGTCGTGTGCCGCCCGCGCGCGTCGTCCTCGCGAATGCCGGAGGTTGCCTCATCCAGGCCCGTCATGGCGTTGACCAATGTTGTCTTGCCGACACCGGATGAGCCGACCAGTGCGGCGGTCTGCCCGGTGGGGCACCAGGACAGAACTTGCTGAACGTCCATGGCATCCAAAGCATTGATTGCCAGCACGGTCAGAAAAGGCGCCAGCGACTCGGCCGCTTTGGAGTATTTGTCAGGATCGGTGCAGGTATCGGCCTTGGTTAGTATGACGACCGGATAGCACCCGGCCTGATGTGCCAAAGCCAAATATCGTTCCAGCCGGGCCAGATTGAAGTCGGCATTGCAGGAACTGACGATGAACAGCACATCCACATTGGCGGCGATCAACTGGACCTCGGCCGCGGTTCCGGCAGCGCGGCGTTTCAACAGGCTGCGGCGTTCCAGCAGGTGTTGAACCCGGTTTTGATCATCCGCCAATACCCAATCTCCGACGGCAAAGTCGCCCGTCGGTTGGGTCAGGGTGAGCAGAGGTGTTTCACCGTTGATGCTTGCGCCGATCAGGCGATCACGGTGAACGGCTGTGATGCGAAAGGGAGCGCATGTAGGATTGGCCGCATGTTGTGCGGCAAAGTGTGAGGACCATCCCAGGTCCGAAAGTGTAAAAGACATTGTTCTGCCTGTGTTCAGGTACAGCAAGCCGTCTGGATGGCGGTCGCGCATCCAGCGGTAACGTGTTCAGGCAGGTGTGAGAGTCGGCCTCAGAAACGCTCTGCCCAAAGGGTTTTTGCTACAATCATAAAAGCCCTCCTGCGGCTAACGGTTCAAGTAAGTGAGAGGTTGGACATCGACCCAAGCGGGGCTCGTTGTGGCTGCTTCCTTCCGGACCTGACCAGGTTGGCGAGGCGCTCGCCCGCGCCAACCTCTCGAAATTCGATATAGGGAAGACACGCAGAAATGACAACCCGTCACAGTGAGAGTTGAATGCGCAAGAACCCTTCGGCATTCGTGCCAGCCAGCGTTGGGCTGAACTCTGTGATGTCCGCGAGGTGACGTTGTGCCTGTTGACCGGTCTTCAACAGGACAGAGGACCCCGGCATGGGCGCAAAACGGAATGGGCAGAGGCCCTGTTCCAGCGATTCCGTGGGCAATGCACCGGTCAGGTAATCCTTCAGCGCGTGTTGGATCGGCAAAGCCGGAACGTTGATGATTTCGGCGTCCCGTATGAACGGAAAATGCCCACCGCCGCTGGCGCGGTAATTGTTCAGTGCAACGACAAAGCGTTGTTCGGCCGTCACCGCGTGGCCTTGGAAACGAAGATCTGAGATGCGCCGGTATGCCGGATTTACCAGTCGCCCTTCCGCATCGAACCGGGGCGGTACGCTCAGATCGATCACGTAGCTTAGCCCGAACAAAACATCGAAATTGTGTCCGGCTCGATCAGGATTGACCAATTCAGTTTGCGCGCCGGGTTTCACCTGATTGAAAACGCCCGCAGACATTTCAAGCCAATCTCTGACGTGCTTTCCTGCCACCGCGACCGCACGAAGTTCGTTTGGAAAGATGTTCAGATCAGCCACGTGTCGCATGCGCATCACGCCCGCAGGAATGTCCGAGTAAAAACGAGGCCCGGCACGACCACCGAATTTCGAAGGTGCCACGGCGGACAGTAAAGGTGTCGTTTCACGGGCTGTACCCTTCAGGTTCTGGCGCACAGCCGAAGCCTGCGCCGCGGCCACTATCGCAAGCCCGCGATCCTTGGCGCAAAAGCTGAAATAGCTGTGCAGGTGCTGATCCGTATGCCCAATTGGTTCCTCGGCCTGTTTTCGTGTTGCGGAATGCACATCCGAAAATAGCGCCACCAATGACGGGTCCTCGGGTGCCGGGTCAGCACCTGATACTGGGCGCAGTTCAACGCGATGCGCCGCAACCGACCAACCCTTTTCTGTCGTGGCAGTCAGCGTTAGATCAATCACGCCAAGATGAGATCCGGCAGATCCCGGCATGACAACAGGTGTGCCATGCACCATACCGCCAGTGGCATCGACGTGTTCCAGCCCAGCGTGCGATTTCCCCGGCAGGGTAAGATGTGTGTGCCCGGCGATGATGGCGTCTATACCCTCAATCGCGGCAAGGGGGATAATCGCGTTTTCAAGATTGGGCGCGGGGTCAGCGGAGCCCAGCCCCGTATGGGCAAGCGCGATGATTACGTCGCAGCCGTGGGATCGAAGCTCAGACACTTTAGTGCGCGCGCAGGTCAGGATGTCGTCTATCCGGACGTCATCACCCAGCCGATGAGATTCCCAATTCCGGGTCTGTGGCGGAACGACCGAGAAGACGCCGACGGTTAGTGAGGCTTGGTGCCCCGCGACCTCAACCCGGCGGGTTAGAACTACCTGATCCTGCCAGACCTCGTTGGCGCCCGGGCGATGAACATTGCTGCAAACCACTGGACAGGGGGCCTGCGAAAGGATGCGGTCCAGTATATCTTGACCGAACCCGAAATCATGATTGCCTAACCCGATCGCATCATACTCTAACGCGCCAAAGGCCTGCATCAGCGCATGCGGCTTGTCAGCTTGCTCGGCGGCCAGATCCCCAACCGGAGTTCCCTGCAGCGAATCGCCATTGTCAAAAAGTAACACGACCGAGTCTTCCCCCTGCGCCTCAGTTCGGGCTTCACGGATCAGGCTGGCGGTTCGGGTCAGGCCAATTGTGGGTTCAGGGGTGTCAGAATAGTAATCAAAACTCCTCAAGTTCATATGAAGATCCGTGGTGGCCAGTATTCGGATCTGCACGGTCTGCGAAGGCAGAGAAGGGGAAGGTTTCAAATTTCTACTTTTGGCAGTTTTGTCTTAGTCATTTTCAACAAAAAGATTAATCACAGTGAATTGCAAGGCTTAGCTGTGTTCATTCGATGGCGACCTGTGGTTTTAGGGGTGAAATACCGTTGCAACTGATTGGTCGACATGGCAGCCCTGTGCGGACAAGCCTAAGGATAACTTATGAAAAATGCGGAATATGTGACGTTTGGTAGCTCGGGGCTGGATCGTGCGGCGCATATTCGTGGGGATGCTGATGCGGTCGCGCGGGCGCGATCGCATCCCGATGCAAAATGCCTGCTGTTGTGGCGCGGTAAAGTTTTAGTTCAGGGTGAGGCGCTGGATCGATTGGGGCTGATCGCGATGTCGCATAAGCTGGTCGAAAACGGGCCGGGCGGTTCCGTCGAACAGCCTGTATTCCTGGGGCTGTCAGACGACGCGCCGGTGTTTGCCACGGATATTTCGGGCTGGACGGCTGATGGGTTGGACGTGTCCGGTGTCGGAGGCTTTATCGATAAGTCAGAGCAACAGCACCCGGACTTGCCCCACGGCCATGTCTTCGCCGAGCTGCGCCGGATCATGACCCGTTTGTCGACGCGTGACGCTGAGCTGGCGGCCTCGGCCAAGGCGGTGACCGCGTGGCACGAAACGCATCGGTATTGCGCCCGGTGCGGCGCAGCCAGTGAACTTGCGCAGGCCGGGTGGCAGCGCAGTTGTCCGTCCTGTGGTGGGCAGCACTTTCCGCGTACCGATCCGGTCGTCATCATGTTGATTACCCATGGCGATTCAGTGCTGATGGGACGTTCGCCGGGTTGGCCGGAAGGGATGTATTCGCTGTTGGCAGGGTTTGTTGAACCAGGTGAAACGCTTGAGGCCGCAGTCCGTCGGGAAGTGATGGAAGAGGCGGGCGTGCCAGTGGGTGAGGTCCGTTATCTGTCTAGCCAACCCTGGCCGTTTCCGGCCTCGTTGATGTTCGGCTGCGCGGGTGAGGCGTTGTCGAGCGGCATCACCATCGACCCGGTCGAAATCGAAGATGCGATGTGGGTTACCAAATCCGAGATGATGCAGGCCTTTGCCGGCGAACACCCCGTTTTGCTGCCAGCCCGCAAGGGAGCGATTGCGCATTTTCTTTTGCAAAACTGGCTTGCGGATACATTGGACTGACAAAATACTGTTCTGAAAAGCGAGAGAACCCCGAACCACAATGCAGTTTACAGTGCGCGAAGATATCGAAGCTCCCATCAACTCGGTGTTCGAAATGGTGGCCGACTTTGACCGATTCGAACGGATCGCGATGCGGCGCGGGATCGACGTCCGGCGGATTTCGGGCGAATTGGGCGTTGTTCCGGGCACCAGTTGGGAGACAGAATTCAGGTTACGCGGAAAGCCACGTCAGATTTCTGTGCAGATGGCCGAATGCGACCCACCTTTGCTGATGCGGTTCGAAGCGGCAAGCAAGGGGATGAACGGGGTCACGACGGTGGAGCTTTTGGCCCTGTCGCAGCGCCGCACGCGTCTAAGCGTTGATATGTCCCTGTCAGCCAAATCCCTCCCTGCGCGGCTGCTGTTACAATCACTAAGGCTTGGGCAATCCCGGTTTCGGCGACAGTTTCAGTTGCGCCTGACCGAGTTCGCACGGGAAATGGAACAACGTCACATTCATGGTGGTTGATTGCCCAAAGCTGTGGTGGGAACGAGATGGATAGCTTTAGTGTTCGTGAGGCGGTGTTGACGGATGCCCAAGGTATCTCAGAGGTACTGTGGGACATCGCAGCGGCCGGAAAGCGTAACAAGCGCTGCGACGTTGATTTTGCCCGCGAGCATTATGTGGCCGATCCCGACCGGATCAGATGCTCTGTTGCTTTTCAGGAGGAGCAGGTCCTGGGATTTCAATCGTTGAAATGGGCGGTCGAAAACAACCCATATGGCGCTCCGGTCGGGTGGGGCGTCATTGGAACGCATATTCGCCCGTTTGCCGCACGGCGCGGTGTCGGGCGTGCCTTGTTTCGTGCGACGCTCTTGGCGGCACGGGAAAGTGGCCTACCGGCCATTGATGCGACCATTTCGGCCACAAACGCCGAAGGATTGGCCTATTATTCGGCGATGGGCTTTGTGGATTATCGGGAGCACGAGGGTGCCCAGTGCAAAAGCTTTTCCGTGATTTGAGCCGAGGTGGCTTCAGCCGCGCGGTTGAGCCGCTGGGTAGACGCCCAAAATCTCGACATTCGTGGTGAAGTGTTCCAGTTCTTCCATCGCCAACTGTACGTTCCGGTCGTCCGGGTGGCCCACGATATCGGCATAAAACTGGGTCGCAGTGAACGACCCATCGACCATGTAGCTTTCCAGCTTGGTCATGTTGATGCCGTTGGTCGCAAACCCACCCATCGCCTTGTAAAGCGCAGCCGGAATGTTGCGCACCTGAAAAACAAAACTGGTGATCATGCCATGCTCTCCGCGGCGTGACATGTCGGCCTGCTGTGACATCACCAGAAAGCGCGTGGTGTTGTTGTCGCGGTCTTCAATGTGCCGGGCAAGAACGTTCAAGCCGTAGATTTCGCCGGCCAACTCGCTGGCCAATGCTGCTGAATGCACCTCGCCTTGTTCCGAGACCTCGCGGGCCGCACGCGCGTTGTCGGGGCTGACACGTCCCTTGATGTTGTGTTCTTTCAAAAACCCGGCGCATTGCGGTAGCAGGACCAGGTGCGAGTGTGCCTCGGTGACATCCTCGATTTTGGCCCCTGGAACGGCAAGAAGGTTGATGTGAACGCGCACGAACGCTTCTTCGATGATGTGCAGCCCGCTGTGGGGAAGCAAACGGTGGATATCGGCGACCCGGCCATACGTGGTGTTTTCGACCGGCAGCATTGCCAATTCAGCCTCACCTGCGCGCACCGATTCGATCACATCTTCGAAAGTCCGGCAGGGCAGGGCCTCCATATCGGGGCGGGCATTACGGCAGGCCTCGTGGCTGTAGGCGCCGGGTTCTCCCTGAAATGCAATACGTTTGGTCATTTGGTCGATTCCGTGCAACAAGTTCGATAATTGGGCGTTTAGTCGCGGTGTCTATACCTTGCCTCTTGTAAGGGGAAGCCTTAGACACCCCGCAGACAGCTGAAATGGACTCGCGATCAATGTTCGACACGATGACAGTTACCAAGGCCGCAGCAGGCCTGTTTGGCACCTTCCTGGTGCTGCTTTTGGCCAAATGGGGTGCCGAAGTGCTTTACCATGCGGATGGGCATGGTGAGACGGCCTCGTATATTATCGAAACCGAAAGCTCCGGTGAAAGCGCTGACGGCGAAGAAGTGGTGTTCGAAGACATGTTGGCCGCCGCAGACCCAGATAAGGGCGCGCGGGTTTTCCGTAAGTGTACTGCCTGCCACAAGCTGGAAGACGGCGCCAACGGCACTGGCCCCTACCTGTTTGCAATCGTGGATCGCCCGGTTGCTTCAGCCAAAGGTTTCACTGGCTACTCAGCTTCGATGCAAGCCCATGGCGGCAATTGGACACCCGAAGCGCTGGATGCCTTCCTGACCCGCCCCAGTGCCTATATCTCAGGTACATCCATGAGCTTTGCGGGTCTGAAAAAACCGCAGGAACGGGCCGACCTGATTGCCTACCTGCAGACCATCAACTGATCTTTCGCTCAGTTTTGACGCATTCAAAAGCCGCTGCCCCGTGCAGCGGCTTTATTTTTTGTCTAAGTAAATCTTCACAAAGTGTTCACGCACTCTAAACTTGAAACTGGCAGTGCTGGTCTTTTAGCTGGCGCAAATAATATTAAAGACGTCAACGAGCAGGGGATGAACCACATGAAATCCAATCGAGTTACCGCTTTAGCGCGAACAAGGGATTTCGGACGCTTAGTTCACATTCTAGCTTTGGGGGCAGTGCTCTGTGCAGCCGCTGCAACTCAGCTTTTTGCTGAGGAAAAGATCATCAAATCACACGGGTTCTCGGAATTCGGTGATTTGAAGTATCCGGACGGCTTTGCGCATTTCGACTATGTGAACCCGGATGCGCCACGTGGTGGAGAACTCTCCTATGCGGCGCAAGGCACGTTCGACAGCTTTAATCCCTATACCAGGCAGGGCCGGGCTGGTGCGAGGTCGGCAGATCACTACGAAAGCCTGCTGGTTCCATCCTATGACGAACCGGCGGCCTATTATGGCCTGCTAGCAGAAAGCCTGGAGTACCCCGAAAGCTATGATTGGGTGATCTTCAACATCCGCCCCGAGGCGCGGTTTTCCGACGGCACACCGGTGACGGCCGAAGATGTGGTGTTTTCCCACAATCTGCTGCTGGACCAAGGGCTGAAATCTTATGCCGACGCAATTCGCCAACGAATTCCCAAGGCCGAGGCGCTGGATACCCATCGTGTAAAGTTCTACTTCTCGCCAGATTTCCCCCGCCGAGGTCGGATTTCTCAAGTTGGGGCCACGTCGATTTTCTCTAAGAAATGGTTCGAGGAAGACCCTGAAAACCGCCGGTTGGACAAGTCGCGGCTGGATCCGGGTATCGGCTCGGGGCCATATGTTCTGGATGATTATGATATCAACCGGCGCATCGTCTACAAGCGCAACCCCGATTATTGGGGCAACGACGTCAACGTCAATGTGGGCCGCAACAACTTTGACACCATCCGCGTCGAGTATTTCGCCGATTCCATTGCTGCGATGGAAGGGTTCAAGGCGGGTACATTTACCCTGCGGCAGGAAAACAACTCAAAAAGCTGGGCAACGGCCTATGATTTCCCGGCAATTGCGAATGGCTCTGTCGTGCGGGCCGAACTGGCAGACGGAAATGTGCCGTCGGCGTCGGGCTTCATCATGAACCTTGACCGGCCAAAGTTTCAGGACCCCCGTGTTCGCGAAGCTATTCAGCTGGCATATAACTTCGAATGGACGAATGAGAGCCTGCAATATGGGTTATTCCAGCAGCGTAGTTCGTTCTGGGAAGGAACGCATCTTGAGGCGACCGGCCTGCCCGAAGGGCGCGAGCTTGAGGTGTTGCAAGAATTGGGCGACGAGCTGGACCCGGCCATCCTGACCGAGGAACCCGTCTCGGCGCATGAATCCCGGGCCGCCCGCCAAAATGACCGTGGCAACTTGCGCAAGGCGATGAAACTGCTGGACGAAGCTGGCTGGCTTGTTGGGGATGACGGCATTCGTCGCAACGACAAGGGCGAAGTGCTGTCTGTTGCATTTCTGTCCGACCAGCCAACGCTGGACAGGCTTATTCAACCCTTCGTCGCCAATTTGCGGGCAATGGGGATTGATGCGAGCTACAACCGCGTGGACAACGCCCAGTTCACCTTGCGCCGCCGGGACCGTGATTTCGACATGATTGTTGGCGGGTACCCGAGGTCGTTGCAGCCGTCGACAGGGTTGTATCAGCAGTTCGGAACCGAAGCGGCCTCTTACTCGGTCTTCAACCCGTCGGGTGTGCATGGCCCGGATATCGAACCGCTGATCGATAACATTGCCTCTGCCGAAGACAGCGAAGAACTGTTTGCAAATGTCCGCGCATTGGACCGCGTCCTGCGCGCCAAGCGGATCATGGTTCCCACGTGGTATCTGGGCAAGCACTGGGTTGCCTATTGGGACATGTATGAATACCCGGAAAATCTGCCGCCTTACGCATTGGGTGTTGAAGACCTCTGGTGGATCAACGAAGAGAAAGAAGCCGAGTTGAAATCCTCCGGCGCCTTGAGGTAATCCGCCCCCATGGGAGCATATATTCTTAGACGACTGTTGCTGGTCATCCCAACCCTGCTTGGGATCATGATCGTCAACTTCACGCTGGTTCAGTTCGTTCCTGGCGGACCGATTGAACAGATCATCGCCCAATTGGAAGGTGGCGGTGATGTGTTCGAAGGAATCGCCGGTGGCGGCAGTGACATCGAGCAACAGACCGGCGGCACGAATGACCGCTACATTGGTGCGCGTGGCCTTCCGCCCGAGTTTATCGAAGAGCTGGAAAAGGAATTCGGGTTCGACAAACCTCCGGTTGAGCGGTTCCTCAACATGATGGGCAATTACCTGACACTGGACTTTGGTGAGAGCTATTTTCGGTCGATCAGCGTAACCGATCTGGTGTTAGAAAAGATGCCGGTGTCAATCTCGCTGGGTCTGTGGTCCACGTTGATCGCGTATCTGGTGTCAATCCCGCTGGGCATTCGCAAGGCGATTAAGGACGGCTCACAGTTCGACACCTGGACCAGCGGCGCGATCATCGTGGCCTACGCCATTCCCGGGTTCCTGTTTGCCATTCTGATGTTGGTTCTGTTTGCCGGTGGATCTTATTGGCAGATATTCCCGCTCCGGGGGCTGACCTCGGACAATTGGGACAGCCTCAGCCTGTTTGGAAAGATCGCTGACTACTTCTGGCACATTGCCCTGCCGATTATCGCGCTTACGATTTCGGCCTTTGCGACGCTGACTTTGCTGACCAAGAACTCGTTTCTGGACGAGATAAAAAAACAATATGTCATGACCGCCCGCGCCAAGGGGCTAAGTGAAAGTCAGGTTTTGTACGGCCATGTTTTCCGCAACGCGATGCTGATCGTAATCGCCGGATTCCCTGCGGTTTTCATCGGCGTCTTCTTCGGGGGATCGATCATCATCGAAACGATCTTCTCGCTCGACGGTCTCGGCCGTCTGGGGTTCGAGGCAGCCGTTGCGCGGGACTATCCGGTGATCTTCGGCACTCTGTTCATCTTTGGCTTGATGGGGTTGGTTGTCGGCATCATCAGTGACCTCATGTATGTGCTGGTCGACCCGCGCATCGATTTCGAAAAGCGGGAGGGGTAAATGGCGCTTTCCCCGCTCAACCAGCGCCGCTGGCGCAATTTTCGTCGTAACGGGCGTGCATTCTGGTCGCTGATGGTCTTTTCCGTCCTCTTCGGCCTATCGCTATTCGCCGAGTTCATCGCCAATGACAAACCGATCCTCGTGCAATACCGCGGTGAGTTTTACACGCCGATCTTCAATTTCTACGCGGAAACCGAATTCGGCGGTGATTTCCAGACCGAGGCAATCTATCGCGACCCCGAGGTGCAGTGCCTGATCGACAGCGGTGGCATCGAAGACTGTTTTGACGATCCCGAGGGGATTATCGACGAAATCAAGGCGGGTACATTCCAGGCAGATGGGTACGAGCGTGGCTGGGCCGTCTGGCCGTTGATCCCCTATTCCTTCAACACCAGCGTTGATCGCCCTGGTGCAGCGCCGCTGCCACCCAACGGACAAAACCTGTTGGGCACGGATGACACCAAACGCGACGTGTTGGCCAGGGTGATCTATGGCTTCCGACTGTCGATTCTGTTCACGCTCATGGTCACGGGTGTGGCCAGCCTGGTCGGCATATTCGCCGGGGCCATTCAGGGCTTTTTTGGCGGCTGGCTGGACCTGATCTTCCAACGGATCATCGAGATCTGGTCAGCGACGCCTTCGCTTTACGTCATCATCATCATGTTCGCCATTCTGGGTCGAAGTTTCTGGCTGCTTGTGGCGCTGATGATCCTGTTCAGCTGGACCGGACTTGTGGGTGTTGTCCGGGCTGAGTTCCTGCGGGCGCGAAATCTGGAATATGTGCGCGCCGCACGGGCGCTGGGTGTGGGCAACATGACGATCATGTTCCGCCATATGCTGCCCAATGCGATGGTCGCTACGCTGACCTTCATGCCCTTTATCGTGACGGGCACCATCGGCGGCCTGGCTTCACTGGATTTTCTGGGCTTCGGCCTGCCGTCTTCCGCCCCGTCTTTGGGTGAGTTGACCTTGCAGGCTAAGCAGAACCTCCAGGCACCCTGGCTGGCCTTCACCGCCTTTTTTACCTTTGCCATCATGCTGTCGCTACTGGTCTTCATCTTCGAAGGCGTGCGCGATGCATTTGATCCCAGAAAGACCTTTTCATGAGCCTGCTGGATGTGAACAACCTCAAGGTCTCGTTCCGTCAGGACGGGCAGGTGAGCGCAGCAGTCAAGGGCGTGTCCTTTACTGTGGATCGGGGTGAAACGGTTGCGCTGGTGGGCGAATCCGGATCAGGCAAATCAGTCACTGCGCTGTCGACAGTGTCTTTGCTGGGCGACAGTGCAATTGTTGAAGGCTCGGTCACCTATGAAGGGCAAGAGATGATCGGCGCGTCTGACCAGCACCTGATGGATGTACGCGGCAACGATATCAGCTTCATTTTTCAGGAGCCGATGACCTCGCTCAACCCGCTGCACACGATCCAGAAACAAATGGCCGAGTCACTGGCCCTGCACCAGGGTCTGACAGGTGATGCTGCACGGGCCCGGATTGTCGAACTGCTGACCAAGGTTGGCATCCGCGATCCCGAGGAGCGCCTGGACAGCTATCCGCATCAGTTGTCAGGTGGCCAACGCCAGCGCGTCATGATTGCCCTGGCACTTGCCAACAAGCCCGATATCCTGATCGCGGATGAGCCGACAACGGCCCTGGATGTGACCATTCAGGCGCAGATTCTCGAATTGCTGGCCGAGCTTCAGAAATCTGAGAATATGGGGATGCTTTTCATCACCCACGACCTTGGGATCGTGCGCCGTATCGCCGACCGAGTTTGCGTGATGAAGGACGGCGAGATTGTCGAGGCCGGCGCGACCCAGGAGATATTCGACAACCCCCAACACCCCTACACCCGCAAGCTGCTGGCGGCGGAACCATCCGGTCACCCCGATCCTGTGGCACCCGACGCGGAAGAAGTGGCGCGCACCGATCATCTGAAGGTCTGGTTTCCGATCCAGCGTGGATTCCTGAAACGTACCGTTGGCTATGTGAAGGCAGTGAATGATGCCACGCTCAGCGTGCGCGCCGGTGAAACCTTAGGGATTGTTGGCGAAAGCGGCTCAGGTAAGACAACGCTGGCGTTGGCGATCATGCGGTTGATTGCGTCCGAAGGGGCGATAACCTTCCGCGATCAGGATGTACGCCGCTGGTCGACGCGAGAGTTGCGGCGCTTGCGCAAGGACATGCAGATTGTGTTTCAGGACCCATTCGGAAGCCTCAGTCCCCGGATGACCTGCCAGCAGATCATTGCCGAGGGGCTGGCGATCCACAAGGTCGACCCGCACCGCTCGCCACGGGAGCTGGTGACCGAAGTGATGACCGAAGTGGGCTTGGACCCGGCTGCGATGGACCGCTATCCGCACGAATTCTCGGGCGGGCAGCGTCAGCGTATTGCCATTGCACGAGCCATGGTCCTCAGGCCCAAATTGCTGGTTCTGGATGAACCGACCAGCGCCCTGGACATGACTGTGCAGGTTCAGATCGTCGACCTGTTGCGTGATTTGCAGCGTAAATACGGGCTGGCCTACCTATTTATCAGCCACGATCTGAAAGTCGTGCGTGCGATGTCCCACAATGTGATTGTCATGCGAAACGGTGACGTGATCGAAATGGGCGCGGCCGAAGACCTTTTTGAAAACGCCCAGACCGACTACACCCGCGAACTGATAGCGGCCGCGGGCTGAAACCAGCCCGCCCAAGGCCTTCAGGCATTCGCTGTTTCGCGTGCCGCGGATTTTGGGACCGGTCCACGCAATTCTTCATAGTGATCGAAGCTCAACTTAACCCAACCAGTTCCACGTGTGGCGCTGGCGAGGGTGCGGTGTAACTCGTCCTCGGCCACGGCCGGAAGTTGTGCGTTGAATATCTCCCATCCAGACGCGTTCGGGTTGCCTTCAAAGCCCAGAACCTGACCCTGCAGCGAACTGATTGTAGGCACCAGGTCGCCCACGAAATCCGAGGGTAGGTGGATTTCGGCGTTCAGGATGGGTTGCAGGACCACCGGTTTCGCTTGCGGCAAAGCCTCTCGCACCGCGTTCTTGCCCGCAGTGCGGAACGCGTAGTCTGAACTGTCGACGTTGTGATGCTTGCCGTCGCTGAGCGTGACTTTGACATCCACAACCGGGAATCCTTCTGGCCCTTGGACCAGCGCATCCTTGGCCCCGTGTTCGACTGATGGGATATAGTTTCTGGGCACAGCGCCCCCTTTGACGATCTCTTCGAATTCGAACCCGGCCCCACGAGGGGTCGGTGCGATCGAGATCACCACATCGGCAAATTGTCCTGCGCCGCCGGATTGTTTGCGGTGGCGATGACGATGTTCGATGGGTGTGCGGATGGTCTCGCGATAGGCCGTCTCAACCGTCTGGGTCTCAATCTCGATACCGAAGTCTTCAGCCAGCTTGGCGCTGACCCGGCGCATATGCTGAGGCCCTTGCGATCCCAGAACCGCATGGCCGCTCAGTTCATCGTGCTGCAGGTGCAGTCCGGGGTCGATCTCGACCAGTCGGGATAACGCGTTGGACAGGCGTACATCGTCACGCTCATGTGCCGGCGACACGATTTGCCGGTGGGCGGCCGGATGGGCCTCGGCCCATTCCGGTAACGGTGTGGCTCCGGTGCTGTCGTACAGGTTGCCGGGGTTGAGGTGGTCGGATTTCACGGCCAGCCCGATCTGACCAGCTTCCAATTCCGAAATCTGGGTTTTGGCGTCCAGCGTCGTCAGGTTGCCAACCGTTTCGCCGCCCAGAGCTTCATGCGCTTTGACACCTTTGCCCAGACCGCGCAGCACGATGATTTTTCCGATGTGCTTTTTGACATCCGCGAACCCGGCAATTGCGCGCGCGTCTTCGGCTGCTTCGTCCCGCCCGGCGGCGATATTGAATTCAGGGGCTTCGTGACGAAGCGCTTTCATCAAACGGGTCAGCCCGTTGCCGTGGCTGGCAGACCCCAGGCAGGCCGGGATCAACTGGTGGCTTTGCAGAACCTGCGCGGCCAGATCATAGATTTCTGCGCTGGGCGGCTGTTTGTCTTCGATCAGTTGTTCCAGCAGATGATCATCGAAATCTGAAAGCGTCTCCAACAATTCGGTTCGGGCTTCCTGTTCCCGGTCTTCGACGGACTGCGGAAGTTCGATCAGGGCCGAGGGTTGCCCTTCCTGATACTTCCATGCCCGTTCCGAGATCAGGTCGACCGCGCCGATGATCGCCTCGCCATCGCGGATTGGAACCTGCCGCAGGGCAATATGTTGCGTGCAGTAGGTTTGCAGAGCGGCGATGATATCGCGGATACGTCCGTTTGGGGTGTCCATGCGATTGATAAACAGAAAGCAGGGGATACCCGCCTCTTCGACCAGCCGCAGATAAGGGGCGCAAAGCACGGCGGCGTCCGGGTCGGGCGGTACGACAACGACAGCAGCATCCGAGATCGCCATGGCTGGGCCGACATAAGCCATGGTGTCGCTGCCACCATTCACGTCGATGGCACACCAGGGTTCGTCCAAGTAAGAAAAACCGTGCAAATGCACGGTTCCGGAAACGTCGAATGTGGTTGGCCGGCCATCAAGGCGGCTGATGGCCTCGACCAGTGTTGTTTTGCCCGAGTGGCTGGGGCCGAGGACAGAAAAAACGCGCATGAATGCAGTCCCTCTTTCAAGTTGCAGAACGGCTGCACGAAAAAGGCGGTCGAGCGCGAACGCGTCGGCACATACTGTCTGGTACTCTGCCTGCCTCAGGCACGGGGCGGACTTCCACCCGCCCTACAAGTGTGGGGAAAACCCACCCTCCGCGTCAAGTCCTGTCCTGCGTCGGTATCAGATCGCCGAGCTGTGTCCCGCCTTGCTCAGATCATAGGCGTCAAAGGTGCGGGCGATCATTCGGGTCAGCGCGCGCGCCTCGGGCGGGATGAACAGGCCGTCTTCAGAGACGCTTAGCAACCCGTCGAAGGTTGCGTTTGCGGTCTGGTACATCCCCTGCAATTCCGCGGCGGTGATGTTGTGGCCGCGCAGAATCTCGGCGGTATCTATCCGGAAATCGCACATCAACGCTTCAATCAATCGGGCGCGCAAGACGTCTTGGCCTTTGAACAAGTGCCCACGGGATATTGAGAACCCGCCCTCGCGGATCGCTTTGGTATGGGCCGACGTCGCGGGTGCGTTCTGGGCATATCCTTGCGGGAATCGTGAGATCGAGCTTGCACCAATCCCGATCAAAACGTCGGACTGATCGTCGGTGTAGCCCTGAAAGTTGCGCTTTAGCCTTCCCGCGTTCAGTGCGTGCGTCAGCCCGTCATCCTGCGTGGCAAAGTGATCAATGCCGATTTCGGCATACTTGTCCCACAGAAACAGGCGCCGGGCCGTTTCGAACAGATCCAGGCGGTCTTCGGGCGTTGGCAGGGCATCCGTCGGGATCAGCTGTTGCCGCTTGGCCATCCACGGCACATGCGCATATCCGTAAAGCGCCACTCGGTCCGGGCTGAGCGACAGCAATTTCTGCACGCTTTCAGTCATCCGCGCCTTGGTCTGGTGCGGCAGACCATACAGAATATCGGCATTCAGGCTGGCGATGCCGCGCGCGCGGATCATTTCTATGGCCCTGCGGGTGGTGTCGTAGCTTTGGATGCGCCCGATGGTTTTCTGGATTTCGTCGTCGAAATCCTGCACTCCGATAGACGCACGGTTCATGCCGGCCTCGGCCAATGCATCGAGCCGACCCTCGTCAATCTCGTTCGGGTCGATTTCGACCGAGAACTCTGCATCCGGCCCCAGCGGGATAATCTCAAGAATCCGGGCGGCCAGATCGCGCATCAGATCGGGGTTCAGCAGGGTGGGTGTACCACCGCCCCAATGCAGGCGCGAAAGGGTTACACCCGCAGGAAGGTGGGCGGCCAGCAGGTCCAGCTCGGCCTTGAGGACATCCACATAGGCGATCACCGGGTTGTCGGTCTGGGTGCCTTGCGTCCGGCAGGCGCAGAACCAGCACAGTCTGCGGCAGAACGGGACGTGGACGTACAGCGACACGGAACTGCCGGGCTTGATCCCGGAAATCCAGTCGCCAAAAAGACTTGGCCCCACATCGTTGCTGAAATGTGGGGCGGTGGGATAGCTTGTGTAACGCGGGACTTTCGCGTCAAATAGTCCAAGCTTTGATAATTGCGGTTTCACTATCATACCGATACCGTTAAGGCACGGCCGTCTACGAAACCTTGACTGAGATCAAGTGGAACCGCGAACGATGTTAAAAGCGCAATTTGACCATACCAACTGTTCGGACTGCCCCATTCGGCATCGCGCCGTCTGTGCACATTGTGATGTCGATGAATTGGAAGCGCTTGAAGGCATCAAGTATTACCGGACCTTTGAGGCGGGCCAAACGGTTATCTGGTCGGGGGATCAGATGAATTTTGTGGGCTCTGTCGTGTCGGGCATCGCCTCGTTGACCCAGACGATGGAAGATGGTCGGACGCAAATGGTCGGCCTGCTATTGCCCAGCGATTTTGTCGGACGACCCGGTCGGGAAACAGCGCCCTACGACGTGTTGGCCACAACCGATTTGGTCATGTGCTGTTTTCGCAAGAAACCGTTCGAAACCCTTATGGGCAGCACGCCGCATATCGCGCATCGTCTTCTGCAGATGACACTGGATGAGCTGGACGCAGCGCGTGAATGGATGTTGGTTCTGGGGCGCAAGACCGCGCGCGAGAAGATTGCAAGCCTGTTGTCAATCATTGCCCGGCGGGACGCTTCAATTGCGCCCAGGCAAAAACCTGGCCCGATCGTTTTCGATCTTCCACTGACACGCGAGGCCATGGCGGATTACCTGGGGCTGACCTTGGAAACCGTAAGTCGCCAGATTTCGGCCCTGAAGAAAGAGGGGGTTATCGAGTTGGAAGGCAAACGCCACGTGACAATCCCCGACATGCGGCGCCTGATGGACGAGGCTGGCGACGACTCGGATGGCGGTTTTCTGGTTTAAGTCTGTTCTGCTGCGTGCAGTCGTGATTTACTGAACCTGTGAATGAACCACGCAGGAGCAAGGCATGGAATTCAGTAGCATTTTGGCAATGCTTGTCATCGGCGCGATCGCCGGATGGCTGTCGGGCAAAATCATGGAAGGTCGTGGATTCGGCCTGATCGGAAATATCATAGTCGGAATCGTGGGCGCCTTTCTTGCAGGCTTGATTTTCCCGGCGCTGGGTTTCTCGGTCGGTGGTGGTGTGTTTTCGGCGATACTCTTCGCAACCATCGGCGCGGTCATTCTGTTGTTTGTGATTGGCTTAATAAAACGCGTTTAGGCCATCCGTTCGAACGGATGGCCCCCCCGAATCGGAAACACTTGCAGTCAGTGTGCCAGAAACACTGGTACCGAGGCTTGTTCCAGCATGTTTCGGGTTGCCCCGCCCAGGATGGCTTCGCGGAACCTTGAATGGCCGTAAGCGCCCATGACGATCATGTCCGCTTCGCTGTCGGCGGCGTGCCTGTTCAGGATGTCTGACACACGGGTCATGGTTTTGCTGAGTACGTCGATCTCACACTTGGTCCCGTGCCGAGCCAGCATCTGAGACAACAGCCCGCCGGGATCAGAGCGGTCAGGACCGTGGCGCGGCGGGTCGATGACAACAATCCGAACCAGATCGGCTTGCGTCAGAAAGGGCAGGGCGCATCGGATGGCGCGCATGGCTTCGACACTTTCATTCCATCCGATCATGATGGTGCCGGGTCGCTCAAATGGCGTTGTGTTATCCGGCGTGACCAGAATGGGTGCGTGACCCTCGAACATGGCGGCTTCGACAATCGGCTCAGCCTCGGCGCTGCGGTCTTTGCCATAGGGTTGCGGCAGGACGACCAGATCCGAGAACCTGGCACGATGCGCCACGTGGCGACCGATATCGGCGATCTGAGCGACCCCACTTTCGGCAGACCAGCGAATACCGGATTTCCCTAGATATTCCTGTGTGTGCGTCAGCAGTTCTTCGGCGTCTGCGTTGGCCCGGCTCAGCGTTTCTTGCAGGACCAGCGCATTGGCGCCTGCATAGTAATAGCCCGCCTGGCTTCGATCTACGCCAAGGCACAGTGCTTCGGCATGCGCATCCAGTGCATTTGCCAGCGCGGCCATTTGCGCCAACGCCGATTGTGATTGTTCCGAGTCGGTTACGACTGTGAGAAGAGATTTGTACGCCATTTTGACCTCTTGTCTTCGGGGCTGAGACACCTGCGGCTACGCAGCTCAGTCTAAGGCTTAGGATTGTCACAGATTTCGGGTTATCGTCTTGATACAGATCAAAGCAAGATTGGCCGCTGTCGGACAAAACAACGGCCAGTCAAAAGGGTTCCGCGACAAAAAAGAATCGCGCGGGGCATGGCAAAGGGACGCAATATGTCAAATTACATCAAGCTGATCGTGCTTGGTCTGATCGCGATATTCGCGGCGATCGGAACCAATTACGCACGCGATTTGGCGTATCAGGTGCATGCAATTCTGGTGATGCTGATCGCCGGTGGATTGTTCATCTGGACGCTGCGAAATACGGATGAGCCAGATATCCTCGTCGACCGTTCGGCCGAGTACATGGATGACGTGATCCGCTATGGCGTGATCGCAACTGCCTTCTGGGGGGTGGTCGGGTTCCTTGCGGGGACTTTTATTGCCTTTCAGCTCGCTTTTCCGGTGCTGAACTTCGAATGGGCGCAAGGTTATCTGAACTTTGGCCGTTTGCGCCCGCTGCACACCTCGGCGGTGATTTTTGCCTTTGGCGGCAACGCGCTAATCGCGACATCGTTCTATGTCGTACAGCGCACAAGCGCCGCGCGCCTGTGGGGCGGCAACTTAGCGTGGTTCGTGTTCTGGGGATACCAGCTGTTCATCGTTCTGGCTGCGACCGGCTATGTTCTGGGCGGAACACAGTCCAAGGAATACGCCGAGCCTGAGTGGTATGTTGATCTGTGGCTGACAGTTGTCTGGGTGGCCTATCTGGCCGTCTATCTGGGCACCATCGTCAGACGGAAAGAACCCCACATCTATGTGGCCAACTGGTTCTACCTGGCGTTCATCGTCACCGTCGCCATGCTGCACCTGGTCAACAACATGACCGTCCCCGTCAGCATCTGGGGCTCGAAATCGGTCATCGTCTGGTCGGGTGTTCAAGACGCCATGATCCAGTGGTGGTACGGCCACAATGCTGTGGGCTTTTTCCTGACCGCCGGTTTCCTGGGCATGATGTACTATTTCATCCCGAAACAGGCCGAACGTCCGGTGTTCAGCTACAAGCTGTCGATCATCCACTTTTGGGCGCTGATCTTCCTGTATATCTGGGCTGGTCCGCACCATCTGCACTATACCGCGTTGCCTGACTGGGCATCGACGCTGGGCATGGTGTTCTCGATCGTGCTGTGGATGCCGTCCTGGGGCGGTATGATCAACGGTCTGATGACCCTGTCGGGCGCGTGGGACAAGCTGCGCACAGACCCTGTGATCCGGATGATGGTGATCTCGGTCGGTTTCTACGGCATGTCTACATTCGAAGGCCCGATGATGTCGATCCGCGCTGTCAACTCGCTGAGCCATTATACCGACTGGACCATCGGGCACGTGCATTCGGGTGCGTTGGGCTGGAATGGCATGATCACCTTTGGTGCGCTGTACTTCCTGGTGCCTGTCCTGTGGAAGCGTGAGCGTCTGTATTCGTTGCAGATGGTCAGCTGGCACTTCTGGCTCGCCACCATCGGCATCGTGCTCTACGCCGCGTCGATGTGGGTCACCGGTATCATGGAAGGCCTGATGTGGCGCGAAGTGGATGCCAACGGCTTCCTGGTGAACTCGTTCGCTGACACCGTGGCTGCTAAGTTCCCGATGTATGTGGTGCGTGCTCTGGGTGGCGTGATGTTCGTCGCTGGCGCCGTGATCATGTGCTACAACCTGTGGATGACTGTGCGGAAAGCGCCGGCCAAAGAGGCCAGCCTGACCGTCGCGGTCCCGGCTGAATAAGGAGGGCCGGAGCAATGGCAATTCTCGACAAACATAAGATCCTCGAGACCAACGCGACCCTCCTGCTGATCTTCAGCTTTTTGGTCGTGACCATCGGTGGCATCGTGCAGATCACCCCGCTGTTCTATCTTGAGAACACCATCGAGAAGGTGGAGGGCATGCGCCCTTACACCCCTCTCGAAATGGCGGGCCGTGATATTTACATCCGCGAAGGCTGCTATACCTGCCACAGCCAGATGATCCGCCCGATGCGGGACGAGGTCGAACGCTATGGCCACTACTCGCTGGCGGCTGAATCGATGTATGACCACCCGTTCCAATGGGGGTCCAAGCGTACCGGTCCTGATCTGGCCCGTGTGGGTGGCCGTTATTCCGACCAGTGGCACGTGGATCACCTTCGTGATCCGCAGTCTGTGGTGCCGGAATCGGTGATGCCAAAATATGGCTTCCTCGAGCATCGCAAGATTGACGGCAAGTATATCGGTGACGTCATGGCGGCGAATGCCGTTGTGGGCACGCCCTATACGGAAGAGATGCTGGCAAATGCGCAGGCGGATTTCCGAGCGCAGGCCGACCCGGACAGCGACTATGACGGTCTGCTGGAACGGTACGGTGACAAGGTCAGCATTCGTAACTTCGACGGTCAGCCGGAATTGACCGAGGCCGATGCGTTGGTTGCTTATCTGCAGATGCTGGGAACGTTGGTCGATTTCTCGACCTTCACCCCAGACCCGAGCCGCTAAAGGAGGGTGTGATGGAAGAATACACAATCCTGAGGCAATTCGCGGATAGCTGGATGCTGTTGGTACTGTTTGTCTTCTTTGTTGGCATCGTGATCTGGGTTTTCCGTCCCGGAGCCAGCAAAGAATACAAGGACACTGCCAACATCCCGTTCCGGCACGAAGATGCCCCAGCGCCCCATAGGGGCGACGAAACAGCTGCGCCCCATGGGGGCGACAAACCCGCCACATCCAAGGAGGCGCGGCAATGAGCAAGACACCTGAAAAACAGCCGGGCGATCCAAACACAACCGGACACTCCTGGGATGGCATCGAAGAGTTCGACAACCCGATGCCGCGCTGGTGGCTGTGGACCTTTTACGTCACCATTATCTGGGGCGTGATCTATACGATCATGTATCCGGCCTGGCCGCTGGTTCAGTCCGCAACCGCCGGTGTTCTTGGCTGGTCATCGCGAGAATTGGTGCAAGAAGAGATCGTTTCTTTCGAAGAGGCCAACGCGCCGTGGAACGCCAAACTGGTTGAAACCCCGCTTGAGGATGTCTCAAAAGATCCCGAGCTGCAGCAATATGCGGTCAACGCGGGCGGCGCGGTTTTCCGGACATGGTGCGCGCAGTGCCACGGTTCGGGCGCGCAGGGTGCGCCGGGTTTCCCGAACCTGCTGGACGACGCATGGCTCTGGGGTGGTTCGCTGGAAGATATCGAGACCACCATTGCCTATGGTATCCGGAATGAAGAAAGCGACGACGCGCGCTATTCTGAGATGCCAGCCTTCGGTGAAATCCTCGAAAAAGAGGAGGTCACCCAGGTCGTGCAATACGTCATGTCTCTGACCAATGCGCAAAGCGACGACGCGGCGGCGCAGGCGGGCAAGGTTGTCTTTGAGGACAACTGCTCGGCTTGCCATGGCGAAGACGGCAAGGGTGACGTCACACAAGGTGCCCCGAACTTGACCGACGCGATCTGGCTATACGGCGGCAGCCAGGAAGCCCTGACAGAAACGGTGACCAACAGCCGCTTTGGTGTGATGCCCCCGTGGGAAAACCGCCTAACCGAAGCGCAAATCCGCGCCGTCACCGCATATGTCCACCAGTTGGGTGGCGGGCAGTAACCGCAAAAGAATACCTTCGGACGGTTCGCCGTCCGAAGGTTGAGGCACCGGCTGTTCCATCTGTTCGCGCGTTTCCTGAACAGCCGGTGCTGCCTCTCTACCTTACAAATCACCAGCGAGGCGGTCCAGACGCGGGCTTCGGTTTGCTAGTCGCATTGCGAGAAACTGGCGCGTTTGTGTTGCCTCCACCAATGACTTTCCGGCAACCAGCGTTGCTTTTGTCTGTCAGATCGATCCGATGATTTTGGTTCATCCAATTCATGTGTCTGGGTGGCGATCATGAATGACTTTGCAAGAATTGAGAGCATCTGACATCTCCTGAGTTTTGGTTCTTCTGTCATCAGGATTGATTTTCAGACTGCAAAATGCGACTCAATTAGCATTTCTATATGTAATCAGGGCTTACATATGAACTGGATGGAAATGCCGCCGCTCGCATCTCTCAGAGCTTTTTCCGCTTTCGCGGCGACACGGAATGTTGTGGAAGCGGGCAACTCACTGAATGTCAGCCACGCTGCCATCAGCCAGCAATTGCGCGCGCTTGAGAAGCACCTCGAAATTGCGCTGTTGGACCGCACCGGCAAATCCATGACCTTGACGTCTGAAGGTGAAAGGTTGGCGCGCGCACTGCATCTTGGGTTCGGTGCGATTGGTGATGCGTTGGCCGAACTGACGCAATCCAAACGGGATCGCCCGGTTCACGTATCTTTGACATCGTCATTTGCCGCGTCATGGCTGATGCCCCGCCTGCCTGCATTTCAGGCCGAACACCCGGATATCCAATTGGCGCTTGATCCGTCACCTGCACTGGTCAGCCTGGATCCCGGCGGTGTCGATGTGGCCATCCGCTATGGTGCAGGCACATGGTCCGGTGTCCGTACAGAAATGTTGCTGCAAAGCCCTATGGTGATCGTCGCGGCCCGCAATCTGGTGGGGGAAAAAACGACGTGGACGCCAGACGAGCTCAGCGAGCTGCCCTGGCTTGAAGAGTTCGGCACCACCGAGGCAACCAACTGGCTGGCCCGACGTGGTGTCGGGCACGGGCCAAATGCAGGGCGAATCTCATTGCCCGGCAATCTGCTTTTGGAAGGGTTGCGCGCGGGGCAGGGCGTAACCGTCACGGCGCGGCATTTTGTCGAAGCAGAAATCACGTCGGGCCAAATCATCGAACTGTTTCGCGAGCCCGAAAGCAGCGGATATCACCTTGTTACTGGCGATTTCCCTCTGCGTCCGGCAGCAAAAACTTTTATTGCATGGCTCAGGCGGCAAGCTGGTAAGATGTGACAAAAGGTGTCTGCACGATGCGCTTTTGACCCATGTCAAAGTGGCTACCTTTGTGTTCTGGAACAAGACACCGTGATATAGCCACATCTGGAGCCAGCCCGTGAGCGATTCCGACCCCGCACCCAGCCTTTACGCCGCACGAGAACCCATATTTCCGCGTCGCGTGTCCGGGCCGTTTCGCAATCTGAAATGGATCATTCTCGCGGTCACATTGGGGATCTATTACATCACCCCGTGGATCAGATGGGACCGGGGGCCCAGCCTACCGGATCAGGCGGTGTTGCTGGATTTGGCCAACCGCAGGTTCTATTTCTTCTGGATCGAGATCTGGCCGCATGAGTTCTACTTTGTTGCCGGTCTGTTGATCATGGCCGGGTTGGGATTGTTTCTTTTCACCTCGGCGCTGGGGCGCGTGTGGTGCGGATATGCCTGTCCGCAGACGGTTTGGACTGACTTGTTCATCCTTGTCGAACGCTGGATTGAAGGGGATCGCAACGCGCGGTTGCGTCTGCATCGTCAGGAAAAGTTAGACTTTCGTAAAGCGCGGTTGCGGCTGACGAAATGGGGTGCCTGGCTTTTGATCGGTCTGGCGACCGGTGGTGCCTGGGTGTTCTATTTTGCCGATGCGCCGACGCTTCTGCGGGACCTTGTGACCGGGAACGCCCATCCGGTTGCCTATACGACAATACTGATTTTGACGGGCACGACATTCCTGTTCGGTGGCTTCGCGCGCGAACAGATTTGTATCTATGCCTGCCCATGGCCGCGGATCCAGGCGGCGATGATGGACGAGGATACGCTCGTCGTCGGGTACCGCGAATGGCGTGGTGAGCCGCGCGGCAAGGGCAAACGAACTGCGGATTCCGAACTGGGGGACTGCATCGACTGTATGGCCTGCGTCAATGTCTGCCCGGTTGGGATCGACATTCGCGACGGACAGCAATTGGAGTGCATCACCTGTGCGCTGTGTATCGACGCCTGTGACGACATGATGGTCAAGATCGGCAAACCGCGTGGTCTGATCGACTATATGGCTCTGAGCGACGAAGCCAACGAGCGGGCAGGTAAGCCGCCAAAGAATGTCTGGAAACATATCCTGCGGCCCCGGACCATCCTGTACACGGCCCTTTGGTCACTTGTCGGCTTGGGTCTGCTGTTTGCCCTGTTCATCCGGTCCGACATCGAAGTTACCGTGGCCCCGGTTCGCAACCCGACCTTTGTCACCCTGTCGGACGGCACGATCCGCAATACCTATGACGTGCGCGTGCGGAACAAACATGGCGAAGAACGGCTGTTCAAGCTGTCTCTGTCCGGTGATCCGGCGATGCGGATCGTGATTGAAGGCACGCCACTTGATACAGTGAATGTCACGGCGGATACTGCGCAATTGCAGCGGGTCTATATTATCGCCTCCAAAGACACGGATCCGGCAGCGGCGGACGCGACACCGGTTCGGATCTGGATCGAGGATATTGAAAGCGGTGAGCGCGCCTACAAGGACACGACGTTCAATGGACGAGGAAACTGAGATGGCCGAGCGTCAATTTACCGGAAAGCACTTTCTAGCGATCTTTGTCGCTGCTTTCGGGGTGATTATTTCCGTGAATCTCGTGCTGGCCTACAAAGCTGTCAAAACCTTTCCCGGGCTCGAGGTCAAAAACTCTTACGTCGCCAGTCAGGAGTTCAACGAGCGCCTGAAGGTGCAACAGGCCTTGGGTTGGGAAATCCGGGCTGAGACCAATGGCGGTCTTTTGATCCTGCACATCACCGACCAAACCGGCGCGCCGGTCCAGGTGGCCGAGTTGCAGGCAGTTGTTGGCCGGGCGACACATGTGAAAGAGGATTTCATCCCGGATTTCACTTTTGACGGGACCGCCTATTCCACGCCCGCAGCGCTGGGCAAGGGAAACTGGAACATCCGTCTGGTGGCCAAAGACAACAGCGGTGCCGAATTTGCGCAGCGGGTTCCGTTGTATGTGAAAGGGTAGGGGATGACCGCTCAGCTCAGCTCAGGTACGGCGGCATGCCCCGGTTGCATCGCAGCACCGGCGGAACCAGCGCGCCCCGTTCCTGAAGATGTGCAGATTGCCCTATCCCTGCCCGGCATTCACTGCTCCGCCTGTATTGCGAACGTTGAACGCGCGCTGAACGCCCATCCGGGTGTCGAGGACGCGCGGGTCAATCTGACGCTCAAGCGTGCAATGGTCAAAGCAGCCGCTGAGACACACGCTGCTGACCTGATCCCCGTTTTGGAGCGCGCCGGGTACGAGGCACATGAGCTGGACCCGGGCGCTTTGTCGGCAACCCAATCCGACAAGGCCGGGCGTGATCTGCTGATGCGATTGGCGGTGGCTGGTTTCGCGTCGATGAACGTGATGCTGTTGTCTGTGTCGGTCTGGTCAGGGGCTACGGATGCGACGCGGGACCTGTTTCACTGGATATCTGCGGCAATTGCACTGCCTGCGATTGCCTTTTCCGCACAGCCCTTCTTTGCCAACGCCTGGAGTGCGCTGCGCGTCAAACGATTGAACATGGATGTGCCGATTGTGCTGGCCATTCTGTTGGCGCTCATGACGTCGCTGTGGGAAACCGCGCTCAACGGAGAGCATGCCTATTTCGACGCCGCACTGACGCTGACTTTCTTCCTGCTCGCGGGCCGATATCTGGACTACCGCACCCGCGCCGCAGCGCGTTCAGCAGCCGAAGAACTGACGGCCCTGGAAGTGCCGCGTGCAATTCGCATGGTGGATGGGGCGGAAGAAGAGGTGTCCGTCGCAAGCCTGGCTGTTGGTGATCTGATAATTGTTCGCCCCGGTGGCCGTATGCCGGTGGATGGTGAGATTGTATCGGGCAAATCGGAGCTCGACCGGTCATTGTTGACGGGCGAGACCCTCCCGGTCTTTGCCGAAGCCGGTCTTGCCGTCAGCGCGGGTGAGGTTAACCTCACCGGCCCGCTGACGATCCAGACCACAGCGGTCGGTGAGGATACTTCACTGCACCGTATGGCGGATCTGGTGGCCATCGCAGAATCCGGTCGATCGCGCTATACGTCGCTGGCTGACAAGGCGGCCAAGCTATACGCACCGGGGGTGCATATTCTGTCCGCGCTTAGTTTTTTGGGTTGGTACATCTATTCCGGCGATATCCGAACCGCGCTGAACATCGCTGCGGCGGTTCTGATCATCACCTGCCCCTGTGCGCTGGGGCTTGCTGTGCCTGCGGTGACGACGGCGGCCTCGGGGCGACTGTTCCGCAAGGGGATGCTGATCAAACATTCTACAGCACTGGAACGTCTGGCCGAGGTCGATACGGTCGTTTTTGATAAAACCGGCACACTTACATCCGGCACTCCGGAATTGACCAATCTTGAGGATCATTCCCGCGCGGATCTTGAGATTGCACTGGCGCTGGCCGAGGCCTCTTCGCATCCGTTGTCGGTGTCGCTTGCCAAGTCCGCCAGAAATGCCGGGATCAAGCCTGCCAGCCTTGAGGATGTGGTCGAGGTTCCGGGGTATGGCACCGAAGGAACCTACCGTGGTCAGCCCGTGCGCCTTGGGCGCGCCGGTTGGACCGGCGCGACCGAGGGTGATCAGACGGCAGCCTGGTTGGCGGTCACGGGACAGTCACCGGTTGCGTTCCTGTTCTCGGATTCGCTGCGTCCGGGCGCGGCAGAGGCTGTGGAGGCGTTCCGTGACGGCGGAAAGAGCGTCGTTCTCATCTCGGGTGATACACGAGGCGCGGTTCAAACGCTGGCAGACAAGCTTGGGATTGAAACATGGATTGCCGAGGCGCTGCCTCAGGACAAGGCCGCCCATGTGCAAGACCTGAGCGATCGGGGGCACCATGTGCTGATGGTTGGTGACGGGTTGAACGATACGGCCGCACTTGCAGCGGCGCATGTGTCAATCTCGCCCGCCTCAGCGCTGGACGCGGCGCGGGTGGCGTCGGATATCGTATTGCTGGGCAACGATCTGTCGCCGATTGCAGATGCCTGTGACACAGCGGTGAAGGCGACCAAAAGGATTCGTGAGAACTTTCGCATCGCTACGGTTTACAATATTATAGCGGTACCCCTGGCCGTGGCCGGGTTTGCCACACCGCTGATCGCGGCATTGGCGATGTCGACCTCGTCCATTACCGTGTCCCTGAATGCCCTGCGCCTGAGGTAGTTGATATGGAAGTTCTGGCCTATCTCATACCGATTTCCCTGTTTTTGGGCGGGGTTGGCCTTGTGGCGTTTATCTACACGGTGCGGTCGAACCAGTATGATGATCCCGAAGGTGACGCGCGGCGTATCCTCAGCGATGAATGGGATGACAAACCCAAGTCCTGACCACTCTTGAAATTGCCGCAATGCCCGGTTATGTCCGGCCCATCCGCTAGCAGAGAGAACCAAGCCAAATGGCAACAGTGAATCCGATCCAGTTCATTCAGCAAGTCCGCGCCGAAGTCGCAAAGGTCGTTTGGCCCACGCGTCGCGAGGTTCTGCTGACCACGGTCATGGTGTTCATCATGGCGGCACTGACCGCCGTGTTCTTTGCGCTGGTCGATCTGGGTATTCGCGGCGGTCTGCAACTGATCCTGGGCGCATTCGGTTAAACCGGATTGGGCAGGGCGGAAACGCCACAGCCCCCTTGCACAGCGCGGGATGTCAGAGTAGTTGACACAGTACTATTCGGAATGGGCGTGCGGCGATTCGGGCTGTGCGCCGCTTTTTATTCCGGGTGACGTGACAGAATTTCAATGACGGTGCTTGCGGCATTCCGAACGCACCGAAGGCAAACAAGGACGACAGGTTCATGGCGAAACGGTGGTACTCGGTCAGCGTTCTTTCGAACTTCGAAAAGAAGATCGCAGAGCAGATCCGCACGTCCGTGGCTGAGCAAGGCCTTGAGGACGATATCGACGAAGTACTGGTGCCCACCGAAGAGGTGATCGAAGTGCGCCGGGGCAAGAAGGTTACGACCGAACGCCGCTTTATGCCCGGCTACGTTCTGGTGCATATGGAAATGTCGGATCAGGGCTATCACTTGGTCAACTCGATCAACCGGGTCACCGGCTTTCTGGGCCCGCAGGGCCGCCCGATGCCGATGCGCGACGCCGAGGTGAACCAGATCCTCAACCGTGTTCAGGAAGGTGAAGACGCGCCGAAACTGATGATCTCGTTCGAAGTGGGCGAGAAGGTCAAGGTCAACGACGGCCCGTTCGAGGATTTCGACGGTATGGTCGAAGGTGTCGACGACGAAGCCCAAAAGCTGAAAGTCTCGGTTTCGATCTTTGGCCGCGAAACCCCGGTCGAGCTGGACTTTACGCAGGTTACGAAGCAGGGCTAAAACCCACTTCAGCGAATTTTGGAGCGCCGCGATGCTTGGAGCAACGCGGCGTTTTTGCTTTTATGGCATCAGCTTTTCAGGTTCGCGAGCGAAAGGCAGAAGATTTCGACCGGACAAAAAAAGCTTTGCAGCTAGGGTGGACCGGGAATTAGTTCTTGTTGTTGAAGAACTGTTAGGATGTCCAGAATTGTCGACGGGCTGACATCCACCGAACCGTCCAAGAATACACCAAGTCCACCCTCTCCGATCTCTCGTGGGCCGCCAGTGTCATAAACCGGATCAAGAGACGCGAGCTCTGCCGGCAGCACCGGACACAAAGGGGTTTCGTTCAAAACAAGGTCTACGGCGGCCAACATCAGCTTCTTGACGGACTCGAGAGTATCGTCCTCAAGGAGTTTTTCGCGCTGCGCTTCGGGAGCCGTGAGTACGAGGTCGATAAGTTCGAAATAGGCACAGTTGTCCCGCAAGTCGACAGTCGCTTCGGTGGACATGTTTGCCTGGACAGCATTTTTTTGTTCACCCCGCTGAAAGTCGCGCTCACTGGTTCGGCTGCATTCAAAGATCGTGATGGTCACTTGCCCATCCAGATCTATCGCGTCGTCTTGGGCTTTAAAGCTGAATTCATCCAGTCGGACTTGCAGGCCGCAATTGTCGACTATCGCGTTTTCAGCCAGTCGATCAGGTACAGTTTTCTGTACTTCGCGCAGATCAAGAAGGGCACCCACACCGATCCGCGTCGGGGCAGCAGCGGAGAGGTTCAGATCAAGCGTATATGGCAATTCCGTATCACGAACTGGCAGCGTTGCGTCGATGACAAAATCTACCTGTTGCGCGTTGGGTGCTCGGGCTCCCAGAACAACTGCCATTAAGACTGGAAAAATCAACCAAAGTCTCATTCAGCAAACTCCAATACGCCAAGCTCCTTCAATCCTCCAAGGACTTCGACAATTGTCTCAGCGCTGACATCGGCAGATCCGACAATGGCAGCACCCATCCCGCCAGGTGCAATTTCCCGAGTGCCTCCGGACTCGTAAACCGGGGCGAGTACAGTGAACTCTGCGGGCAATGGCGGGCAGACCGGGTGTGCCGCCAGAAATTCCCCGCCTTTTTCGAGGACGGCTTCGTTGATGCGGTTGGTCAGGCCGAAAAGATTGGAGACAGCGCCAATGAAGCCGCGCGGGTTTAGATCAACGCCTTCGATACTGAAAGCCAGGCATTGGCCCTTCACCTCGGCCTTGGCGACCGCGACCGCGTCTACCGTGGCCCCAAAATACCGAAAGCCCGGTTCTTCATGGCGGTTACATCTCGTAAACTGCGCACGGGCTGAACCCTCGATCTTTACGGTGTCGTCTATGGCGGTGACGTCGCGAACCTCAAGATAGATTTGGCGTTTGCAGCTTTCTTCCAAGGGACCGGTCAGTATTTGAGGCGCTTTTTCCTGTAATCCGCGCAAATCCATAAAGGCGCGCAATTGCAAACGGGTTGGGCTGGCTTCTTCGAGGCCACCATAGACAGTGAAGGGAACCGGAATTTCACGCAGCGGGACTTCTTTAGTCAATTTGATCTGAAACCGACCGGCATAGGTTGCAGGATCAATTCCCGTCGAAGAGTATGAAGAAGAACTGTTGGACCCGCCGGTTTGGGTAACCGCATTCGGCTCTGTGCCCTGATCCTGAGCTTTGCTGCCACAGCCAGGCAGCATAGCAAATAGAATGCAGACCAATAGTCCCTTGTTCAGTCGAGATGATGCCATCCCTGACCACCTCTTCTGTGTCCAAGCTGTACCAAGATACCCGCCTGCGTTTCTTTAGCAACTTATGTATTCAATTTATTTATTTTGTTTCGCTGTTTTCAACTGCCACAGAGGTTCGTCCAGGACACAAACGCGCCCTTTGGAAATAAGGTGCGAGCTACTTGCCAACCCCACCGTTCCCCTATACATGCCGCCTCTATCGTCTTAGGGCGAGATTCTCTCGTGGGAGGTTACTGGGAACGCGATCCCGGATCGGACCACGCAACATAAACCGGGTGGGACGCGTCCTGCCTACGTTGAAAGGAAAACCAAATGGCCAAGAAGCTTGCTGGTACAATGAAACTGCAGGTTCCTGCAGGTCAGGCGAACCCGTCGCCGCCAGTTGGTCCTGCGCTGGGTCAGCGCGGCATCAACATCATGGAATTCTGCAAGGCGTTCAACGCCAAGACCGCAGACATGGAGCAAGGCGCACCTTGCCCGACCGTGATTACCTATTATCAGGACAAGTCCTTCACCATGGACATCAAGACGCCGCCCGCGTCTTACTACCTGAAAAAAGCGGCTGGTCTGAAGCCGGTTGGCAAGCGTAACCGTCCTCGCGGCGCGGAAAACCCAGGTCGTGAGACCGTGGCAACCGTGACCACGAAGCAGGTTCGTGAAATCGCCGAAGCCAAAATGAAAGATCTGAACGCCAACGATGTCGAAGGCGCAATGCAGATCATCCTGGGCTCGGCCCGCTCTATGGGCATCGAGGTGAAGTAAGATGGCAAAACTCGGTAAACGTACGCGCACCGCGCGCGAAGCTTTCGCTGGCAAGACAGATTTGTCGGTGGAAGAAGCGGTTGCACTGGTTAAAGCCCACGCAACTTCGAAGTTTGACGAAACCGTCGAGATCGCTCTGAACCTGGGTGTTGACACCCGTCACGCAGACCAGATGGTTCGTGGCGTTGTCGGCCTGCCCAATGGCACCGGTAAAACGATGCGCGTTGCTGTTTTTGCTCGTGGCCCAAAGGCTGACGAAGCGAAAGAAGCTGGCGCGGATATCATCGGCGCAGAAGACCTGATGGAAACCATCCAGGGCGGCACCATCGAATTCGATCGTTGCATTGCCACCCCGGACATGATGCCGATCGTCGGTCGTCTGGGTAAAGTTCTGGGCCCCCGTAACCTGATGCCAAACCCCAAGGTTGGCACCGTGACCATGGACGTGAAAGCGGCCGTGGAAGCAGCCAAGGGTGGTGAAGTTCAGTTCAAGGCGGAAAAAGGCGGCGTTGTGCACGCCGGTGTTGGCAAAGCGTCCTTCGACGAAGCCAAGCTGGTTGAAAACGTCCGCGCCTTTATCTCGGCCGTGGCCAAGGCCAAGCCGACGGGCGCCAAAGGCACTTACATGAAGAAAATCGCGCTGAGCTCGACCATGGGCCCTGGCGTGACGCTGGATGTTGCTGCCGCTTCGGGCGAATAAGCCCTATTGCAATAACGCGAATAAGAAATCCCGGGTGGTGCGAACCGCCCGGGATTTTTTTGTACTAAATGATGATCAGGCTGTCCGCGTGAGGGTCGCATTCAAGTGGCCTGCGCCAGGCGGAAGCTGCGGTTTAAGACTGCGCGCGTCTGACTTCTACGGATTAGATATATGCCCGTAATACACCGGCCTCACGCGCGTTGATTGTTGGGGCTGCGGTGCGTCGAAACGCATTGCTGATATCCTCGATCGACGGGAACAGCGCCAGGATTTCTGACCGTTGCGGGGACGACAGCGCGTATTTTGCGTTGTCGCCGTAGTAGTAACTTTCCGTCAGTGCGCCGTTGGACCGGACAATGTGGTGTCGGTCGAACATGAAGTGGGTGTAGGCAATGCGATCCGTCGGGCGGATCGAAACCCCCGGCAGGCCACACAGGTGCTTGGCGGTCACGAACACTTCGGATGATCCAAAAAGCATGTCAGTGGCAGGTGAGCCGATCAGAATTCGATGCTGTTGCGAAACCACCAGCTCTTTCGTGTTCCCGATAGCGCCAGCCTCGATCACCACCGGAGCAAATTGCCCATGACCGTGAACCTCGGTCGTTCCGATCCAGAGGATCGGTTGAAATCCGCTGTCCCGTGTCCAGACGCGTTGACCTTTTGTGAGGTCTTGTACCTCAACGATACCGTCGGCAGTTTCGATAAGGGTTCCCGGCCCAAAACAGGTGACATAGTCCGTATAGGCGGATGACCCGGCATTCGACCCACTGATTTTGACATATGACGTCCCAGTGTCCAGGGGGGCGGATGTGGCAAAGCCCCAAACGTCCTGAGTAATCCCATTCTGGGAAAACACATAGATGGTGATCTCTGGCCCGGTCGGATTGAGATCGTCGTCGAGAGCGCGCACAGTGATTGTCGACTCGGATTCAACCTGCGTTCCGTTTGTCACAATGCCACCGCCATCCGTGATGATGTGGCCCGTTGGAAGATCATCTTCAAAAATGTCGGGGCTGCCAGCTGTGTCATCCAAGGTGATGGTGGTTCCGGTGCCGCCCGAATAGGTAAAGATAGTGCCGTCCGGTGTGTCCGAGTTGTTGATGATCGAACCACCGACGACGATGTCGTCCCCGTCAGCCGTATCAGGGACGAAAACAGCGACCATACTGGAGCTGTCCTGAGCAAAAAAACTGCGGAGAACCATGTAAGCGATTTACCTTCTGTGCATTGGTTGTTGCCGACCCTAACTGACAAAGGCCGCATGCTCGATGGTTTGGAATAACAGTTATTCAAGAGTGTGCGGTCAACTAAGATTTTGGCGTTCCCGCTCACAATCCCGTCATTCGGGCTGACCATCCATCCAGCTCAAGGGTGTTGAAACGCGACTTGCAGGCGATCGCCCAGTCGTTGTCGTTTGTCTCTTTCGAATTCGCTGCATTCGTGGTCGTTTCGCCACAAGGCCAGCCAGTCTTTCAACAGCCGTCCGCGGAGACAATAATCCAAAACCTCAACATTGACCGAATGTCGGTAAAGGCGAAAGAACATTTCTTTGTTTCTTTTGAGGATACCGCTTCGGTCTACACCCGATGCACCGCCATTCCGAAAGATATCCGCCTTCAGAAAATCGACGATATCGTAGACCGCCAGCTTGTCTCGGGCTTCGGTGAAATCCAGACCAATCGTTTTCCCTTGTCCCACAATCAGGTTCTGCCCGTGATAATCGCCATGTGAAAACACGCGCAGGTCCTCGGTGCCCTTCAGGCGGGTCCCTTCGGACAGCATCAGGTTCACCATTGTCCGGCTTTGGTTCGCGATTTTGTTGGGAACCGCCGTCATCAGTTCTTTCAGGCTGTCTGTCATCCACCTGGGGCGAAAGGCGTATCGAACAGGCGGGTTGCGACTGTGAAGATCGTTCAGCCACGACCCCGCGCGGCGGTACACCTGGGCGACCTGATCGTCGTCTTTGCTGTTATAGATTAGGTCAACGGCAGTTGGCCGATTGATGTATTCGGTGATCAGAAAAGCACCACCTGGCGAGAGGTAAACGGGCCGGACAACGCGCGAGGTCTCATTGCCCTCAAAAAAACGGTAGAGTTCGACGAGCAGGTCATATTCGTTCCGCAATCGCTCGGTGTCTGGCGATTGCGTGTCGATCTTAAGGGCGAAAGCCTGCGCTGCGGTATGCAGGATCACGACGGATCGCGTGTCGTCGAACGCATGCGATCGGTAGATGCATTCATAGCGGCGGATGGGTTCTTTCAGGAACTGGTTTGAAAACTCGTCGATATACGAGGCGACGCGGGCATTTTCTTCGTCTGAAAGGGGCAGCGTTCCAGCCAACGAGCCAAGTCCTGAGTGTTATTGTCCAGTCCCCGGACAGGATAACAGTGCGATGTCCGTGTCAACGGAAAGTCGATGCTTGGACCTACTTGATCTGGCGTTTGCGCATTGTATTCCGCAAATCCGCGCCTATGTGCACGCCAAGCCTCGAACTGGGTGGAAATCATTTTCGACAGATGCTGTTGCGAACCTGCGGAAACCGCAATTTATCCCTTGGAAACCGGCCCCATCTGCCCTAAGTAGGGCTACGAAGTAAAGCGTGCGATTCGTCGTGCGCTTTATTTTGTTTCGTCCAAGACGGTGGGTGGTGCCATATGGCCCCTTAATTCCCTGCCTGAGACGGGTAAGACCAAAGAATTCTGGGGGGTCCAACCCTCGGGCGCATTTTGGCCAATCCCGTAACAACGGACCTGAACGCCGGAGCGAAAGCTGCGGCTAATATGAGCCGGGGTGAGATATCGCCCCAAACTTGGAGAGAACTGTGGATAGAGCCCAGAAAGAGAAAGTGGTCGAGGAACTCGGCCAAATCTTCGAAAGCTCTGGCGTCGTAGTGGTTTCGCACTACGCCGGTCTGACAGTTGCCGAGATGCAGGACCTTCGCGCACGTGCTCGTGACGCGGGTGGCTCCGTGCGTGTTGCCAAGAACAGGCTCGCCAAAATCGCCCTCGACGGAAAGCCATGTGAAAGCATTGCCGACCTGCTGACGGGTATGACCGTTCTGACCTATTCCGAGGACCCCGTGGCAGCAGCCAAAGTGGCCCAGGATTACGCCAAAGAGAACCAAAAGTTCGAAATTCTTGGCGGTGCAATGGGTGAGAACGCTCTGGATCGTGCCGGCGTCGAAGCCGTGTCCAAAATGCCTTCGCGCGAGGAGCTTATTGCTACTATCGCGGGCATGCTGGGCGCACCTGCTTCGAACATCGCTGGCGCAATTGGCGCACCTGCAAGCAACATCGCAAGCATCCTTTCCACCATCGAAGAGAAGGCGGAAGCTGCGTAAGCGGTTGGCACTGAATGATCTGCGTAGGGTAACTACCCTGACGTTGGAACACACACTGTAAACGGAAAGAGCTGATAAAATGGCTGATCTGAAAGCACTCGCAGAAAGCATCGTGGGTCTGACCCTGCTGGAAGCACAAGAACTGAAAACCATCCTCAAAGACGAATATGGCATCGAGCCCGCAGCAGGCGGCGCAGTTGTCATGGCAGCCGGTGGCGACGCCGGTGGCGCAGCTGAGGAAGAAAAAACCGAATTCGACGTCGTTCTGAAGAACGCCGGCGCTTCGAAAATCAACGTGATCAAAGAAGTTCGCGGCATCACCGGTCTGGGCCTGAAAGAAGCCAAAGAACTGGTCGAAGCTGGCGGCAAGATCAAAGAAGGCGTGTCGAAAGACGAAGCCGAAGAAGTCAAAGGCAAGCTGGAAGCAGCTGGCGCCGAAGTCGAGCTGGCCTAAGCCATTCGACAGGTGCATCGCTGATGCACCGGAAAATTTGGCTGGATCCGGAAAATTCCGGGTCCAGCCGAACCTGTCTTAGAAAGGGCCTCTGATAAATGGGGCGTTTTCTAAGACGCGGTTCGCGGATCGGGAGGCTGCCATTCGGGACGGTGGCCACGAATTGATCCGGACGTGTCGTCTCTAATGTGCAAGGCACCGGGGCCCGACGGTGTCTTTGTCCGCTGAGAACATCGAAAGGTGACATCTGACATGGCTCAAACGTTCCTTGGCCAGAAACGTCTTCGTAAATATTACGGCAAAATCCGCGAAGTGCTGGAGATGCCGAACCTCATTGAGGTCCAGAAATCTTCTTATGATCTATTCCTGCGCTCCGGCGATGCAGATGTGCCCACAGACGGCGAAGGCATCAAAGGCGTGTTCCAATCGGTCTTCCCGATCAAGGATTTCAACGAAACCTCCGTTCTGGAGTTCGTGAAATACGATCTGGAAAAACCCAAATATGACGTCGAAGAGTGCATGCAGCGCGACATGACCTACAGCGCGCCGCTGAAGGTCACTCTGCGTCTGATCGTGTTCGATGTCGATGAGGACACCGGCGCCAAATCCGTCAAAGACATTAAAGAACAGGACGTATTCATGGGCGACATGCCCCTGATGACGCCCAACGGTACGTTCATCGTGAACGGCACCGAGCGTGTGATCGTGTCCCAGATGCACCGTTCGCCCGGCGTGTTCTTTGACCACGACAAGGGCAAGACCCACTCTTCGGGTAAACTGCTCTTTGCTTGCCGCATCATCCCGTATCGCGGCAGCTGGCTGGACTTTGAGTTCGACGCCAAGGACATCGTGTTCGCCCGTATCGACCGTCGCCGCAAACTGCCTGTGACGACCCTGCTGTATGCGCTGGGTCTGGATCAGGAAGCCATCATGGACGCGTACTACGACACCGTGTCCTACAAGCTGGACAAGAAGAAGGGTTGGATCGCTCCGTTCTTCCCGGAACGTGTGCGCGGTACCCGTCCGACTTATGATCTGATTGATGCGAAATCGGGTGAAGTGATTGCTGAAGCAGGCAAGAAGGTCACACCGCGCGCTGTCAAGAAACTGATCGACGAAGGCACTGTCACCAACCTGCTGGTTCCATTCGATCACATCGTTGGAAAATTCGTCGCCAAAGACGTCATCAATGAAGAAACCGGTGCGATCTATGTCGAAGCCGGTGATGAGCTGACGCTGGAATATGACAAGGACGGCGATCTGATCGGCGGCACTGTCAAAGAGCTGGTCGATGCCGGCGTCACCGAGATTCCGGTTCTGGACATCGACAACATCAACGTCGGTCCGTACATGCGCAACACCATGGCGGCAGATAAGAACATGGGCCGGGACACCGCGCTGATGGATATCTACCGTGTTATGCGCCCGGGTGAACCGCCCACCGTCGAAGCGGCCTCGGCCTTGTTCGACACGCTGTTCTTCGACAGCGAGCGCTATGACCTGTCCGCCGTTGGCCGCGTGAAGATGAACATGCGTCTGGCTCTGGATGCGCCGGATACCCTGCGCACCCTGCGCCGCGAAGACATCGTGGCCTGCATCAAGGCGTTGGTGGAGCTGCGCGACGGCAAAGGTGACATCGACGATATCGACCATCTTGGTAACCGTCGTGTCCGTTCGGTCGGTGAACTGATGGAAAACCAGTACCGCGTCGGTCTGCTGCGCATGGAGCGCGCGATCAAAGAGCGTATGTCGTCGGTCGAGATCGACACTGTCATGCCGCAGGACCTGATCAACGCAAAACCGGCTGCTGCTGCTGTTCGTGAATTCTTCGGCTCGTCGCAGTTGTCGCAGTTCATGGACCAGACCAACCCGCTGTCGGAAGTCACCCACAAACGCCGTCTTTCGGCGCTTGGCCCCGGTGGTCTGACACGTGAACGTGCAGGCTTTGAGGTGCGCGACGTACACCCGACCCACTATGGTCGGATGTGCCCGATTGAAACGCCGGAAGGCCCGAACATCGGTCTGATCAACTCGCTGGCCACCTTCGCCCGCGTGAACAAGTATGGCTTCATCGAAACACCGTACCGCGTCGTCAAAGACGCCGAGGTCACTGATGAGGTTCACTACATGTCCGCGACCGAGGAAATGCGTCACACTGTGGCGCAGGCGAACGCGACACTGGATGCGGATGGCAAGTTCATCAACGATCTGGTTTCGACCCGTCAGTCCGGCGACTACACCCTTGCCCCGCGCGAGAATGTGGACCTGATCGACGTCAGCCCGAAACAGTTGGTATCGGTTGCTGCATCGCTGATCCCGTTCCTTGAAAATGACGACGCCAACCGCGCTCTGATGGGTTCGAACATGCAACGTCAGGCGGTTCCGCTGCTGCGGGCCGAGGCGCCGTTGGTCGGCACCGGTATCGAGGAAAAGGTTGCGATCGACTCGGGCGCTGCGATTCAGGCGAAACGTGCCGGTATCATCGACCAGGTCGATGCCCAGCGTATCGTTATTCGTGCTACCGAAGATCTGGAACTGGGCGACGCGGGTGTGGACATCTACCGTCTGCGCAAATTCCAGCGTTCGAACCAGAACACCTGCATCAACCAGCGTCCGCTGGTGAAAGTGGGAGACACTGTCACGAAAGGCGAGGTTGTCGCCGATGGTCCGTCCACCGATATCGGTGAACTGGCACTGGGTAAGAACGTGGTCGTCGCGTTCATGCCGTGGAATGGCTACAACTACGAAGACTCGATCCTGATCAGTGAACGTATTGCGCGTGATGACGTCTTTACCTCGGTCCATATCGAGGAATTCGAAGTCGCCGCCCGTGACACGAAGCTGGGCCCGGAAGAGATCACCCGCGACATCCCGAACGTCGGCGAAGAAGCGCTGCGCAACCTCGACGAGGCTGGCATCGTTTACATCGGCGCGGATGTTGAACCGGGCGATATTCTGGTCGGCAAGATCACTCCGAAGGGCGAAAGCCCGATGACCCCGGAAGAAAAGCTGCTGCGCGCCATCTTTGGTGAAAAAGCATCTGACGTGCGCGATACCTCGTTGCGCGTGAAGCCGGGTGATTACGGTACGGTCGTGGAAGTCCGCGTCTTCAACCGTCACGGTGTGGAAAAAGACGAGCGTGCGCTGCAGATCGAGCGTGAGGAAGTCGAACGTCTGGCCCGTGACCGGGATGACGAGCTGGCGATCCTTGACCGCAACATCTATGCGCGTCTGCAAGGTCTGATCCTGGGTAAAACCGCTGTCAAAGGCCCGAAAGGCGTCAAGGCAGGATCGGTGATCACCGAGGAACTGCTGGACATGCTGACCCGTGGTCAGTGGTGGCAGCTGGCGTTGGAAGACGAGAAGGACGCGCAGATCGTAGAGGCTCTGAACGAGCAGTACGAAGTGCTCAAGCGCGCTCTGGATGCCCGTTTCGAAGACAAGGTCGAAAAAGTCCGTCGTGGTGACGATCTGCCGCCGGGTGTGATGAAGATGGTCAAAGTCTTCATCGCCGTGAAGCGTAAGCTGCAGCCGGGCGACAAGATGGCCGGTCGTCACGGGAACAAAGGTGTGATCTCCAAGGTTGTACCGATGGAAGACATGCCGTTCCTGGCCGATGGTACGCCGGTTGATTTCTGTCTGAACCCACTGGGCGTGCCTTCGCGTATGAACGTTGGTCAGATCCTTGAAACCCACATGGGTTGGGCCGCACGCGGTCTGGGTTTGAACATCGACGACGCTCTGGGTGAATACCGCCGTTCCGGCGACCTGACCCCGGTTCGCGAAGCGATGAAGCTGGCCTATGGCGAGAATGTCTATGAAGAAGGCATTGCCGGCATGGACGAAGGTCACCTGATCGAGGCGGCGGGCAATGTGACCCGTGGTGTTCCGATCGCGACTCCGGTCTTTGACGGTGCCAAAGAGGCTGACGTCAACGATGCGCTGGTGCGTGCGGGCTTCTCGGAAAGCGGTCAGTCGGTTCTGTTCGACGGTCGTACGGGTGAGCAATTCGCGCGTCCTGTGACCGTTGGCATCAAGTACCTGCTGAAACTGCACCACCTTGTGGATGACAAAATCCACGCGCGTTCGACCGGGCCGTACAGCCTGGTTACCCAGCAGCCGCTGGGTGGTAAGGCGCAGTTCGGTGGTCAGCGCTTTGGTGAGATGGAAGTCTGGGCTCTGGAAGCCTACGGCGCCGCCTACACCCTGCAGGAGATGCTCACCGTGAAATCGGATGACGTCGCCGGCCGGACCAAGGTCTATGAGTCGATCGTCAAGGGCGAGGATAACTTTGAAGCGGGCGTACCGGAATCGTTTAACGTTCTGGTTAAAGAAGTCCGTGGCCTCGGCCTGAATATGGAACTCCTGGATGCGGAGGAAGAGTAGGGGCGGCAACGCCCCACACTCATCCCATCCCAATTTGTAAGGACGCAAAATGAACCAGGAAATCACCAATAACCCGTTCAACCCGCTGACGCCGCCGAAAGTCTTTGACGAGATCAAAGTCTCCTTGGCGTCGCCCGAGCGGATTCTGTCTTGGTCCTATGGCGAGATCAAGAAACCCGAAACCATCAACTACCGGACGTTCAAGCCCGAGCGTGACGGTCTGTTCTGCGCGCGTATCTTTGGCCCGATCAAAGATTACGAATGTCTGTGCGGCAAATATAAGCGGATGAAGTATCGCGGCGTTGTCTGCGAGAAATGCGGTGTGGAAGTCACCCTGCAGAAAGTCCGCCGCGAGCGTATGGGCCACATCGAACTGGCAGCACCCGTTGCGCACATCTGGTTCCTGAAATCGCTGCCGTCCCGCATCGGTCTGATGCTGGACATGACGCTGCGCGATCTGGAACGTGTTCTGTACTTTGAAAACTATGTCGTTATCGAGCCCGGTCTGACCGACCTGTCTTATGGCCAGATGCTGACTGAAGAAGAGTTCATGGACGCGCAGGATGCCTATGGCATGGATGCGTTCACCGCGAACATCGGTGCCGAAGCTATCCGTGAGATGTTGGCCCAGATCGATCTGGAAGCCGAAGCCGAGCAGCTGCGCGCTGATCTGGCAGAAGCAACCGGCGAGCTGAAGCCCAAGAAGATCATCAAGCGTCTGAAGGTTGTTGAATCCTTCCTCGAGTCGGGCAACCGGCCTGAGTGGATGGTGATGACCGTGATCCCGGTCATTCCGCCGGAACTGCGTCCGCTGGTTCCGCTGGATGGTGGCCGTTTCGCGACTTCGGATCTGAACGATCTGTATCGCCGCGTCATCAACCGGAACAACCGTCTGAAGCGTCTGATCGAACTGCGCGCACCTGACATCATTGTCCGCAACGAAAAGCGGATGTTGCAGGAATCCGTGGACGCTCTGTTCGACAACGGCCGTCGTGGCCGCGTGATCACCGGTGCCAACAAGCGTCCGCTGAAATCGCTGTCGGACATGCTGAAAGGTAAGCAGGGCCGCTTCCGTCAGAACCTTCTGGGTAAGCGCGTCGACTTCTCGGGCCGTTCGGTCATTGTGACCGGTCCGGAACTCAAGCTGCACCAGTGTGGTCTGCCCAAGAAGATGGCGCTAGAACTGTTCAAGCCGTTCATCTACTCGCGCCTTGAAGCCAAGGGTCTGTCTTCGACCGTGAAGCAGGCGAAGAAGCTGGTCGAAAAAGAACGTCCCGAAGTGTGGGATATCCTCGACGAGGTGATCCGCGAACACCCTGTTATGCTGAACCGTGCGCCGACGCTGCACCGTCTTGGCATTCAGGCGTTTGAGCCGGTTCTGATCGAAGGTAAGGCGATTCAGCTGCACCCGCTGGTCTGCTCGGCCTTCAACGCTGACTTCGACGGTGACCAGATGGCGGTTCACGTGCCCCTCAGCCTTGAGGCGCAACTGGAAGCTCGTGTTCTGATGATGTCGACGAACAACGTTCTGTCGCCTGCAAACGGCGCGCCGATCATCGTTCCGTCGCAGGATATGATCCTGGGTCTGTACTATGTGACGCTGGAACGCGAAGGCATGCCGGGCGAAGGCAAGGTCTTTGGTTCGATCGACGAAGTGCAGCACGCGCTTGATGCAGGCGAAGTTCACCTGCACACCAAGATCACCGCGCGGGTCACGCAGATCGACGATGAAGGCAACGAAGTTCAGAAGCGTTTCGAGACCACGCCTGGTCGTCTGCGTCTGGGTGCCTTGCTGCCGATGAACAACAAGGCACCGTTCGAACTGGTCAACCGTCTGCTGCGGAAGAAAGAAGTGCAGCAGGTGATCGACACCGTCTACCGTTACTGCGGTCAGAAAGAGTCGGTTATCTTCTGTGACCAGATCATGTCGATGGGCTTCAAAGAAGCGTTCAAGGCTGGCATCTCGTTCGGTAAGGACGACATGGTCATCCCTGATGACAAGTGGGGCATCGTTGATGAGACTCGCAGTCAGGTAAAAGACTTTGAACAGCAGTACATGGACGGTCTGATCACGCAGGGCGAAAAGTACAACAAAGTTGTCGATGCCTGGTCGAAGTGTAACGACCGCGTAACCGATGCGATGATGGGCACGATCTCGTCTTCGGATCGGGCAGAGGATGGTTCCGAACAAGAACCAAACTCGGTCTACATGATGGCCCACTCGGGTGCGCGTGGCTCGGTCACTCAGATGAAACAGCTGGGCGGTATGCGTGGTCTGATGGCCAAGCCGAACGGTGACATCATCGAGACGCCGATCATCTCGAACTTTAAAGAAGGCCTGACCGTTCTCGAGTACTTCAACTCGACCCACGGTGCCCGTAAGGGTCTGTCGGATACCGCTCTGAAGACGGCGAACTCGGGTTACCTGACCCGTCGTCTGGTGGACGTGGCGCAGGACTGCATCGTTCGTGAGATCGACTGTGGTACTGAACGTGCGATCACTGCCGAAGCCGCGGTCAACGACGGTGAGGTTGTCGCTTCGCTGGCCGAACGTGTGCTGGGTCGTGTTTCTGCCGATGACGTTCTGCGTCCGGGTACGGAAGAGGTTCTGGTCGCTGCGGGTCAGTTGATCGACGAACGCATGGCCGACACCATTGACGAGGCCGGTGTTGCTTCGATGCGCATCCGCTCGCCTCTGACCTGTGAGTCCGAGGAAGGCGTTTGTGCCACCTGCTATGGTCGTGACCTTGCACGTGGTACGCGGGTCAACACGGGTGAGGCTGTCGGCATCATCGCCGCCCAGTCCATCGGTGAACCTGGTACACAGCTGACGATGCGGACCTTCCACATCGGCGGTGTTGCGCAAGGTGGTCAGCAGTCGTTCCAGGAAGCCAGCCAAGACGGTGTGGTTTCGTTCGAGAACCCGCAGGTTCTGGCCAATTCCGCAGGCGAAATCCTGGTCATGGGCCGGAACATGAAGCTGGTGATCAAAGACGAACACGGCGAGGAACGTGCCAGCCACAAGCTGGGCTACGGCTCTAAGCTGTTCGTCAAGGACGGCGCCAAGGTTGCCCGTGGCGACAAGCTGTACGAGTGGGATCCCTACACTCTGCCGATCATCGCCGAGAAAGCCGGTACCGCGAAGTATGTCGACCTTGTTTCGGGCATTGCTGTCCGCGATGAGACCGACGATGCAACCGGCATGACCCAGAAAATCGTGATCGACTGGCGCGCCGCCCCCAAAGGCAGCGACCTGAAGCCCGAGATCATTCTGGTTGGTGAAGATGGCGAGCCGGTCCGCAACGATGCGGGCAATCCGGTTCACTATCCGATGTCGGTGGATGCGATCCTGTCGATCGAAGACGGTGATAAAATCGAGGCTGGTGAAGTCGTTGCGCGTATCCCGCGTGAAGGCGCCAAGACCAAGGACATCACCGGTGGTCTGCCACGTGTGGCCGAACTGTTCGAAGCCCGTCGTCCGAAAGATCACGCGATCATCGCAGAAGCCGATGGTTACGTGCGCTTTGGCCGCGACTACAAGAACAAGCGCCGCATCAGCATCGAGCCGGCGGATGAGTCGATGGAAACGATCGAGTATATGGTGCCCAAGGGCAAGCATATCCCGGTTGCGGAAGGCGACTTCATCCAGAAGGGTGAATACCTGATGGATGGTAACCCGGCTCCGCATGACATCCTGTCCATCATGGGTGTCGAAGCGCTGGCGGATTACATGATCGACGAGGTGCAGGATGTTTACCGTCTGCAAGGCGTTAAGATCAACGACAAGCACATCGAGGTCATCGTGCGCCAGATGCTGCAGAAGTGGGAGATCCTGGATTCAGGTGACACCACCCTGCTGAAAGGTGAACATGTCGACAAGCAGGAGTTTGACGCAGCCAACGAGAAAACTCTCTCGCGCGGCGGCCGTCCGGCTCAGGGCGAACCGATCCTTCTGGGGATCACCAAAGCCTCGCTGCAGACACGTTCGTTCATCTCGGCCGCGTCGTTCCAGGAAACCACCCGCGTGCTGACCGAAGCCTCGGTTCAGGGCAAGAAGGACAAGCTGGTTGGCCTGAAAGAGAACGTCATCGTTGGTCGTCTGATCCCAGCCGGTACCGGTGGGGCCACTCAGGCCGTGCGCCAGGTTGCGCAAGGCCGCGACAACGTCGTGATCGAAGCCCGCCGGGAAGAGGCCGAAGCGGCCGCTGCCCTCGCTGCGCCGGTCATGGATGACGATATGGTCGGTGATGAGCTGGACGTTCTGGTGGAAACACCGGAAAGCCGCGAGTAACTTACTCATCATAGAAATACGGAAAGGCCCTGCGATTTCGCAGGGCCTTTTCTTTTGCCCTTGGTGTGCTTTCGTCCAATCGTGATACAACTGAATAGTCTCGAAGACAGCGACCCACTGACCAAGGGATGCATGATGCCTACAATCAAGGGTGATTTGATACAGCTTGCACTGAATGGTGAGTTTGATGTCATCATCCACGGTTGCAATTGCTTCCATGCGATGGGGGCCGGGATAGCACGGGCGATTGCGGCGGAATTCCCCGATGCGCTTGAGGCCGACAAGCAGACGGAACTTGGGTCCCGATCGAAACTCGGAACGATTTCTTCGGTCCAGATCAAGCGGGGCACGACCGAATTCGTAGTGGTTAATGCCTATACCCAGTTTCATTGGGAGGGGCCGGGGCCGCTTGTGGAATATGAGGCGATCTCGGGTTGTTTTTCGAAGATTGCACGCGCATTCCCCGCATCGCGGATCGGCTATCCGATGATTGGTGCAGGTCTGGCCGGCGGTGATTGGGCAGAGATCGCGCCACGCATCGACGCAGCTCTTGCGGGTATGGACCACACGTTGGTGATCTTGCCTGGCTGATCAGCAGGCCTGACGTTGCATATTGACATCGTTCATCGGCTTACGGCCAATGGGCCAAGTTTCATTAAAGTATTGGAATCCGCCACTATGACCCCGAATGTGAAGGGCGCGGTGCTGATGATGGGCAGCATGGCCGCCTTTACCGTGAATGATGCTTTGATCAAAGTTGCGGGGGCAGACTTGCCGCTGTTTCAGATGGTTGCGATGCGTGGACTCTTGGCGACATTATTGGTGTTTCTGATGGCGCGTCATCTTGGGGCACTGCACCTGAACTTTCCGCGCCACGACAAGTGGCTTGTTGCTGCACGCTGCTTGGCCGAGTTGTCGGCCACATTCTTCTTTCTGACAGCGCTTTTGCATATGCCGCTGGCGAATGTTACGGCCGTTCTTCAGGCGTTGCCACTTACTGTGACGTTGGGCGCTGTACTGTTTTTTGGTGAGCATATCGGCTGGCGCCGCATTCTAGCGATCGGGATGGGATTTGCTGGAATGTTGCTGATCGTACGGCCGGGGCCTGATGGGTTCAGTATTTACGCGATTTACGCTCTGATTGCCGTGGCATCCGTCACCGCGCGCGACCTGATTACCAGGCGTATGTCCACCCATGTTCCGTCCTTGACGGTCACATTGGCGACGTCGGTTTCCATTACAGTGGCCGCAGGGGTCGCAACTGCAGTCACAGGGTGGGAGCCGGTAGCGCCGGGCGCAGGCATAATGGTGGCGTCAGCTGCGGTCTTTGTTCTAACCGGATATCTTTGCAGCGTCATGGTAATGCGCGAAGGCGACGTCGGTTTTATCGCGCCGGTCCGGTATTCCAGCCTGATCTGGGCTTTGGGGCTGGGTTGGGTAATTTTTGGCGATTGGCCCGATACGATCACAATGTTGGGCGCTGTTCTGGTCGTGGGTGCGGGGCTTTTCACGCTGTTCCGGGAACGTCAGTCTCAACCTGCCAAGTGAGCCCGCCGCACCTTGTCCTGTTCAATGGCAAATCGCGCAATGAACTCGCCTTCTTGTTCCGGTGTCAGTGGGGACAGTTCGGTCTTGTTGGCGCGGGCATGGGGGGAGTCGTTGAAGTTGTTCAACGTACGTACCCACATGGGCGCGTCGGGATAGCTGATCACGGGCATGAAACGACCGATCTTATGGTGCGTGAAACTCATGATCGTGTGTTTGCAGCCGCCGGCAATATACATCCCCAACCCAACGCCCAAAAGGGATCGGAACACCGGGAGGGCTTGAGTGCCATCCGGTCCAAACCGCGCCAGAAACCCGCTGTTGAAATCCAGCCCGACCGTCCGGCTATTCCGGGTCAGTCCTTTGGCGTCAATCGCCGCAAGGCGCAGGCGTTCGACAAAGTCGACCGAGACGGCATCATCGTCATCATGCCGGAACTGGAGACATGGCAGATCCGGGTCGGTGCGGGCGCTGTGCAGAACCTCTTTGACGACAGGGCGATGCCGAGCTGGCGTACGCTTGACGATGCGGATCTGCCTGATGCCCGAGGTGAGATCATACAGCCGGTCCATGGACTTTTTGGGAAGGCATTCACCGACTAGCACCACCAGTTCAAAGTCCTCGTCCGTCTGTTCCCGAAAACCGGGCAGGGTGGTGGTTTCGAACAGACGAAACCGTTCTTCCAGCCGCTCTGGGTCATACAGGTATTGACGACGCTCTTCGACAGTTTCGTGTTCTACCTGATAACCGCCGATCGCGGGGTAGGAAAAGCGGCACAGGCCAATGACTTGCATGTTTCGTCCATCGAAAAGTTTCGCGGCCACTATGCAGAACTCCGCAATTGCCGGCAACGGGCGAGTAGCACTGGAAGCTGCAGCTAAGTCTTGGTAAAACGCCGTCAATCGGCTTGTCGGGTATGTGCTGTTGACACTCGGGCCGACTCCCCATATACGCGCGTCATCTCGGTGCCGGGGGCCGCCCCACAACCGATTCCAGTAATGAACTGGTCAAGGCCCGGACACTTTTATCGTTCGCGCCCTCTGATAACAAACCGCGACGTTCACCTCGGAATGGGAACGCTCGCGGGTTTTGCGCTTGTGGACGCACGAACGCAGCAAGTTTAGCCGCACGCAATGCGCGTGCATGTCATGTGTGTTGCAAAACGGGGAAGAAACCGGAATGCCAACTATTCAACAGCTGATCCGCAAGCCGCGTCAGCCCAAAGTAAAACGCTCGAAGTCCATGCACCTAGAGCAGTGCCCGCAGAAACGCGGCGTCTGTACTCGTGTGTATACGACCACACCGAAAAAGCCGAACTCGGCTATGCGTAAGGTTGCCAAAGTGCGCCTGACCAACGGGTTCGAGGTCATCTCGTACATCCCCGGTGAAAGCCACAACCTGCAGGAACACTCGGTTGTTCTGATCCGTGGCGGCCGTGTAAAAGACCTTCCCGGTGTCCGTTACCACATCCTGCGTGGTGTTCTGGATACCCAGGGCGTCAAAGACCGTAAGCAACGTCGTTCGAAATACGGCGCGAAGCGTCCCAAGTAAGAAGGAGAGGCTGATATGTCACGTCGTCACGCCGCCGAAAAACGCGAAGTCCTGCCTGACGCCAAATTTGGCGACAAGGTACTGACCAAATTCATGAACAACCTGATGATCGACGGCAAGAAGTCGGTCGCAGAGCGCATCGTTTACAACGCATTTGACCGCGTTGAAGGCAAGATCAAGCGCGCTCCTGTCGAAGTGTTCCACGAAGCGCTCGACAACATCAAACCGTCGGTCGAGGTTCGCTCGCGCCGGGTTGGTGGTGCAACCTATCAGGTTCCGGTCGAAGTGCGCCCTGAGCGCCGCGAAGCACTGGCCATCCGCTGGCTGATCACTGCTGCGCGTGGCCGTAACGAAAACACCATGGAAGAGCGCCTTGCGGGCGAACTGCTGGACGCCGTACAGTCCCGCGGTACTGCCGTGAAAAAGCGCGAAGACACCCACAAGATGGCCGAGGCGAACAAAGCCTTCAGCCACTACCGTTGGTAATTCCAGAGGCTTATCAAAATGGCACGCGAATATACACTCAACCATTACCGTAACTTCGGTATTATGGCGCATATCGATGCAGGTAAAACGACCTGTTCGGAACGCATCCTGTATTACACCGGCAAATCCCACAACATCGGTGAGGTGCACGATGGTGCAGCCACCATGGACTGGATGGAGCAGGAGCAGGAACGCGGCATCACCATCACTTCGGCTGCGACCACCACGTTTTGGGAACGCACCGAAGACGGTGAAACTGCTGACTCGCCCAAGCACCGCCTGAACATCATCGACACCCCCGGCCACGTTGACTTCACCATCGAAGTTGAACGTTCGCTGGCGGTTCTCGACGGTGCCGTTTGCGTTCTGGACGCAAACGCCGGCGTTGAGCCCCAGACCGAAACCGTGTGGCGTCAGGCTGACCGCTACAAGGTTCCGCGTATGGTGTTCGTCAACAAGATGGACAAGATCGGCGCGGACTTCTTCAACTGCGTTGCAATGATCGAAGACCGTACCGGCGCACGTGCTGTTCCGGTTGGTATTCCAATCGGCGCAGAAACCGAGCTGGAAGGCCTGATCGACCTGGTGACCATGGAAGAATGGCTGTGGCAGGGCGAAGACCTGGGCGCAAGCTGGGTCAAAGCACCGATCCGTGACAGCCTGAAAGACATGGCTGACGAATGGCGCGGTAAAATGGTCGAAGCGGCCGTCGAAATGGACGACGACGCGATGATGGAATACCTGGAAGGCAATGAGCCCGACGTTCCGACCCTGCGCGCCCTGCTGCGCAAAGGTACTCTGGAAATCGCGTTTGTTCCGGTTCTGGGTGGTTCGGCGTTCAAGAACAAAGGCGTTCAGCCGCTGTTGAATGCTGTGATCGACTATCTGCCCAGCCCGCTGGACGTTGTCGATTACATGGGCTTCAAACCCGGTGACGAAGAAGAAACCCGTAACATTGCTCGCCGCGCGGATGATGAGATGGCGTTCTCGGGTCTGGCGTTCAAAATCATGAACGACCCCTTTGTTGGCTCGCTGACCTTTACCCGCATCTACTCGGGTACTCTGGCCAAGGGCGACACGCTTCTGAACTCGACCAAGGGTAAGAAAGAGCGTATCGGCCGGATGATGATGATGCACTCGAATGATCGTGAGGAAATCACGGAAGCATTCGCAGGCGACATTATCGCGCTGGCAGGTCTGAAAGACACCACCACGGGCGACACTCTGTGTTCGACCGGCGATCCGGTGGTTCTGGAAACGATGACCTTCCCCGATCCGGTGATCGAGATCGCGGTTGAGCCGAAAACCAAGGCTGACCAGGAAAAGATGAGCCAGGGTCTGGGCCGTTTGGCTGCAGAAGACCCGTCCTTCCGTGTGGAAACTGACATTGAAAGCGGTCAGACCATCATGAAGGGCATGGGAGAACTTCACCTGGACATCCTGATTGACCGTCTCAAGCGTGAATTCAAGGTTGAAGCGAACATTGGTGCGCCGCAGGTGGCCTATCGCGAAACCATCGGTCACGAAGCCGAGATCGTTTACACCCACAAGAAACAGTCGGGTGGTTCGGGTCAGTTCGCCGAGGTGAAGATGATCATCTCGCCGACAGAGCCGGGTGAAGGCTATTCGTTCGAATCCCGCGTTGTTGGTGGTTCGGTACCCAAGGAATATATCCCGGGTGTCGAAAAAGGCATCAGATCCGTCATGGATAGCGGCCCACTGGCTGGCTTCCCCGTGATCGACTTCAAAGTTGCCCTGATCGAAGGTAAATACCACGACGTGGACTCCTCGGTTCTGGCGTTTGAAATCGCGGCTCGTATGGGTATGCGTGAAGGCATGCGCAAAGCCGGTGCGAAACTGCTTGAGCCGATCATGAAGGTCGAAGTGATCACCCCGGAAGAGTACACCGGCGGCATCATCGGCGACCTGACATCACGTCGGGGACAGGTTTCCGGTCAGGAAAACCGTGGCAACGCCATCGCGATCGACGCGTTCGTTCCGCTGGCCAACATGTTCGGCTACATCAACACTCTGCGTTCGATGTCGTCGGGCCGTGCCCAGTTCACCATGCAGTTCGATCACTACGATCCGGTTCCGCAGAACATCTCGGACGAGATCCAGGCGAAATACGCATAAGCGAAGATTTGAGGGAGCTCTGTTCAGGGGCTCCCTTCATTACCGAAAAAGGAGGCCATCATGGCAAAGGAAAAGTTTGAGCGTAATAAGCCGCACGTCAACATCGGCACGATTGGCCACGTTGACCACGGCAAGAC
>NZ_JBXWOU010000009.1:0-185288 GCF_059611045.1 Ruegeria sp. CDSB113
CCGCCGCTGCCGCCGCCGTCTCCACCGCCGCTGCCGCCGCCGTCTCCACCGCCGCTGCCGCCGCCGTCTCCACCGCCACTGCCGCCGCCGTCTCCACCGCCACTGCCGCCGTCTCCACCACCTGGGCCACCTGGTGCTCCGCCGGGACCGCCTGGCGCTCCGCCACCAGACCCGCCGCCAGAGGAGCTACCTCCTCCAGAAGATTCGCCGCCCGAACCATTCTCCCCGCTGGAATTGGAACCGCTCCCAGATGACTGGCTGGAATCACGATCTTCGCCATTCGAGGTCGCCGCCGCGATCGTCCCAGTTGAAAAATCCGTCAACAATGCGGCCAAACCGGGGCACTGTTGACCAGTTGCAGCCAGTATCGAATCGAAATCGGAGTGCTTCTGCAACCGGTTCAGGAAACTCGGGGTCACCTGAGTGCAATCACACAGTGTTTGGTAGTCTCCTGCATTTGCTGCGATCCGTGCTGTGCGTGCGTCGCAAACCCCAGATGCAGCTTGCGCTGTGGTCACCAAAAGCGCCCCAACAAACGGAGAGGCCACCATAGCCGAAACGCTAGATTTCAGTTTAATTCGCATCATTTAGCTCCTTGCGCCTTAACACCCAAGTGCGTCAGGGTCTTCGGTTACAAAGTGGGAGCCGCAAATGAAGTGCGGATAAATACCCGCTGAAGATGCGTTAACTTTGGCTCACCACCACTCATTAAATTCGAGCACGACACCAGTTGTGACGGTCCGATAGGCCAAATATACAACATCTATTACGACCGCCACATCAAAAGTGGCAGAAAAGTGTCAAAATTTTGGAGAGGTATCCGTGATGCAACTATCGACATCCGCGGCAATCATAACTGGCGGCGCGTCAGGTCTGGGTGAGGCCACCGCCCGCTATTTCGCAGAACAGGGCGCGCAGGTGACGCTCCTGGACCGCGACGCTGTGCGCGGCCCAAAAGTGGCCGCAGAGATCGGCGGGCATTTTGCAGAAACGGATGTGACAGACGAAACCTCAGTCGCGGCGGCAATCGAGCACGCGAAGGGCAAGATGGGTCGCATCACGGCCACTGTGAACTGCGCCGGGATCGCCTATGGGATCAAGACAGTCGGCAAGGATGGTCCCCACCCTTTGGACGCGTTTCAGCGCACAATCGACATCAATCTGGTGGGTACGTTCAATGTCTCGCGCCTGGCCGCAGCTGAAATGGCTAAGAACGAACCCGAACCGGACGGCGCGCGCGGGGTGATCATCAACACGGCCTCAATCGCAGCCTTCGACGGACAAAAAGGACAGGCGGCCTATGCAGCCTCGAAAGGCGGTGTCGTGGGAATGACGCTGCCAATGGCGCGCGATCTGGCCTCAACCGGCATTCGCGTGATGACCATCGCTCCGGGGATTTTCATGACACCGATGCTGGCCGGTCTGCCCGAAGAGGTTCAACAACAACTGGCGACAGATGTCCCAAACCCTGCACGTCTGGGTGATCCGAAAGAATACGGGCGGTTGGCCGGTTTCATCGTCGAGATGGGCTACTTGAACGGAGAAGTCATCCGCATCGACGGAGCCCTTCGTATGCGTTAAGCCTGTCCCATGACAGAGCGGGAAAAGATGCAGTCCGGGCAGTGGTATAACTGCCTGGACCCGGAACTTGAGGCGCTGCGCACCCGTGCCCGGCACGCAGTCCACGCACACAACACCTGCCCGCCAGATGCCCGGGGTGCCATGGCGCCCGAGTTGCAGGCGTTGTTCGCACGCGTCGGGCAGGATTGCTCACTCGAGGCTCCGTTTCATTGCGCCTACGGGCTTAACATCCACCTTGGCGCGCGGGTCTATTTCAACGCTGGCTGCGTCGTTCTGGACACCGCACAGGTTCGGATCGGCGATGACACGATGTTCGGCCCGCATGCCCAGATCTACTGTGCTCAGCACGCCAAAAACCCGGCAGAACGCGGACAAGGTTTGGAAATCGGGATACCGGTGACCATTGGCCGAAACGTCTGGGTTGGCGGAGGTGCCATCGTGATGCCCGGCGTCACCATCGGCGACAACGCAATTATCGGCGCAGGCAGCGTTGTAACCAAAGACGTCGCGGCCGGAGAAACGGTTGTCGGCAACCCTGCCCAACCGTTGACGCGCCGCTAGGCGCCTTCGGCCTTTTCCTCAAGCACCAGCCACTCTTCTTCGGCGGCGGCCAGTTTCTCTTGCCGTTCGACCAGCGCCTCGGTCGCCTTCTGGAACTTGACTGGTTCACGGGTGAACAGTTCAGGATCTGACATAAGCTCTTCCAGCTTGCCAATCTCGGCCTCCAGGCGGGCAATCTCGGCAGGCAACTTCTCAAGCCGATGCTTCTCCGCGAAAGATAGCCCGGATTTCGGCTGCGCTTCTTGCTTTTGCTTTGACTTCGAAGCCTTTGCTTTTTCAGCTTTCTTTTCGGCAACATCACCTCGTTGCGCAATGTAATCCGACCAACCGCCTGCATAGACAGTGGCGCGGCCATTGCCCTCCATCGCAATCGTCGTGGTGGCAACCCGGTCCAGAAAATCCCGGTCGTGGCTGACCAGCAGGACGGTGCCGTCATAGTCGTCCAGCAGTTCCTGCAACAGGTCCAGCGTTTCAACGTCCAGATCGTTGGTCGGTTCGTCCAGCACTAAAAGGTTCGAGGACTTGGCCATCAGTTTCGCCAACAGCAAACGCGCTTTTTCGCCACCTGACAATGACTTAACGGCCGCTCTTGCCTGCGCATCATCAAACAGAAATTCCTTGAGGTATCCGACCACGTGCTTTGGCTGGCCACCGACCATCACCTGATCCGCTTTGCCGGAAACCCGCATTTCGGGATCGCCTGTCAGGCTATCCCACAGGGTCATTTCGGGATCCAGCTGCGCGCGAGCCTGGTCGATAACCGCGATCTCAAGATTGGTGCCCAGCGTCACTGTTCCTTCGTCGGGCTGTTCCTGACCCAGCAACATTTTGAGCAGGGTTGTCTTTCCCACACCGTTCGGTCCGACAAAGGCAACGCGATCTCCACGTTGTGCCAACAGATCAAAGTTCCGAACGATCTGCTGCGCGCCAAAAGACTTGGACAACCCCTTGGCTTCAATCACTTTTCGCCCAGACTTTGGCCCGCCTTCCAGCGACATTGCCGCTGATCCCTGACGCTTGATCTGCGCGGCCTTTTCAGCGCGCAAGGCCTGCAAAGCCCGCACCCGACCCTGATTTCGCTTGCGCCGTGCACTGATACCTTCGACCGCCCATTTGGCTTCAGATTTGATCAGACGATTCAGCTTGTGGCGCTGTTGATCCTCTTCTTCCCAAATCTTGTCGCGCCAGGTTTCAAAAGCCTCAAACCCTTGCTCCTGCCGCCGTACCATGCCCCGGTCGATCCACAACGTCGCGCGGGTCAAAGCGCGCAAAAACGCACGGTCATGTGAAATCAGAACAAAGGCTGCGCGGGTCGATCCCAGTTCGCGCTCCAGCCAGGCAATTGCTTCGATATCCAGATGGTTCGTCGGCTCGTCCAGCAGCATCAGGTCTGGCGCTTCGGCCATCAGCTTGGCCAATGCGGCCCTGCGACGCTCGCCACCTGAAGCGGTTTCAATCGGGCGGGAAGGATTGAATTTCAGCCCCTCGCCCGCGCGTTCGACCTTGTACAGCTCACCCGGCTCCAACTCGCTGGACGCATAATCGCCCAGTGTCGCAAACCCTTCCATGCCGGGGTCCTGCTCCATGTAGCCAACAGATTTTCCGGGCGGCACCACGATATCACCCTGATCAGGCTCGACCAGACCGGCCATGACTTTCATCAGGGTCGACTTTCCCGACCCGTTTCGCCCAACCAACGCGACGCGGTCGCCCGGCTGAACCACCAGGTCCAGCCCCGAAAACACCGGATCGCCCCCGAAAGTCAGGGATATGCCGGACATCTGCAACAAAGGAATTCTCGCCATGCCGCCAGCTAAACCGGTGGACACAAAGCGTCAACGCCCCTGCTTCACCTTTTCGAAAATACTCAAACTACCGGACCACTGCGCGCAGCAACCGTTTACGGGCCGGAGGAATCGCTCCGATCTCAAGTCCGGTGAATACATGCAGCGTATTCATATGCCGATCCACCACCGCATGATCACTGACCCAGCCGCCCATCATCAGATAGGTGCGCAACAATGGAGGCATCCGCAACATAGCCTTTTTCACATCGGGCCGACGCCGCAGGCGAGAGGCAAACTTGAATACATCGGGGGCCTTGACCCGCGGCAACCAACGTTTTGGCGCCAGGTGCCGTTGCTTCAACATGGCAAAGGCGTCCAGATACTCGACCGTTTCGGTTCCTGCAAAGGATGAACAGCCGAACAACATCTTGACGTTGTTCTGGTCTACGTAATTGGTCATCGCACCCCAGGCGACCCGCAGGATATCCGGGTCTGTCCATTCCGGGTGAATGCAGAAACGGCCCATTTCGACCATGCGACCGTCAAACCCTTTGAGGGCAGACAGGTCATAGAACTGGGCAGAATAACTGCGGTCAACCTCGGCCCCGTGCTCCATTGTCAGCATTCTGAAACAACACACCAGTCGTCCATCGGAGCGCGAGTCTTCAACAAGGATATGCGCGCAGACCGTATCAAATTCATCCCGGTCAGTATGATCCGTCCCAAATGCCAGCGTACGCAGTTCCTGCGCCGCCTCCACATCCTGTGGGGACTGCGCCAAACGAGCCCGGTATCTGCCCTTGCCCAGCAATAATGCCATGGTCGCATCCTCCGCGGTTGCTGACCTGCTTCATGTTGCAGCGGTTCTAACACAGAACATGTGACTGTCCTGTGACCGTCGCAAGAGGCGGCGCAGACTTAATTCGCGCCCGGAATGTTCGCAGGGTTGAAGTTGCCGATATTGCCCAACAGCTGGCGCAGGAAGCCACGGTTCTGAACGCTGGATTCGGTCACGCGGCGGTCCAGTACCACCACATACCCATCCTCAAGGCCAAAACGTTCGATATTCCGCACAACGCCACGCTGATCAAAGCTGATCGCAACCAGTTCGCGCGACACCACTTCGGGGCGCTTCGGACCATAATGGCGCACGCGAGAGCGGACATAGTAAAAACCCGAATCCTTCACCAGCCCGGCAGAGCTGGGCGCTCCGATGGTTTCAACAACGCTGTCGCGGGTATCGACGCCCACTTTGATCTCAGCCAGTTGGTCAGCTGGCGGGACGTATCCGTGATTCTTGAAGATTGGCGTGCAAGCGCCAGCCGCAACCAAACAGGCCGCAAAGACAAGCCTTTTGGACGCCGGTTTCAACCTGTTCACAACCTTCAACATTTACATCCTCTTGCCTTGGGACCTTGCGGACCCTATCCGATTACATAAACCGCAGCCCCGGTTCAACACACGAAAGGGTCACGAATGACGACTAATACATCTCTGCGGGTGGCCGACCTGCCCCAAAACGCGCCCACACCGTTTGATCTGCGCCCCGATAGCAAGGGGCTGGACGCGATCAAAACCGAACTGGGATTGCTGGGCCTGCGCAAGCTCAGCTTTGTGGGTGACGTAAGGGCACAGGGCAAACGCGATTGGATTCTTGCCGGAAAACTGGGGGCGACGGTGATTCAACCCTGTGTCGTGACACTTGAACCCGTAACCACGCGCATCGATATCCCTGTGTCACGGCACTATCTGAAAGACTGGCAAAACCCCGACGAGCCTGAATTCGAAATCCCCGAAGGTGATGAGACCGAAGCACTGGGCGCGGAAATCGACCCCGCATCGGTGATGGTTGAGGCGCTGTCGCTTGCCCTGCCCCAATACCCACGGAAGGACGGCGCAGAATTGGAACAGGCCGGCTATACTGAGCCGGGCAAACAGGCGATGACGGACGAAGACGCAAAGCCGTTTGCCGGACTGGCGAATTTGCGCGATGCTTTGAAAAAAGACGAGTGACATAGGTCTGATTTCCTGTCATAGCAGGCCTCCAGAAAAATCGCTTGAACATGCCGAGAATCGCAGTATTTTCGCGCGCTCAACGGAATTTGGGTTGGACATTGCGGGGCCCGTCCCCTAAACGCGCGTCAAACCACTAGAAAAACGAAGAATGAAACCCGGCCAGCAGCGAATCTGCTGACCCTTAATAGACAAAGGTTGAGACCATGGCTGTCCAACAGAACAAAGTTTCCAAGTCGCGCCGCAACAATCGCCGCGCACATGACGCTCTGGTTGCTGCAAACCCGAACGAATGCGCAAACTGTGGCGAACTGAAGCGCCCGCACCACGTCTGCGCGTCCTGCGGCCACTATGATGACCGTGAAGTCGTCGCTCAGGCCGACGAAATCGACCTGGACGAAGACGCGGCCTAAGCCTCATAACTCGTAGGCCAAGGCATGACGGAACAGCCCACGCAAGCCGGACGGATTACCATCTCGGTTGACGCTATGGGCGGAGATTCGGGGCCCGCGACTGTTGTTGCGGGCATTGCCAAATCGGCAAACAAGAACCCCGATATCGCCTTCGTTCTGCACGGGCCCGAGCAAAAGTTGCGCAAACTTGTCGCCAAACGGCGTGTCCTGCAGGGACGCGTCGTTTTTCGTGATTGCCCCGACGTGGTCACGATGGAGGACAAGCCCAGTCAGGTCGTCCGCAGCGGCAAGCAGACATCGATGTGGTCGACGCTGGAAACAGTGCGCAAAGGCGAAGCCCACGGGGCTGTTTCCTGTGGCAATACCGGCGCACTGATGGCGCTGTCGATGATGCGTTTGCGCAAATTGCCGGGTGTGAACCGTCCGGCCATTGCGATTCTGTGGCCGTCGCGCAACCCCCAGGGCTTTAACGTGATGCTAGATGTCGGCGCAGATGTTCGGGCCGACGCCAAGGATCTGCTGCAATATGCGCTGATGGGGGCGTCTTATGCCCGCAACGGCATGGCGTTGGATCGGCCCCGGATCGGTTTGCTGAATGTCGGCACCGAAGAACACAAAGGTCGGGCCGAACTGAAAGAAGCCCACGCGATGATCTCGGAATTCGCAGAGCAGGCGAATTTTGACTTCGTAGGCTTCGTGGAAGGCAGCGACATTCCCGGTGACAAGGCCGATGTCATTGTTACCGATGGCTTTACCGGAAACGTCGCGATCAAAACTGGCGAAGGCACGGCCAGCCTGATTGGTGACCTGCTGCGCGAGGCCTTCAAATATTCCCCCCTGTCCCGGCTCGCATCGGTTCTGGCTATCACCTCGCTGCAACGGTTGAAGAAACGTATCGACCCCCGCCGCGTGAATGGCGGTGTCTTCCTTGGCCTCAACGGAACCGTGGTCAAATCACATGGTGGCGCAGATGCCACCGGAGTTTCGGCAGCGATCAAACTGGCCTTTACCCTGGCCGAGTCCGGTTTCGCCGAAAAATTGGCGGCACGGGTTGCATCGACAGCCCAGCTTGCACAAGATGCCGCGCACGTACCGCCAAAGGCGGGCGAATAACAATAAAGGCAGTACCCCCAAATGGCAGGCCGTTCAGTTGTTGTAGGTGTCGGACACTATTTGCCAGAGCGCATCGTTCCGAATTCCGAATTTGAAAAGACGCTAGATACGTCGGACGAGTGGATCAAAGCTCGCTCGGGAATCGAACGCCGCCACTTTGCCGCTGATGGTGAAACCACGTCCGATCTGGCGACCAACGCTGCCTTGGCCGCCCTGGCTGATGCTGGCCTGAAGGCCGAGGATATCGACGCCATCATCCTGGCGACATCAACGGCTGACCTGACTTTCCCCTCTGCCGCGACGATGGTCCAAGCGCGCCTGGGCATGACCCACGGATTTGCGTTTGACGTGCAAGCCGTCTGTGCAGGCTTTGTCTTTGCCCTCAGCAACGCCAACGCTTTGATCGTGTCCGGTCAGGCCAAACGTGTGCTGGTCATCGGCGCCGAGACGTTTTCGCGCATCATGGATTGGACTGATCGCTCCACTTGTGTGCTGTTTGGCGACGGCGCCGGCGCGTTGATTCTTGAGCTGCAGGACAGCGAAGGAACCGCGCAGGATCGCGGCATTCTGTCGACCGACCTGAATTCTGACGGGCGCTACAAGGATTTGCTCTATGTCGACGGCGGTGTGTCGACTCAATCGACCGGGCATCTAAGAATGCAGGGCAATCAGGTGTTCCGCCACGCAGTCGAAAAGCTGGCGAAGACCGCTGAAACCGCCCTGGGGCGTGCCGGTCTGACCAACGCGGACGTCGATTGGATCGTGCCGCACCAAGCCAACATCCGCATCATTCAGGGCACTGCCAAGAAAATGGGCCTGCCGATGGAAAACGTCGTCGTGACGGTTCAGGATCACGGCAACACGTCCGCCGCATCGATTCCCCTAGCGCTGTCAGTGGGCAAACAACGGGGCCAGATCAAGACCGGCGATCTGATCGTGACCGAGGCTATCGGCGGTGGCCTGGCATGGGGCGCAGTGGTTCTGCGCTGGTAACCGGCGCAAAACGGCTTACACAGCCTCGTGCAATTCATTGATATTGACAGCGAATTTGCCATCACCATATTCTCTGATATCAACAGGGGAAATGGTATGGGCGAAAAAACACTGACGCGAATGGATCTGAGCGAGGCTGTTTTCCGCGAGGTTGGCCTTTCACGAAATGAAAGTGCGCAGCTTGTCGAAAGCGTCTTGAACCACATGTCGGACGCACTGGTCCAAGGTGAACAGGTCAAGATTTCATCGTTTGGTACGTTCAGTGTTCGGGACAAAACCGCCCGCATCGGCCGTAATCCCAAAACCGGCGAAGAGGTGCCAATTCAGCCTCGACGTGTCCTGACATTCCGCCCGTCGCACCTGATGAAGGATCGCGTCGCCGCAGGGAATCGCAAGTAAGTTCGGGGCGAAACGGTCATGAGCAAGTCCCCCGACGCCTTTCGCACAATAAGTGAAGTTGCGGACTGGTTGGGCGTTCAAGCTCATGTCCTGCGCTTCTGGGAAAGCCGTTTCAGCCAGGTCAAACCCGTCAAACGCGCGGGTGGCCGCAGGTATTACCGGCCAAACGATATGCGCCTTTTGGGCGGTATCAAAAAGCTGCTGCACGAGGACGGGATCACCATCAAAGGTGTTCAGCGCATCCTGCGTGAACAAGGCGTGGCCTATGTTTCCTCGCTGTCGCCCAGCCTGGATGAGCCCGCTGCGCCTGAAAGCGCCCCGGAAGACGACACCGTTGTCGTGCCCTTCTCCGCCAAATCTGCCACGCCCAGCGATCAGATTGATCTGGACCTAGGCGATCCAGCACCGGTGGCCGAGGCGACCGCGCCAGCGGAACAAGCTCCTCAGGCCGAGACGCCCACGCCTGCCCCGCAGCAACCACAAGCAGAGCCACCACAGCCTGCACCCGAGTATCTGGATGAAGCCCCCCTGATGGGCGGCATCGCCACACAAGCGTGGGAACGGACCGATTTTGACGACGATCTTCTGCGTCGGATCGCACCCATCGCCAAGGACTTGCGTGCTGTCATCAACCGAATTGAGAACCGGTCGGCAGGATAAGAAAAAAGGCGATGATTTCCTCTTGCCCCCGCCGGGAAAGTCTTTATGAACACCTCAACGTCGGGCTATGGCGCAGCCTGGTAGCGCGTCCGTCTGGGGGACGGAAGGTCGCAGGTTCGAGTCCTGCTAGCCCGACCAAATCACACCGACGTTTATGGCAGACTGGCCAGATCCCGCTCTGGCAACAGAGGGGATCGGAATGACAGGTGTATGCCCAAACCAACAGATCGAGGCGATGATCGGCCGCGGTGAGATCACCGCCAGCCCCGAGGTTATCCCGGCGCAAATTCAACCCGCCAGCCTTGATTTACGTTTAAGTACAGTTGCTTACCGGGTCCGCGCCTCGTTTCTGTCCGGCGAAGGACGCACGGTCGCGGATCGTCTGGCCGAGTTTGAGATGCACCGCATCGACATCACCGGCGGAGCCGTTCTGGAAAAAGGCTGCGTCTATCTGGTGCCGCTGATGGAATCACTAGCCCTGCCCGCCGGTACCAGCGCGGTGGCAAATGCCAAAAGCTCGACCGGACGATTGGATCTTCTGACCCGCACGATCACCGATGGTGGCACCGAGTTTGACCGGGTACCAGCAGGTTATACCGGGCCGCTTTTTGCCGAGATCTGTCCACGCTCATTCTCGGTTCTGGTGAGACCGGGCATGCGGCTGAACCAGATTCGTTTTCGTCAGGGTCAGGCAGTGCTCAGCGATGCGGAACTGACCGCGTTGCACAACGACTCGCCACTGGTCGACGGACCGGCAGTCATTCAGGACGGGCTGGGATTCTCGGTCGACCTGCAATTGCCCGACACTGATCTGGTTGGCTATCGGGCCAAACCGCATACCGGTGTGATCGATCTGGACCGGATTGGCGAATATGACCCGCAAGAATACTGGGAAGAGGTGCGCACCACAGAAGGCCGCATCATCCTTGACCCCGGTGCATTCTATATCCTGGTCAGCCGCGAGGCGGTCCATATTCCCCCCATGTATGCGGCTGAAATGGCCCCCTACCTTGCAATGGTGGGTGAATTCCGGGTGCACTATGCCGGATTTTTTGACCCCGGCTTCGGTCACGCCGCGGCGGGCGGAGCGGGATCTCGTGGAGTACTGGAAGTACGCTGCCACGAGGCACCGTTTGTTCTGGAACATGGGCAGGTCGTCGGGAGGCTGGTCTATGAGAAGATGGCCGACATGCCGACACAGCTTTACGGAGCAGGCATCGCGTCAAACTATCAGGGACAGGGGCTGAAACTGTCCAAACACTTCAAGGCTGTTGGCTAACACTACTTGAACCGGCGCACATGTGGGCCACGCGCTGCGCCGGGCTTATCTGCTAGGCTTGACGGTTGCTATCGTCATTTGCGCCAGTGTCATGAGGCACAGCCGATCTTTGTTTCGGCTTCCCCATCCGGCCCGCCACATCAAAACCTTTGTCGATGCCTTTGTTGACGACCCGCCGCATGATCTGGCGGATGATCATGTCGATGATGCGATTCATATTCATTGCTCAACTCCTCAGCTTGGCCACAACATAGGTGATTCCAACGGCAACAAAAGGGCCAAGTTATCACTCTTCCTCGAACAGCTCGGTCTGGTCCTCATCTTCACTGTCATCACGCCCCTCGCCCAAGGGAATCGTGCCCGGAGGCGGTCGGTTTTCCAGCAACCCAGCAGCCCGCAATTCCTTGAGTCCCGGCAGATCCCGGGCATTTTCCAACCCGAAATGATCCAGAAACTGTGGCGTCACAACAAAGGTGACCGGACGGCCTGGCGTCATCCGGCGACGGCCCAGACGAATCCACTCCATTTCCAACAGTTGGTCGATTGTGCCGCGCGAGACCGAGACACCCCGGATCTCTTCGATTTCAGCCCGCGTACAGGGCTGATGATAGGCGACGATGGCTAGCGTTTCGATCGCTGCGCGGCTCAGCTTTCGGGTTTCAACCGTTTCCTTTTGCATCAGAAAGCCCAGATCAGGGGCGGTGCGAATGGCCCAGGATTCGCCCACGCGGACGATACGGATACCGCGGCCTTCGTACCGTTTCTGCAAAATTTCAACCGCTTGCGCCGCGTCGCTGCCATGGGGCATCCGCGCCTCAAGGTCGGCGATCGTCACTGGCTCGGAACTGGCGAACAGCACAGCCTCAACCATGCGCTCCTGCTCCGCCAATGGTGGCGCTTCGAACAGGGTGCCGGTGCCTTCGTCTTGCGGTTCGTCAGTCACGTGTGTCAGTCCTTTTGCGCAAATGGATCGGAGCAAACGTCTCGGTTTGCTTCATCTCCATATGTCCTTCTTTCACCAGCTCAAGCGAGGCCGCAAAGGTCGCTGCAGTGGCCGAGCGGCGACGCACCGGGTCAGCGTCCCAGCCCTCGGGCAGATAGGATTCCATATCCGTCCAAGCCCCGGCAAACCCGATCAGCGGGCGCATCCGCTCTAGCGCCTGTTCCATTGTGAACACTGAATCGCGGTCCATAACAAAGGGGCGGAACTCGTCACGAGTTCGGATACGGGCGTAACCCTGCATCAGATCCAACAGCGTGGCAGAGTAAGTCACGGTGCGGATACGGGTGATATCCTCACCCTGCCCGCGTTTGAAGAAATCGCGCCCCAGTTGATCACGGGCCATGAGACGCGCGGCAGAGTCGCGCATGGCCTGCAGGCGTTCCAACTGGAACGCCAGGTGAGCGGCCAGTTCCTCGCCCGAGGGGCCTTCGTCATCCGGATCCGGTGGCAACAAAAGCCGGGATTTGAGGAAGGCCAGCCAGGCGGCCATGACCAGATAGTCTGCCGCAAGTTCAATCCGCAGCGCGCGCGCCTTTTCCACAAAAGACAGATACTGTTGCGCCAGCGCCAGTACCGAGATTTTCCGCAGGTCGACCTTTTGGGTTCGCGACAGGGTCAACAATACATCCAACGGGCCTTCGAACCCGTCGACATCAACAATCAACGCCTCTGCCGCAAGACGATCCGCGACCGAGGCCGGGTCTTCGCTAAAGAGATTATCGTTCATATACCTGCCCGCCCATTAGGGCAGATAGTTCCGCTTCGGCCGCTTGGATGTCAAGTTCCACAGGCTTCTGTCGCATCGACAACGCCCTTTCCGCGCGCTTTTGCGCTTGCGTGGTCATTTCTCCGGCGGCTTCCAGCACCTTGGCGCGCGCGTCGAACGTTCCGTTACAGTGCAGAACCACGTCGCACCCCGCGGCCAGTGACTGACGCGCAATGTCTTCGGGCGCGCCACTCAGCGCTTTCATCGAGATATCGTCAGTCATGATCAGACCGTCAAAACCGATATTGTCGCGGATCAGCCCGATCATCGCAGAGGAAATCGTGGCCGGTTGCGGATCAATCCGATCATAAACCAGATGCGCAGTCATCCCCATCGGCAGGTCGTTCAACGCCCGAAACGGTTCGAAATCCGCTTGCACAAGCTGGTCCTGTGTCAGGTCCACATGCGGCAGGTCATGGTGGCTGTCCAGCGTTGCCAATCCATGCCCCGGCATGTGCTTGAGCACCGGCAAAACACCCCCATCCAGATGGCCTTTGGCAACCGCGCGCCCAAGAGCTGAAACCCGTTTGGGATCAGAGCTATAACAGCGGTTCTTCAAAAACGCATGGGTATCGTCGCGCGCCAAATCGACCATCGGAGCGCAGTTGCTGTCAATGCCAAGCTCGAATAGCTCTTTTGCGATCAGTCGATACCGCAGGTACATGGCGCGTTCCGCCTGATCCCCAGCGCGGCCCGCATGATCCAGGGGCGGCATCCATTCGCGTGCCAATGGTGCGCGCAGACGCTGTACACGGCCACCTTCCTGATCGATGGTGATAGGGCAATTGCGCCCAACGGCATCACGAAAGTCATCGCACAGGGCACGGACTTGTTCGGCTGTATCAATGTTTCGCGCAAACAAAATGAACCCGAATGGGTTCATCTGCTGGAATAGTCTCTTTTCCTCTGACGTCAGGCGCAGCCCTTCGGCATCGGTGATCGCAGCGCCGAATGTCACCGAACGGCAACCGGGATACAGTCTGCACCTTGTGCGACCAGAGCAGCACAGAACTGACGCGAGTCGCTCAGGTCATCAAACCCAAGAACACGCAGACGATAGAATGTCCGCCCACCGCTTGAAGTCTTCTGGATAACACGTTGTTTTCCATCCATATACTCGCCAAAGCGGCCATTCATGCGATCCCATTCCGCTCGGGCCACATCCGAGCTTTCATACGCACCCAGTTGGGCCATGCGCGTGCCTTTGGAAAGGGTATTCGGATCCACGTCCACGCCAACGGCGGCTTTGACAGCGGCGTTGATCGCAGCTTCGGTACTGCTGTTGGATGAAATCCCGCTTGGCGTCGCTCGGGCTGGCCGCGTGGACGGACGCAGGGACCGGCGGACACCGGGCAGTGCCGCCAGTTCCGGATCCGGCAATTGCGCGGCCAGATCAGCAGGATCAATGGCGGGCTCTTCCTCGGGCAGTGCCAACGAGGCGAGTTGCACGCCCTGCTCTGCCGGGTCATCCGCTTTCGCCGCTCCACCGGCCAATTCTGCAACCAGGGCATCGACTGTATTCTGGCGCAGCTGCGCGGCCTCTTGATCCGAGATCTCTTCTTCGACGACATGCACGGCTTGCGTCGGCTTCAGCGGTTCAACAGGCGTGTCTTCGTCTGTCAGCGAAACCGGGCGCGGCGCAAGGATCAGGCGATCTGCTGGCGGCGCTGCCGTTCCAACGGCTGCCACGGCATTGACGGCCAGACCCTGGTGATCGGCCGGGGTGCCGCCGGGGTTTTCCGGCTGAATGCGCATCGGTCCTTCGATGGCGCGAACAACAGGCACGCCACTAACGTCGCGCATCACCAGTTTGAAGCCCCAGACGCCGATTCCGGCGACCAGTGCCAACGACGCTGCTGCGCCCATGACGTTGACGATACGGCCCAGCCCTGCCCCTCGCGGAGCCTGTTCATAGCCATAGGAGTCGTCGGGATACTCATACCCATCCTCAGGATGTGGCTGATTCGTGTAATGCATCTCCTCGGGGCGCATCTGCCCCGAGTAATCGTAACTTGCCATGTCCGCCTCACCGCCCGATTGCGCCTTAAAAAGTGGCGCGCGGGTCATTTCTTGCCTACCTCGTACCGGCGCGTCGGGCGGTGTTAGTTACCGCATCTCCTGCGCCGGAGTGACGCCAAGAATACCCAAGCCCGCTGAAATCACAACAGAAACGGCCCGGGCCAATGCGATTTTTGATTGGCTTGTGGCAACATCGCCATCCTGAATGAATCGCAGTTGCGTTTCATCGTTGCCCTTATTCCATAGCGCGTGGAAGTCACCCGCCAGCTCATACAGGTAAAAGGCAACCCGATGCGGTTCATTGGTGCGTGCGGCAATTTCGATCAGACGCGGCCATTCGGCCAGTTTTTTGGCGACCGTCAGCTCTGAGGCATGGTCGATCTTGCCCAGATCAGCCCCCTTGAGAGTCGCGTCATCCGTAGCGATTTCCGCCTCGGCGGCACGGCGCAGTACGCTCATGACACGGGCATGAGCGTATTGCACGTAGAACACAGGATTCTCGCGGCTTTGTTCCAACACCTTGTCGAAATCAAAGTCCAACGGCGCGTCGTTCTTGCGGGTCAGCATTACGAACCGGGTCACGTCCGGGCCAACCTGATCTACCACATCGCGCAGAGTGACAAAGTTCCCTGCCCGCTTGGACATCTTGAACGGTTCGCCATTCTTCCACAGCTTCACTAACTGCGTCAGCTTGATATCAAGCGGCACCTTGCCATCAGACAGAGCTGAAACAGCCGCTTTCATCCGCTTGACATAACCACCGTGATCCGCGCCAAACACGTCGATCAGCGCGTCAAAGCCACGGGTCACCTTGTCATAGTGATAGGCGATATCCGGGGCGAAATAGGTCCAGCTGCCATCCGATTTCTTGACCGGACGGTCCACATCATCACCATGCTCGGTCGACTTGAACAGAGTCTGCTCGCGCGGCTCCCAATCCTCGGGCTTTTTACCTTTGGGTGGTTCCAGCACGCCTTCGTAGATCAAGCCCTTATCGGTCAGGGACTTAAGCGCAGCCTCGATCTTTCCGGTGCCATAAAGCGATTTTTCGGAATAGAACACATCCATCTCAACACCCAACGCCTTCAGGTCGGCGCGGATCAGATCCATCATTGCATCGGTCGAAAACTCGCGCAGCTCTTCCAGCCACTCGCTTTCCGGCTTGTCGATCAGGCTGTCGCCGTATTTCTCTTTCAGCGCCTCGCCGATCGGGATCAGATAGTCACCAGGGTACAGCCCCTCGGCGATCTCGGGGCTCAGCCCGTTGGCCTCGCGATAGCGCTCATACGCGGACCGCGCCAGTACATCTACCTGCGCGCCCCCGTCGTTGATGTAGTATTCACGTGTCACGTCATGGCCCGAATACGCCAGCAAGCTTGCCAGCGCGTCACCGAACACGGCACCACGCGTATGGCCCACATGCAGCGGGCCTGTGGGGTTGGCCGAGACATACTCGACGTTGACCTTCTGGCCATGCCCCATGTTGGAACGGCCATAATCCGTGCCCTTTTCCAGCACAGCGGCCAGAACGCTCTGCCACACAGACGGCGCAAGCCGCAGGTTCAAGAACCCCGGCCCGGCCACCTCGGCGCTGGTGATCCGATCATCAGCAGCCAGCTTTCCGGCCAACACGTCAGCGATGTCGCGCGGCTTCATCTTGGCCGGTTTCGCCAGCACCATCGCGGCGTTGGTTGCCATATCGCCATGCGCTGCATCACGCGGCGGTTCGACCGCTACGTTGTCAAAACTCAGCCCCTCGGGCAATACGCCTTCGGACTGCATCTGTGCCAGCGCGTCCAGCACGAGGCCGCGGATCTCGGAAAACAGGTTCATTTCGGATGTCCTTTTGCTTGCCCGGCGGTTTATCACGCAAAGCGGCAAGGTCAATGGAAGCGATCAGTTTGGGCTTGGATTAGCGGTAGACTCAGCTAACGTCGGTGGAAATTCAAGCCGGAGAAACCCCTATGCGCCTTGCCCTGCCAATCGCCTTCGTTCTGACCTCTGCCCTGCCGCTTTGGGCCGACATGCCTGAACCGCAAGGCCATGTACTTTTGACCCTTGGCGGAGCGGTCACGGAAACCAACCTGCCAGCCCGCGGTGAAAACGATGGCGGTCTGCTGGGATACTTGGAGGTTCAGCACGACGGAGCCGCCGGCTTTGATGCGGCCATGTTGGACGGACTGGAGCAGGTTGAAATCACTATTCTTTACGGCCCGGAAGACAATAAGAGCGACATCGCCTTTTCCGGGCCACGCCTGTCGGACCTGTTGATCATGGCCGGGGCCGAAGGAAAAACCGCCAAGCCAATGGCCATGGATGGCTATCAGTCTGAAATTCCTTGGGACAGCATCACCGCCCATCAACCCATCGTCGCGACCCATGCCGACGGCTCACCGATGGGCGTTGGCGGCTATGGCCCGACTATGATCGTCTTCCCCCCGACCGATGACCCCGACCTGGCCGCCGAACAGTCGGGCCAGCAGGTCTGGGCGCTGGCCTATATCGGGATAGAGTGATCAGGTACCAGCCAGCCTTGCGTGATCCTGCAGGGCAAATCGGTCGGTCATTCCTGCAATGTAGTCAGAGACAATCCGCGCCAGCGCTGTTTCATCGCTGGCCGCCTCTATATCCTCATGCCAGCGCGCGGGCATCTGTTTCGGATCGTTCATGTAGATTGGGAACAGATCTTCCACGACTTTGCTAACCTCGGCGCGCACGTCCATGACGCTGGGCGCGCGGTACATCTGCTTGAACAAAAAGGCTCGGATTTCCCTGAGTTGCGCCCACAAGCCACCCGAGAACTGGATCACCGGATAACCAAGATTGCGAATTTCCTCGACGGTCTCCGCGCCCGAACTCGTGATCAGCCCACGCGACGTGACAATCACATCGGATACCATGACGCCGAAAACACGGCGCAGCGCCTCATGCCGGCGCCGATAAGAATCCAAACCCGGATATCTCCGATCCACCTCGGCATAGCAGTCACCGACGATAGGCAATTGCCCGATTTCATCATCCGTGAACAGACCCGCCCTCAACCCGTCCAACAGGTCATGGTTGTTATAGGCTATGTCATCCGAAAGGGCGGCAACTTGTGCTTCGGCACTGGCATGAGTGTACAGCTCCAGATCGAAACTCGCGTTGCACTCGGCCAGTGCCCACGGCAAATCACCGGTGACCGGCCCGTTATGCTTGGCGATCCCCTCTAGGCACTCCCATGTCAGGTTGCATCCGTCAAACTCGGCATAGTGGCGTTCCAGCTTCGTGACGATACGAATGGCCTGTGCGTTGTGGTCAAATCCGCCGTAAGGCTCCATGAGCGCGTGTAGGGCATCTTCGCCCGTATGTCCGAACGGTGTGTGTCCCAGATCATGCGCCAACGCCACGGCCTCGGTCAGTTCGCCGTTCAAGCCCAAAGCTCCGGCGATTGTTCGCGCGACCTGTGCAACTTCGATAGAATGGGTCAGGCGCGTGCGATAGCTGTCGCCCTCGTGCTCTACAAACACTTGTGTCTTGTGCTTAAGCCGCCGAAACGCGCTGGCGTGAATGATCCGGTCCCTGTCGCGTTGAAAGCATGACCGGAAACTGCTTTCCTCCTCTGGCACAAGCCGCCCCCTGGCGCGGCCTGGGTTCGAGGCAAAACCCGCTATGTTCAAAGGCCTTGTCCTTGTCGCCTGTCCTTGCACTTTCTATATTGTAAGGCGTAAAGGAAATAAACCTTTGGAGTTTGGCATGAATCTGCCCCCCACAGTTACAGAACGCGCCTTTGAACGTCTCGCCGAGATCGGCGCAGCCGATCAGGGACAAGCCCTGCGCGTCGCAGTGGAAGGCGGCGGATGTTCCGGATTTCAATACGAAATCGCGCTGGACGAACCGAAAGAAGACGACCTTGTGCTGGAAGGCAAAGGCCAGAAAGTGATCGTCGACGCGATTTCGTTGCCGTTTCTGGAAAACGCGGTGATCGATTTCACGCAGGAACTGATCGGCGCGCGGTTTGTGATCGAGAACCCCAACGCTACCTCTTCCTGCGGCTGCGGCACTTCATTTTCAATGTGACCTTGCCCTGCCCGCGCGGTTGAGGGATAGATCAACCGGCAGCCAGCCGGAGGATCGCGCATGAAAATCGCCACGTTCAACATCAACGGCATCAAAGCGCGAGCCGAAGCCCTGCCCCGTTGGCTGGATGACGCGCAGCCGGACGTCGTTTTGCTGCAAGAGATCAAGTCGATCGACGAGAATTTTCCCCGCGAGCTGTTTGAAGAGCGCGGTTACAACGTCGAAACCCACGGGCAAAAGAGCTTCAACGGCGTGGCGATCCTGTCCAAGCTGACACTTGAAGATGTGACTCGGGGCCTTCCTGGTGACGACGAGGACGAACAGGCCCGTTGGATTGAGGCGACCGTCATTGGCAAAAAAGCCCTTCGGATCTGCGGTCTGTACCTGCCGAACGGTAACCCGGTGCCGGGTCCGAAATACGAATACAAGATGTCCTGGATGGAGCGGCTATATGACCGCGCGCGCGATTTGCTGGCGAGCGAAGAGCCCGCGCTGATGGCAGGCGATTACAACATCATCCCGCAGGCCGAAGACGCCAAACGTCCAGATGCGTGGCGCGAGGACGCTTTGTTCCGGCCGGAGAGCCGCGCCGCGTTTCGCAAAATCCTGAATCTGGGGTTCACGGAAGCGTTCCGCGCCGTCACCCAAGGTCCTGAGCATTATTCGTTCTGGGACTACCAAGCCGGTGCCTGGAACCGCAATGACGGGATCCGTATCGACCATTTCCTGCTTACGCCGCAGGCCGCCGATCTGTTGCGCGATTGCAGGATTGATGCCGAGATACGCGGGCATGAAAAGCCCTCGGACCATGTCCCGGTCTGGGTCGACTTGGACCTGTGAAACCTCAGGCCGTCGCGTCGTAGCTGTAAATCCAGTCGTATTTCCGGGACAACCGTGGCCCGACCGCCATCAGAGCAGCCTGTGCGGCCAGCCGCATCGGGCCACGCAGGTGGAAATTTCGGGCGTTGGCACCGGCCGCAGAAACCACCCGCTGCGCCCTTCGGTGACGGCGGGTTTCATAAGTGGACAGCGCCTGCTCTATCCCGGATTGGTCATCAAAAGATCGGGCCAGGACCCACGCATCTTCAAGCGCAAGACAGGCACCCTGCGCCATAAATGGGAGTGTCGGGTGAGCCGCATCCCCTAACAATGCAATGCGCCCGTTCTGCCAGCGTTCTGCGACGGGTCGCAGAAACAACGCCCAGATGTGGGGTTCCTGTACCTGCCCCAGAATTTCCCCGACCACGCCGCCAAAGTCGGAAAATCGAGCGCGCAGTTCCTCGGGGTCGCCGCGTCGGCGCCAGCCTTCTTCCTGCCAATCGGATCGTTCCTCGATCGCGACAACGTTCATCAAAGTGTGATCGCGCAGAGGATACGTGACAACATGCCGGCCCGGCCCCATCGTCAGAACGGCGCGCGGTTTGGGATCGCGACGCGCCCAAGGAATCGTCGCCCGCCAGGCCACCTGATGGGTGAATTTCGGTACTTCGGGCCCGTTCAGGTCTGCCCGGATCGTGCTTCGCCCACCGTCGGCGGCAATCGCACAATCAACGCGCAGGTTTGTACCATCTTCCAGAACAATCTCGGCTTCGGAGGGATGTTTGCACACCTGCGCAACTCGTGCGCCCAGTCGAAACTCGACACCGTCCCGAAGCGCTGCTTTGTGCAACAATCCCAGCAGGTCAGCACGATGGTAGTAATAGGTAGGTCCAGCGGCTGGTGCCGGTATCTCACTGACAGACCGCCCTGCCCGATAATCGCGCAGCACCGTCCCGTGGGACCGCTGGCCCGCCTCGGGTGTTTCACCGACAACGTTTAGGGCACGCAGCACAACCATTCCGTTGGCGCTGATCTGCAAGCCGGCGCCGACCTCGGTCAATTCAGCTGCCTGCTCAAAAACCACGACCTGAGCGCTGCGTTGCCGCAACGCCAGAGCGGCGGCGATCCCACCGATACCACCGCCGATGATGCCAAATTTCAGACCGTTGATATTCATATCACTGGCTTAAAGCAAAAACGCCGGAGCAAAAGACCCCGGCGTTTGAGAATTCTGATTTTTCCAGCGATCAATCGTCGCGGTGGACCTTTTCGCGGCGCTCGTGGCGTTCCTGCGCCTCAAGCGTCATGGTCGCAATCGGGCGCGCATCCAGACGCTTCAGCGAAATCGGGTCGCCCGTCTTCTCGCAATATCCGTATTCGCCTTCGTCGATCCGGCGCAGGGCCGAGTCAATCTTGGCCACCAGCTTGCGCTGGCGATCACGTGTCCGCAGTTCCAGCGCACGGTCAGTTTCCTCGCTTGCGCGGTCTGCGACGTCCGGAATGTTGCGAGTGTTGTCCTGCAGCCCTTCGATCGTATCGCGGCTGCCTGCCAAAAGTTCGGTTTTCCAATCCAGCAGCTTACGACGAAAATACTCTAACTGCTTGTCGTTCATGAATGGTTCGTCTTCGGCTGGACGATAATCCTCTGGCAGAAATACTTCCTGCTTCATTTTTGCTCCCTCGGTGTGGCCTGCAACGCCGGTCACCTTTGCTTCACCTGACATGCGGCAATCCCCTTCTGCGGAGCGTTTATCCGACAGCGGGGGGAATGTCACTATGGAAACTTAGCCCGGCTGCGTGCTGTTTCAGGTCGTCTAAATATGAGACTTAAAACAACAAATCCTTGTTTTTCTGTGAAAATTGGCAGGCTTTTTTGGGGCGCTCTCAAAATAGTCGCGCCCTATGTTAGCGCCCGAATCAACCAAAGGCATTGGAGTCGCACATCAATTTCGCCCCGCGCGACGTAGCGACCAGTCTTGTCAAATTTTTCACCCCGCTATAACCCCAAAGACACATGCCGCGCGATATTGAATGAGGGGCCCATGACCGCACGTTTCCAAGGTACAGCCGAATATGTTGCCACCGATGACCTGACAATTGCGGTGAATGCCGCCGTTACGCTGGAACGTCCCCTGCTGGTCAAGGGTGAACCCGGAACCGGCAAGACTGAACTGGCCAGACAGGTAGCAGGCGCGCTGGGGCTGAAGATGATTGAGTGGAACGTGAAATCCACCACCCGCGCGCAGCAAGGCCTGTACGAATATGACGCGGTCAGCCGCCTGCGCGACAGCCAGTTGGGCGACGAGCGCGTGCATGACGTATCGAACTATATTCGCAAGGGCAAACTGTGGCAGGCCTTTGAGACCGATGAAAAGGTCGTGCTGCTGATCGATGAGATCGACAAGGCCGATATCGAATTTCCCAATGATCTGCTGCAAGAGCTCGATAAGATGGAGTTCCACGTCTACGAAACCGGGGACACCATCAAAGCCAAAAACCGCCCCATCGTGATCATCACCTCGAACAACGAAAAGGAACTGCCCGACGCGTTCCTGCGGCGCTGTTTCTTCCACTACATTCGCTTCCCGGATGAGGCGACCATGCGCCGTATCGTCGACGTGCACCACCCGGGCATCAAGGATGCATTGCTGACCACAGCGCTGACCCAGTTTTACGAAATCCGTGAAACGCAGGGGTTGAAGAAAAAACCGTCGACCTCGGAAGTGTTGGACTGGCTCAAGCTGTTGCTGGCCGAAGACCTGACCGCCGAGGACCTCAAACGCGACGGGGCCAATGCGTTGCCCAAGTTGCACGGCGCGCTGCTGAAAAACGAACAGGATGTTCACCTATTTGAACGCCTCGCCTTCATGGCGCGCAGCAAACGCTGAGAATATTGAACACTTGGTGATCCCCGCTTGCCATGCGGGGGGCCGGGTGTCAGCATTGGTTAAAAGGCCGTCCGGCGTTGTCGGGCATTCCGACCTGACGACATAGGAGCCATTGCTTGTCTGACGCCCTCAATATCCGAGCGTTGCAGCCCGAGGACCGCGCCGAATGGGCCGGAATGTGGCGCGACTATCTGGCGTTTTATGAAACGACCGTGCCAGAGCAGACATATGACCGCACCTTCGCACGGCTGCTTGGGGATGATCCCAATGATTTTTCCTGTTTCGTGGCCGAAGCGGATAGTCATCTTGTTGGCCTGACCCACTACCTATTTCACCGCCATGCGTGGAAAGAGGAAAGCGTTTGCTATCTGCAAGACCTGTTCGCCCGGCCTGAGGCGCGCGGAACCGGTGTTGGCCGCGCGTTGATACAAGCAGTGTATGATGAGGCCGACCGGCGAGGCGCGCCTTCTGTCTATTGGCTGACGCAAGAGTTCAATCACACAGCGCGCAAGCTCTATGATCGGATTGGCAAGCAAACGCCCTTTATCCGGTATCAGCGTCCATGATCAGGGTCGCTGCGGTCCTGTTTGGCTTTGCCGTTGCCGGATGCACCGCGGTCACCACCCCTGAACCGCCAACACGCGTTAAGGCGATCGAGGCAAACCTGCCGCCCGCCAAAGCGTTCACGTCAACCCGACCAAGACCACCCGCTAGGTCGAACGCTAATATTGCGTCCGATTTCCTTTCCCTGCACTTCGCGCTCGAAGGCGGCGCCACCTTGCCCGTATTCACCCGGTTCGAGGGCCCCGTCACCGTTCGGCTTACTGGATCACCCACACCGTCAATGCAGCGCGATCTGACCCGGTTGTTGACGCGCCTGCAACGCGAGGCCGGGATCGACATTCGCCAGACGACTGATGGCCAGGCCAACATAACAATCGAGGCCGTCAGCCAGGAGCAGATCCAGCGCATCCTGCCCCAAGCCGCCTGTTTCGTGGTTCCCAACGCCTCAAGCTTTGAGGAATACCGACAGGACCGACGCAAACGGAAAAGCAGTTGGACCGCGCTGCGCAGCCGCGAACGGCTGGGCATTTTCATTCCCTATGACGTGAGCCCGCAGGAAAAGCGCGACTGCCTGCACGAGGAACTGGCACAGGCTCTGGGGCCGCTGAATGACCTGTATCACCTGCCGGATTCGGTGTTCAACGACGACAACATCCACACCATTCTGACCGGTTTTGACATGCTGATCCTGCGCACGGCTTATTCGCCCCAATTGCGCAGCGGCATGACACGCGAACAAGTCCAGGTCGTCCTGCCCGGCGTCCTTAGCCGGCTGAACCCGCGCGGCGACACCTTGCCCGCGCAACCTGTTTCGGACACCCCGCGCGAGTGGATCAACGCCGTCCAAAAGTCGCTTGGATCAAGGCCAAGCACACGCAACCGGGTGAAAGCCGCGGAAAGAGCGGTTCAGATCGGGCAGGAACAGGGCTGGACCGACCATCGGCGGGCATATCCGCATTATATTCTTGGCCGAATGGCGCAATTCGACAATCCGCAAGAAGCGATCCGACACTACGAAATTGCCATGCAATTTCTGCGCTCAGCACCGGGAACAGAAATCCATCAGGCTTATGTGACCACGCAAACCGCAGCCTTCGCGCTTTCGCAGGGAAAAGGACCAGAGATCCTGCCCGAATTGGACAAGGCTATTGCTGTCATGTCGCGGGCCGAAAACGCCTCTCAATTGGCAACTCTGTTACTGTTGAAATCCGAAGCGCTCAATCAGGCCGGACGTCCGAAACAGGCACGTACCGTCAGACTGGACAGTCTGGCATGGGCGCGATACGGCTTTGGCTCGAAAGTCGTGGTCCGGTCGCTGATGCAGGAAGTTGCCGAAGGTCCGTCCACCAACAACAGAGGCGGATAACGCATGGTCGTAGTTTTGGGAATGGCGTTATTGGGGGCGATCCTTGGCGCGATGAAGGCTCGCAAACGCAATGGCAGCGGCGCGGATATTGCCCAATATGCGGCCGGTTACGGCATCGCATTTGCCATTGTAGGTCTGGTGCTTTCCCTGATCCTGGTTCGTTTGGTGGGTTAACACATGTTTCTGCCCTTTTTCGAAAACCTCCGCAAAGCTGGCATTCCCGTATCACTGCGCGAGTATCTGACTTTTCTGGAAGGCATGAAAAAGGGTCTGGCGACCTATGATGTCGAGGCGTTCTATTACCTCGCTCGCGTGTCGATGGTGAAGGACGAGCGCAATATCGACAAGTTCGATCAAGCTTTTGCCGCCAGCTTCAAAGGTCTGGAAGAGATCAGCTTTGATCAGGTACTCGAAGCTGTCGATATCCCCGCCGAATGGCTGGCCAAAATGGCCGAGAAACACCTGTCGGACGAAGAAAAAGCCGAGATTGAGGCTATGGGCGGCTTTGAAAAACTGATGGAGACGTTGCGTGAGCGTCTCAAGGATCAGGAAGGCCGCCACCAGGGTGGCAACAAATGGATCGGCACCGCAGGGACCTCGCCATTCGGTGCCTATGGATATAACCCTGAGGGCGTGCGCATCGGCCAGAAGGAAAGCCGTCATCAGCGCGCCGTAAAAGTGTGGGACAAGCGCGAATTCAAGAACCTGGACGACACGGTTGAACTGGGCACCCGCAATATCAAGGTCGCGCTGAAACGCCTGCGCCGTTGGGCCCGCGAAGGTGCGGCTGAGGAACTGGATCTTGACGGCACCATCCGCGCCACCGCCGAACATGGCTATCTCGACGTCAAAACCCGCCCCGAGCGTCACAACGCAGTCAAAGTGCTGTTGTTCCTGGATGTGGGCGGCTCGATGGATCCACATATCAAAGTTGTCGAAGAGCTATTTTCCGCTGCAAGAACCGAGTTCAAACATCTGGAATATTACTACTTTCACAACTGCCTGTATGAAGGCGTCTGGCGTGACAATCACCGCCGATGGGATCAACAGACCCCGACCCACGAAGTACTGCGCACCTATGGTTCAGACTACAAGTGCATCTTCGTCGGCGACGCCTCGATGAGCCCTTATGAGATCGCCTATCCCGGCGGCGCGAACGAACATTGGAACAAAGAAGCCGGTCAGGTCTGGCTACAACGTGCGCGCGAGCAGTGGACATCAAATCTGTGGATCAATCCGGTGCCGGAAAAGTACTGGGAATACACCCATTCCATTGGCATGATCCGCGAGGTTTTCGAGGACCGCATGGTGCCGATGACGCTGGCCGGTTTGGAACAGGGGATTCGGGAACTAACCCGCTGACCGTCAGATCTGCAGGACCGGCGCCCAGGCAATGCGGAACGAAACCGCAAGGAAAAACAACACGCTGCCTGTCAGAACGAAGACATGCCAGATCGTGTTGTGGAACGGCAACCAATCCAGAAGATAAAAGGCGATGCCCGCGGTATAGACGATGCCTCCGGTGATCATCAGCGCCACAACTGGTTGCGACAAGTCGGCGAGTAGTGATTGACCCGCCCAAACGGACGCCCATCCCATCAACACATACAGCGCCAAACCAAACCAACGGAACCGGTGCGGGTCGATCATTTTCAGGATTGATCCAAGGGTCGCAGATGACCAAAGACCGATCATGAGCCCAGTCATTGGGGCACCGGAAAGCAAGATGAATGGTGTGTAAGTACCAGCAATCTTGACATAAATCCCCGAGTGATCGAGGCGGCGTAGCAGCTCACTCCATCGATCAGATTGCACCATGTTGTACAAAGCCGAAAACGACAGCATCAGGATGAGCGTGAAGCCGTAGACCGAGACCCCAAGAACAGCAGCAGGCTCGGTTCGGTATAGCGCGGTCAACGCGATCAGCGCCGGAACGGCAACGATAGCCGCAGTGACGCCAAGGACATGAACAACGCCATCACTGACACGTTCAGCCCTGCTATAGGCCGGGCGGATATCGGCAAATGACCACATAATTTCAAAGTTATGGCGCAACCTGCCCTGCGACAAGTCAGGCAGCCGCGGTATTTCACCTGTTCACCTCAGTTTGATTGCCCTCAAGCGGGTTACCGGCGGCGATTTTCTTTTGCGCAGTGGGCCGTTGGAAGCAATGGACAACAATCTTGTTATTTAACGCGGAGTTTATGACACTGGGCCAGTTGCCTAATCCCCTGCCCGAAACCATATTTGTACCATGCTACGTCTTACCCCGATCCTGCTGGCGATCGCCTACGCCATTGTGATGTACCGAATTTCCGTCTGGCGCACCCATAAGGATTTGGATGCAAAGTCGACTGAACTGGCCGACCCTGCCCTGAAACGCATGACCGACCGGCTGGCTGCAGCGTTAGAGATCGACCGGGTGCCGGTCTACATCTACGAGATTGACCCCGTGAACGGTCTGGCGGCACCCGACGGTCGGATTTTCATCACGCGTGGATTCTACCGCAAATTTCGCAGTGGCGAGGTATCCGCCGAGGAAATGGCAAGCGTCATCGCGCATGAATTGGGTCACGTGGCGCTGGGGCATGCGCGCCGCCGGATGATCGACTTTTCCGGGCAGAATGCGCTGCGGGCCGCTTTGATGATGCTGCTGAACCGCTTTATCCCGTTTATCGGCGCGTGGATTGCCAATATGCTAACACACCTGCTGGCGTCGCGCCTGTCGCGCAGTGATGAGTATGAAGCTGATGAGTATGCCGCCGCTTTGCTGACCAAAGCCGGGATCGGAATCGGGCCGCAGAAGTCGTTGTTTCACAAGCTGGAAGACCTGACGCAGCAGCGTGCTGGCGTTGTGCCCGCCTGGTTGATGAGCCATCCAAAAACAGACGAACGGATCGCTGCTCTGGAGGCATTAGAGCAGCGTTGGAACCGTGGCTGATCTAACGGCGGCGAGAGGCCAGCCTATCGTGCTCTCTGAGATATTTTTAGCCAGATGAAACTGGATCCCGGTTACGCGGCGAGCGCTTTGCCCAGACGTGGGAGACGGGCTTTTTTCATCAGCGGGCGCAGAGTCCATTGGTCGCCCGACAGGCGGTTGGCCTCGGCCAGGACACGGTTGGCTGTGTCGCTTATGCCGTCGGGATTGGATTGCCAGAAGCCGTGCAGCAGACTGTCCGGATCGCGGCGATCCAGTCCTTCTTCGGACAGGATATTTCGGGGAAAGTCCTTGGCGTTGACAGTAACGATCACGTCCGCCGAGGATGCAACAGCCGTCGCCAGAACATGGATATCCGCGCTGTCCGGCAGCCAGAGTCGTTGTTCGACATTGGCTGCCGTGGGAAACTGGGCCTTGGGCCAATTGGCTTGCGCCATTGCGATTTCGGCGCGGGCCTGAGCCTCGCCTGTTGGGCCCAGCTTACGGGCCGCGCGGGCCCATTCCTCAAGGATGCGCGCCGACCAAACGGGGGTGAAATGACCTAGTTTGGCAGCGCCGAGCAGCATCTCTCGCATCACCGTAGGGTAGATGACGCAGGTATCCAGAACTGCTTTCACAGCCGGTAGAACACAGCTTTGAGATAGCCGCTTTCAGCCAGTTGCGGCAGTTGTGGATGGTCGGGCCCGGCAAAGCCTGTATGAATCAGTTGCGCCTGTCGCCCTGCCCGACCAATCCCACGAGACGACGCGTCGCGGAACCGACCCAGATCAGCCGCGTGTGAACACGAGCACAGGCCCAGATAGCCGCCGGGTTTGACCAAAGCTGCTGCCAAGCGGGACACACGTTCATAGGCGCGCAGGCCCGCGTCCAGCGCTTGTCTCGAAGGGGCAAAGGCGGGCGGATCGCAGATGACGACGTCGAATTGCGCACCTTCTTCGCCTAACTGGGTCAGGACCTCGAAGGCGTCGCCTTGGCGGGTTTGGAACGTGTCAGCAAAACCAGAGGCCTCGGCCCCTTTGGTCGCGAGATCCAGCGCCGCTGCAGATCCATCTACGGACAGCGCCTGCCCCGCGCCACCGGCCAGCATGGCCAGTCCGAAGCCACCCACGTGGCTGAAGACGTCCAATACCCGCGCGCCGGGCTGCACCAGTCGCTTGGCGAAGGCATGGTTGGGCCGTTGGTCGTAGAACAGCCCGGTTTTTTGGCCGCCTGTCAGGTCGGCCATATACGTGGCGCCGTTCATCGGCACCGGCAGCGGCGCATCGGGGGCGGTGCCACGCAGGGTGAGGTTTACATCATCCAGGCCTTCCAGCCCTCGGGTCCGGCCCGAGGCGTTTTTGAGCACGGTTGTCGCGCCGGTGACAGCGACCAGAGCCTCGGTCAGAGTTTCCAGATGCGCCTCGGCCCACGCGGCATTGGGCTGGATCACACAGGCATCGCCGAACCGGTCGATAATGACGCCGGGAAAGCCGTCCGCTTCGGCGTGGATCAGGCGATAATAGGGTGCGTCGAACAGGCGTTCGCGCATCTCAAGCGCGCGGCGCAGGCGGGTTTCGAACCACGCGGCGTCCAGTTGCACGTCCAGATCGCGGTCCAGAACGCGGCACATGATTTTGGAGTCAGGATTCACCGCAACCAGTGCAATGGGCGCGCGTTTGTCATCCTCAAGCACCGCCAGTGCCCCTGCCGGAATCTTGCGTGTTCGACGGTCCGTCACGATGTCATTGGCGTATACCCAAGGAAAACCGTGGCGCAGGCCACGTGCGTTGGCTTTGGGTTTCAGGCGGATACGGGGGTGATCGGCAGTTTGGGTCATGACGCCCTCATAGTCGCGAACGTCCCGGGGGAAAAGCCCTAGCGGTCGCGAGACCGCCAACCGCCCCGCCGCTTGGGGGTTTTGGCTGATTGCAACCCCTCAGCCAGCACCTGCGTCATCGGGTGATCGGCATCCTGCTGGGAATAGGCGGCATGCAGGTCGATCAGCGCCTGGGATTGGTCCCGTTCAGCCGGCAGGCTGAGCGCCCAGTCCAGAAAGATGCTGCGGCATTCAGGCAATGTGATGCCTTCGATCCGATACGCCTCGCGGATCAACCCCTTGTGATCATTTGGATCTTTACTCTGCGCCATCATCTTCGTCCCTGATCACGCCGCCTATGATCCCGGCGGCCGTGCTGTAGTTGTCTTGCAGCGCGCTTTGCAGCTGTTCAACCTGTTCAAATCCAGTCGCACGGCACAGGAAAGCAGATCCGCCTTCGCCGACCTTGTCAGCTTCGATGACCTTGCCGGACAACAAACGCGCCGCACATTGCACGGACCAGCATAGGTCGTAGCAGTCCTTCAAGGTTTGCGCCTGAGCGACGTCCAGCAAACCAGCAGCGACGGCGCCGTCCAAACCAGAATGCACATCGCGCTGTACGACGCCTGACAACAGCGCCCCGGTTTCGGCCATCAGCTCGATATCCATCATCCGGCCGGGGCCGTTTTTGGCGTCCCAGATCCCCGCTGGTGATTTGGCAGCGGCCAAGCGGGCGCGCATCTCGGCCACTTCGCGCAAGGCCTTGTGCTGGTCACGCGGTTGCGACAGCAAGCCTGTGCGGAACGCCTCGATGTCTTCGGCCAGACCTTCGTTTCCGGCGATCACGCGGGCCCGCGTCAGGGCGAGGTGTTCCCAAACCCAGGCCTCGTTCTGCTGATAGTTGGTAAAGCTGGCCCAACTTGTCGCCACCGGCCCCTGATTGCCCGACGGGCGCAGGCGCATATCAACCTCATACAGCCGCCCTTGCGACATCGGCGCTGATAGGGCCGTGATCAGCGCCTGCGTAAACCGTGCGTAATAAGTGCGAGTGGCCAGTGGGCGTGGCCCCTCGGACATATCCTGATCCAGCGGGTCATAGATCACGATCATATCCAGATCGGACTGCGAGTTGATCCGCCCCGCCCCAAGTGACCCCATGCCCAGCACGGTCGCACCGCGCCCCGGGGCCGGACCGTGTTTACGGGCAAACTGTTCGGACACACGCGGCAGGATCGCAGCGATCACAGCGCTGGCAAGCTGAGCGTATTGCTGCCCCGCCTGTTCACCATCGATCAGTCCGCGCAGGTGATGAACGCCAACGCGGAAGTGCCATTCCTTGCACCAGCGGCGGGCCAGATCGAGCTGGCTTTCGTAATCCGCTTCCTCCGAAAGGGCATGATCCAGATCCGCCTGCAGCGTGGCCTGCCCCGGCCAGTCGCTAAAGAAACTCCCGCCGATCACAGCGTCAAACACCGATGCATTGCGCGACAGATGCGCCGCCAGCGCGTGGGATGTCCCGACAATATCAATCAGCAGGTCGATCAGTTGGGGGTTGGCCTCGAACAGTGAAAACAGTTGAACGCCAGCGGGCAAGCCTGACAGAAAACCATCCAGCGCCCGCAGCGCCTCGTCCGGTTGCGCCGTTTTTGCCAAACGCGATAGCAGCTCGGGCTTGAGACGTTCGAAAATCCGCGCGCCGCGTTGCGATCGCAGTGCGGGATATGTCGTCCAGCGGGCCAGAACGTTCTGGTCAAAATCCACCTCGCCAACTGGCGCGCGCGTCGAGGAACCGGGCGCAAAAAACCCTTCGGTCAGGTCGTGCACTTCGGTCAGCCTGTGGGTCAGGTCACGGGTCAGTTCGTCGACGTCTACTCCCATCAGGCAAGCGACGCGTTCTATCCCGTCCGGCGATTGCGGCACCTTGTGGGTCTGAGCGTCATGGACCATCTGGATACGGTGTTCGACCTCACGATGGGCGCGGTAGTGGTCGGTCAGCTTATCTGCCACGTCCTGCGGGACCCAGCCTTTTTCGGCAAGCGCCGCCAATCCGGGCACCGTGCCGCGCACGCGCAGGTCAGGGTCACGCCCACCGGCAATCAACTGGCGGGTCTGGGTAAAGAACTCGATCTCGCGAATGCCGCCCTGCCCCAGTTTCATGTCATGACCCGGAATGGTCAGAGCACCGCCGGTTCCCTTATTTTCACGTATGCGCAGGCGCATGTCGTGAGCGTCCTGAATCGCGGCGAAGTCCAGATGTCGCCGCCAGACAAACGGGCGCAGCGTATCCAAAAACCGTTGTCCGGCCGCAATATCGCCTGCGCATGGGCGTGCCTTGATATAAGCCGCGCGCTCCCACGTGCGGCCCAGGCTTTCATAGTACCGCTCGGCCGCCTCAGCCGCCATGCAGACCGGCGTTACCGCTGGGTCCGGGCGCAGGCGCAGATCAGTGCGGAATACATACCCATCCGCCGTCTTGTCGCTGAGCGTGGCGCAGAAATTGCGTGTCGCCCGCACCATGCCTTGCCGCGCTTCGTAGAAGTCATCAGGATCAAACCGGGTCTCATCGAACAGAACGATCAGGTCGATGTCCGAGCTGTAGTTCAACTCGTACGCGCCCATCTTGCCCATCGCCAGGATAATCATCCCCGCGGCGGTTTCAACGTCGTCCGGCCCCATGCCCGGTAGCTTGCCGCGCCGTATCAGATTGGCGATCTCGGCCTTGGCCGCCACATCCGCCGCCAACGCGCCAAAATCCGTAAGCGCCGCGGTCACCTTTTCCAACGGCCACGCGCCCGCCAGATCGGCCAGAGCGGTCAGCAACGCCATCCGTCGCTTGGCCAGTCGCAACCCCGGTTTCAACTGATCCGGCAGTAGCATTTGCGCAGCCTGCAAAACGTCGGCCAGCGCGTCATCGGGGTGTTGTAGCGCTGAGGCCAACCAATCGTTTTCGTGATCGATCAAGTTTTTCAGATAGGGGCTGGACCCCGCTGCTCCTGCGATCAACTCGCCCTGTTCGGATGTAATACCGCTGACCGCCGCGCGCGCATCATCGCCAAGCGACTGATCGAATGCTCTTGGCAGGCGCTGAATGGAAAGAGGCCCGGTCATTTGCCCTCCAGCGGTGTATCCTGGCTGAAACTGTTGACCCAGACGTCATGCCGCCGTTCCCAAAGCGACGAGATTAGCATCGCATCCCAATCCTCGCCCTCGGGTCGCTGATAGTCGGCCCGGTATGACAGCAGAACAATGTCGGACGTCAAAACGCGCAACCGGGTGTCGCTTAGCTCATAGCGCGCCATCGTCGGCGCGTCGGCAAACTGTCCCACATGATCATCCCGGTTCGCAAACCCCGTCGGATAAACCCCAAGGAAATCCGGGCTTAGCAAGGCCCGGTCTGCGGCCGCATTGCCTTCCGCAAGAGCCGTCCAAACCTGCTTTTCCAGGTTCAGAATTTCATCCAGCGTCGGAGGTGTCGTATTTTCAACATGTTGCATAGGCGGAAAGTGCGCCCGTTCCGCAACAAGGTCAACCGTCGCAAAATCCAAAATGTAAATCATTTTTACATCGACCCCTTGCAACCCCCAATTCAGTCCCCATCTAGACAATGTGAACGCAATTTACATCAAACCCGGAGAACCCAAATGACCGCATTGTCCGACCACGCCGTCCCACAAAATCCGGGGTGGCTCTCTCGTGCCGAAGCCTGGATGGATGACAAGGGCAAAGGGGCCTGGATCGCCGCCATGGTCCTTGGTTTCATCTTTTTCTGGCCCGTTGGCCTGGCGCTTCTTGCCTATATGATCTGGAGCAAACGCATGTTCAGCAAATCCTGCAGCCGTCGCAAATCCTGGCACAGCCACATGAGTGCGATGAAGCCATCCGGCAATAGCGCGTTTGACGCCTACAAGTCCGACACCCTGGCCCGGCTCGAGCGCGAACAACAGGAATTTGAATCCTTCCTGCGCCGCCTGCGCGACGCCAAAGACAAGGCCGAGTTTGACCAGTTCATGGACGAACGCGCCAATGAAAACAACGATGAGGCTGAAAACGGCGAACGCGCCTAAGCCGACCTTGCCCTGTCCCGACATTCGGGACAGGGTGTCCTAAATTCTCAGCCGGAAATTAAAATATGACCCACCTGCCCGACCCAGACCGACAGCCAGAATTTTACCAGTCTGTCGCGACCAAGCGTTTTATCGCCTGGCTGTTCGACATCGCCTTTATCTCGCTGTTGTGTACGGTGGCCATCCTGCTGACTTTCGGTCTGGGCTTTTTCGTTCTGGCCTTGATCTATGCCGTCGTCAGTTTCGTCTACCGCGTGATTACCATCGCCAATGGCTCGGCCACACTGGGAATGCGCTTTATGGGGATCGAACTGCGCGATTCATTCGGATCCCGGATGGATTTGGGCAAAGCGGTGGCCCACACGGCCGGTTATTTTGTCAGTATGGCGTTTCCGGTCATTCAGATCATCTCGGTCATCATGATGCTGACCAGCGCACGTGGCCAGGGACTTACTGATGCGTTCCTTGGAACTGTCATGATCAACCAGCGCGCGTAAAAAATTCAACGACGTGAATCACTTGGCGGTTTTAGGATCGGTTGTTATCATCCGGTCCAAGGAAACACGGAACGTTCATGCGACACACGCTGCCAATCGCGCCACAATTCTATGTGACGGCCCCACAGCCTTGCCCTTACCTTGAGGGCAGGATGGAGCGTAAATTGTTCACCGCCCTTCAGGGGGAAGGTGCGGATCAGCTGAATAACTCATTGTCCCAACAAGGGTTTCGCCGATCGCAAAACGTGTTGTACCGCCCGTCCTGCTCTGATTGCGCGGCCTGTCTGTCGGCCAGGATCGACGTTACGGCATTCCGCCCAAGCAAAAGTCAGAAACGCGCGGCCAAACGCAACGCGTACCTGCAACGCAGGGCGAACTCACCCTGGGCCACGGATGAGCAATACGAACTCTTCCGCCGCTACTTGGATACCCGCCACGCGGATGGTGGAATGGCAGATATGGACGTTTTCGAATTCGCCGCGATGATCGAAGAAACTCCGATCCGCAGCCGGGTCGTGGAATATGGCGACCCAAGTACCGGAGATCTGATCGGCGTCAGCCTGACGGATGTCCTGGATGACGGCCTCAGCATGGTCTACTCGTTTTATACTCCGCAGCAACCGCAAAACTCGCTGGGCACGTATATGATCCTCGATCACATCGACATCGCGCGCGAAGCCGGATTGCCATATGTCTACCTTGGATACTGGGTGCCGGGCAGCCCCAAGATGGGCTACAAAGCGCGCTTCTCAGGGCTTGAGGCCTATTACCAAGGCGAATGGATAAGCGTAAACAACCCATCTGAACTGACGGATTCCAGCCGCCACCCTTTGTCCACCGCGCCAATCGCGGAACAGGTTGCCAGCATCCAATTGCCCGACCGCCACCCCACCAAAGGCTGATATCCCATGACCCAAAGTCTTTTCGCCGTCACCCTAGTGGTGCCGGACTACGACGACGCGATCGCCTTCTATACCCAAACACTCAGTTTCACCCTGCTGCAGGATGTTGATCTCGGCGGTGGCAAGCGTTGGGTTCGGGTTGCCCCGCCAGGTCCGGGCGACGCGTCCCTGCTGCTGGCCAAGGCAGATGGCCCAAGCCAGACCGCTGCCGTTGGAAACCAAGCCGGTGGGCGCGTCGGCTTTTTCCTTCAAACGGATGATTTCCAACGTGACCACAACGCAATGGTCACTGCAGGCGTCCATTTCGAAGAAGACCCACGCAATGAGCCCTATGGCACCGTCGCCGTCTGGCGCGACCCGTTCGGCAATCGCTGGGACCTGATCCAGTTCAAATGAGCAATTACAGATCACGCCAGCGTGGCAAGCCTGCCTTTTTCGCACGAACTTTATGGTAAACAGAGAACCCGATCGCTGTAATCACAGTTATCAAGTAGACGCCTTGCCAACCTACCCTGTACAGGCCGGCTACGGGCCCTCGTTTTATTGTCGCCCCAATTTCACTGTACAGCACACCGCCAAATATCAGAAAAACGACGCCGCCACCTATGATCATCAGCCAAAGAAAGCTCATGTAAAAAAACGGTTTCGGTGTAAACCCAAGCTTGAATAGGAACTTATGAAAAGGTGGAAAGGATTCCGCCCGGGAAATTCCTGCTGCGTCGGTTGCTTCAAGTGCGCGTTGTAGTTTTTCGCGCTTATCACTTGCCGGTGGACGCTCAACATGAGGCGCTGATTTATGCTGTTTTTCTTCGAGGCGCCTCAACCGCTCCTGAAAATCGGGTTTGGACAAACGAAATTCCTTTTCTGAAAGCACTTTGCTTTAGGTACACAGGCGCAAGGAGGGCCATACGGCCCTCCTTGTCAATTTGTCTTCAGATCTTGAGATCAATTCGGGATCAGATCCGGAACGATGGTCACGATCGACGGGAAGAACCACAGGATCGCAATCCCGACCACCTGAATGATCACGAACGGGATGATCCCACGATAAATGTGGCCTGTTGTGACCTCTTTGGGTGCAACACCCCTGAGGTAGAACAGCGCAAACCCAAACGGCGGCGTCAGGAACGACGTCTGAAGGTTCACCGCCACCATGATCGTCACCCATTTCGGATCGAACGAACCACCATAAATCACCGGTCCCACGATGGGGATCACGATGTAGATGATCTCGAGGAAATCCAGCACGAAGCCCAGAATGAACAGCACCAGCATCACGATCAGGAAGACCGTGAACTCGTTGTCAAAGCTGCGCAGGAACTGCTGAATATAGTGCTCACCCCCGAACGAGATCACCACCAAATTTAGCAGTTGCGATCCGATCAGGATGGTAAACACCATCGAAGTCACCTTGGCCGTTTCGCGCACCACGGGCGTCAGAACACCGCTGGTGAACAAAACCCAGCACCCAAACAACAGACCGAACAGAGCATACAGATAAGCACCGTAAGCAATTATGAAGGCGACCCAGGTCTCAAAGTTCACGTTGCTCTGATTGATGCGCAGATCAAAGTTCACGCCCATCAGCAGCGCAATGATCACGGCAAAAGTGGCCCAGATGATCACCTTGCCGGAACGTTCCTGATCCTGCAGCTTGCGATAGGCTGCCAGCATGATCGCTCCGCCCGCCCCAAGTGCTGCCGCTGGTGTTGGGTTGGTCACACCACCCAGAATTGATCCTAGCACCGCGATAATCAGAACCAATGGCGGAAAGACCACCCGGATCAGATCATTCGTGGCACACCGGGCTGCCGCCTCCTTGCAGCCGTACATTGCTAAGGCAAAGGGCAAAGCCAGAAGGACGAAGGTCAATCCCGAAGACGTTGTTGGTGCAATCAACAGAACATCAACCAGCAACATCAACAGCAGACCGATAGCGCCCAAAATCAACGGCTGCGTCGGTTTGGACGGCGCAATGCCGCGGCCCATGACCAGTGTCAGACCCAGCAGAACCACAATCACCGCAACACCAGTACCAATCGGCGCCGCAGCGGCGATCTTGGCCTCGCGCGCCTCGACCAGCGCCTCTTCGCTCAGTCGTTCGGCATTGGCGACACCGCCTGCGGCGTCAATCGTTTCCTGCTCGGATACGGCTTGATCCCAAGCGGATTGTCCGTGCAGTTCGATCATCGACACCTTGCACTGCTCGGACACATTGGTGCGCAGCGACGCGCCCGCACCTATGTCCGAGAACGCCGAGACGTTGATATTCTGGCTACCAATGACCCCTGAGCTGCCCAGCAGGACTGCGCCAACGATCAGGGCAACAGGTGCGCCAAGCAACCAAGTCAGGCCTTCACTGCGCGTGATCGGCTCACCACTACCGCCGGACATCGGCACCGCTGGTGCCTTATCAGGGTTCAGCAGTGCATAGCAAAATGCATAAATCGCGTAGAGCAACGCCAGCATGATCCCGGGTAACAAAGCGGCCTGGAACAGCGTACCGACCGATACCACAGCCGGTTCCCCCAGATAGGTCAGCGCATCGGTACAACCAGCGTCCTGAGCGCGCGTTTCCTGCGCAGTTGAATAAAGATCACCGGCCAGCGTGCCCAACAGAACGATTACGATGGACGGCGGAATGATCTGCCCCAACGTGCCCGATGCCGCAATCACACCCGTCGCCAGTTCAGGCGAGTAGTTGTTGCGCAACATGGTCGGCAGCGCCAGCAGGCCCATCGTCACAACGGTCGCGCCAACAATACCGGTCGAGGCCGCCAGGAATGCACCCACAACCACGATCGACACGGCCAGACCACCCGGCAACGGCCCAAAGACGCGCGCCATTGTGGTCAGCAGATCGTTTGCGATCTTGGAGCGTTCCAGCGTGATGCCCATCAGAACGAACATCAACACGGCCAGCAGGGTCTCAATAGACTGCCCCGCCAGAACGCGTTCGTTCATGCGGTTCACGATGAACGAAACATTGCGATCCAGCGCGGTTTCCCAACCTGCGGGGAAGACCGCCTCGCCTACCCTTGGTAATTCCGGGTATCGGAATATGGATACGGCATCCGGTTTGACCCCCGAATTCACCAGATCACGGTAGGCTGTTGAGCCGGTGTCGATGGCCTGGTGGATCAGCAGACCGGCACTGTCCAGCGCGGCGATGATCCCGAATGAGATGATACCGGCCCCGCCGATGGCAAAGGCCACCGGGAACCCGGAAAGGATGCCCCCAAAGAGGCAGAAGAATACGATAATGAGGCCTATCTCGACGCCATCAAGTCCGAATAACATAGTCTGGGTCTCCGTCCCTAATGTGCGCCTTCGTAGGCTTCTTCACCCTCGCCAAGGCTGTCCCTGTCGAGATATTTTCCAACGCTGTCCGGCCCTTCCACGTATTCCAGATACGAGCGGTACAGGAATGCGATCGCGTGCAGGAATACCATCGCGGCAAAGGCCACCAGCAAGATCTTGAATAGGAAGTATCCGTTGAACCCATTTGGGCTGAACCCGATGGTTTCAATGTTCCAGCGCAGCGCGCGGGATTTCGTCACCAGACGATCCAGCGTGTCACTGGCCGACGGTTTCGGCACGATCAGGTGCCGCCACATGAAGTACCAGCCATACATCCAGGTCAGCACTGCCATTGGCATCATGAAGAAAACCGCACCTAACATGTCGACCACGCGTTTGGCGCGGTGGCTGATACCGGCATAGATAAGGTCAACTCGCACGTGACCGCCTTGCACGAATGTGTATGTGCAGCACAGGCAGACGACCATCGCGTTATATAGTTTCAGCTCTTCCGCGAACCAGCTGATATCCATCTGAAACGGGATACCCAGGCCAAAGGACATATCCGGGCGAGTAAACACGCGTTGCATGAACACGATGACGATCTGCTGAATGACCATCAACAAACCGGCCCAGGCAAAGAAACGCCCGGTGGTGTTGGCGAACCCTTCCAGGCCCCGCACCATGCCCCACATGAAATTCCGGTAGTACAGCCCGATGGCTGTCAGAACCAGGAAGATGGTGAAAACCACAAAGAAGAATTCGACTGATCCACCGTAATAGACAAAGCGCATGATCGCTTCTTTGTCCGACCAGTTCAGCCAGAGTTGCGGATGCGAGATGGCGTATCCGAAATTATAGAAGGCTTCGGCAATGTTTTGAACGAACCACACTAGTCCGTTCCACAGGGCGCCGAAGAACGAGATACCGTTTTCGTCCTGCATGTTGTCCCCAGGTCGTATCAGTTGCACTGCTGATTATAGCGGTTTGATGGGTCCGCGCATACGCAACAGGAAAAGGTTTCCCCGCGATTGCGGGGAAACCAATTGTTCGTTTGGAAAACGTTTAGCCGCGAACGCGGTTACGCTGTGTTGTGTAAACACCCGACGACAGGCCCTGCCAGCCAGCCGACGATGCGGATGACGCCATGGCGCTGTCGTGGATCTTCTTGAACAGCTCGTCGCCCATGTTTTCGTCCAGAACTTCCTGGCTGGCTTGGCCGAACGCATCCCAGACGCTGTCGGGGAATTCCATGACCTTGACGCCGCCCGACTGCAGACGCTGCAGGGCCGCACCGTTGTTGGCCAGGAATTGCGCCAGATTCCACTGGTGTGCTTCGCCTGCGGCAATCTCGATGATCTTCTGCTGAGCAGGTGTCAGGCTATCGAACACGTCGCGGTTGGTTGCCAGCGACAGGCCTGCGTTCGGCTCGTGGAAACCGGCGGTGTAGTAAACCTTGGTGATTTCCTGGAAACCGGCCTTTTCGTCAGCCCACGGACCGATCCACTCTGTACCGTCGATCGCGCCGGACGACAGCGCCTGATACACTTCCGAACCCGGAATGTTCTGCACGGACGCGCCCAGTTTACCCAGAGCTTGACCACCCAGACCGGGCATACGGAACTTCAGACCCTGGAAGTCTTCTGGACCGTTGATCTCTTTCGAGTACCAGCCACCCGCCTGCGCGCCGGTGTTACCTGCCAGGAACGACTTCAGACCAAAGATCTGGCCCAGCTCGTCATGCAGCTCCATGCCGCCGTCCTGATAGTACCAGTTCACCATTTCCTGAGCGGTCATGCCGAACGGAACAGCGGTGAAGAAGGCATAGCCCGGGTGCTGACCAACAAAGTAATAGTCCGCCGCGTGATACATGTCGGCCTGACCCGACGATACCGCGTCAAAGACTTCGAATGCGCCAACCAGTTCACCGGCAGCTTTGATGTCAACGGTCAGGTTACCGTCCGACATTGCGGTGATGCTGTCGGCGCAGCGCTGTGCGCTGTCAAAAACACCCGCCAGGCCGCGACCCCACGAGGTTACCATGGTCAGCGTGCGCTTGCCCTGCGCATATGCCGGTGCCGCCAGCGTGGTGGCTGCAGCTGCCGAGCCGCCCAGAGCAGATGTTTTTAGAAATGAACGACGATCCATATGAGTGTTCCTCCCCTACATATTCAAAACCCGGGCAATTGCCGGGCGTAGTCGTTTTCAGTGCGCGTCAGCCTAATGACCAAGATGTGAATGTGAATACCTAGTACTACGTAGGGGATCGCGTTTTTGATGTTTTCCCGGGTGCAAACCGTGACAAATGCAAAATAATTCTGCGCGCTGACCCTCTGATATGCGCCAATTCGCCAAAAATTTTGCAATTTGCCGCCTGCTTGCGTATCGATTCGCCTATGAGGGGATTCCGTAATCTGATTTCACTGACCTATGGCCAGAAATTGTCGCTTGTGGCGGCGATCCCTCTGGTCGTCGCAGTGGCGGCGATTGCGTTCTTCGTGGTTCATGAATCCCGGGCCACCGCCGAACGTGAAATTGAAGCGCTTGAGCGGCGACTGATTGAAGCCAAGAAAGAAGAACTTAAGAACTATGTCACGCAGGCTCGAAACGGGTTTGCCTATATCTATGGGCGCGCATCGACTGAAGATAAGGTGGCACAGAACCTTGTGACACAAATCCTGTCAGCGATGATCTACGGCAAGGACGGGTTCTTTTTCGTCTATGACTATGACGGCAACAATCTCGTCAGCCCGCGCCAGACCGAATTCATCAACCAAAACTGGGTGGGTCTGACAGACAGTGATGGAACCCCAATTGTGGACGAATTCATCAGCCTCGCCCGTCAGGGTGCAGGCTGGCACAGTTTCATGTGGCAGAAACCCTCGACCGGGGAAGAAGCGCAAATGATCGCCTATGTGGTCGGCCTGCAGGATTGGCGGTGGGCTGTCGGCACAGGAGTTTTCATCGACGACATCGTCGCGACAGTCGCCAACGCGCGGGCCGAGGTCGAGGCCCGAGTGCAACGGACTTTCTCGTATATAGGCGCAATTGTTCTTGCCGCGGTGTTGGTTGTCTTCACCTCGGGCATGTTGCTGAACGTCCGCGAGCGCCGCTTGGCAGATGCTAAACTCAAGGAACTGACGCAGCGGGTTTTTGATGCGCAAGAGGAAGAGCGTGGGCGCGTGGCGCGCGAATTGCATGACGGTATCAGCCAGATCCTCGTCGGTGTCCGCTATGCGCTGGACAATGCCCGCCGTCGCCTGTCTCGCGGTGACGATGCCGGGGCGCAGGCACCTCTGGAAAAGGGCATCGACAATCTAGGCTCCGCCATTACCGAAGTCCGCCGCATCAGCCGCGACCTGCGGCCCGGCGTGCTGGACGACCTGGGCCTTGGCCCTGCCCTCAAGGCGCTGACCGACGATTTCTGCGAACGCACCGGGATCGAAACCGAATTCTCGACCGTGGTGTTCCGTAACCGGCTGGACCAGGACAGCAAGATCGCTCTGTATCGCATCGCCCAAGAGGCGCTGACCAATATCGAGCGTCATTCAGGGGCAACCCGTGTTACAATCGACCTGCGCGGCCACAAGAAAGGCGCGACAATGCGGATCACCGACAATGGCCGTGGGTTACGCACCACACCTGATCCCGCCAACCCCGGTATCGGCCTGCGCAACATGCAGGAACGCATCGAACAGCTTGACGGATCGCTGCGCATTCTGTCATCACGCGCCCCACGTAGCGGCACAGTGATCGAGGTCAGCCTGCCTCTCAGCCACATGCTGCCGCCGCAAGAGGACGCAACGCCTAACCGAAAGGCTGGTACATGAGCGATCAGACAATCCGGGTTCTTATCGTTGACGACCACCCCATGGTCGCCGAAGGGATTCAGTCGATCCTTGAAAGCTATGATGAGATCGAGGTGGTCGGGACCTTGGGCAGCGGACAAGAGGCCGTGGATCAGGCGACCGATCTTGCACCCGACGTGATCCTGATGGATCTGAACATGCCCGGCTTAGGCGGCCTCAGCGCGACCGAGATCATTCTGGAACGCCTACCCCGGACACGCATTCTGATCCTGTCCATGCATGACAGCCCCGAATACATATCGACCGCGCTCAGCCACGGCGCCAGCGGATACGTGCTCAAGGACGTGCCGACGGATGAGATCAAACAGGCCATCGACGCCGTGATGCGTGGTGAGCAGTACCTGTGCACCGGGGCCAGCGGATCGCTTCAGCCCAAAGGCGATAGCGCCCGCGAGGCGCTGACCGGGCGCGAACAGACAATTCTGTTGGAACTGGCGCAGGGTAAATCCAACAAGGAAGTCGCCGCAGCGCTGGATATCTCGGTTCGAACCGTTGAAACGCACCGCAAGAACATCCGGCGCAAACTTGGGATTTCATCCACCGCCGGCCTGACCCGCTATGCGCTTGAACATGGAGTACTGCAAGGCACAAGCCCCGGCTTCTGATCCCGCAGCGCGGAATGCGCTGCCTGGCCCAACCGGAGGACGTGCGCCGAAGGCGCATCGACGACGAGCGGGAGCTTTTTAACTCAAGATTTTGCTCGCAAACCTTCGCCAAAAAACACCAGTGTTCCGTCCTCATCCAGAACGTGAAACTCGCGTTGCTGATACGGCTGATCGAACGGTGGACGCACGCGCCCCTCTGGTAAATCAGCCAACCCTGCCTTGAGGGTTTCATACAGATCATCAATCCCGGCCACATCGATGTAAAAGGACTGATCATCCCCCAAGGCACGACCATCATCGCGCGGCGGGCATTCAAGCAAGCGAATGGCGACCTTGCCATGCGATAGAAAGGCGTAATTGTCCTGCCTGAAACCGCAGGAAAATCCCAACCGATCGCAATAAAAATCAATCTGCTTTTGCAGTGACGAACACAGAACAAATGGCGTGAGCTGTAGCAATTCCGGCATGTGCCCCTCCGACAGTAGCCCCTGCTCTCGATTATAACCTGTGACCGGTCAATCCAACAACTGATCCTTGCGCAATCCCACACGCTGGTGATGATGCGGCAGAACCCGCCCATACAACTGTTGGGTACGTTCAACCCCACCACACATGCCTTCGGCTTCGACAAAGGAAAAGATACCGACATATCGGCTGCGCGTTCCTTGTACCGGGGCGACCCGGTGCAATGCGTATCTGCCCTTGAAGATCTGCAGGTCTCCGGGCTGCAGCTCCAACGTCCTGACCAGCGCCCGGTTTCCGTCCAGCACCGAAGCCACCGATGAAAAATTCTCGTCCTCGGTACTGCGCAGGTTCGGCACATATTCAAAGGCGCCACCCGTCTCGCCATTCTGGATGGCCAGTGTCACGGTGTAGTTGTTGGTATCGAAATGCCAGGGAAAGCCCTGCCCTTCTTCGACCACGTTGACGATCACATCCGCCAGCGGATCGTCATAGCGAAAGAACCGATCCTCCGGCTCATCCAGCCCATCGCGTATGAATGGCAAAAAGCCCTCGAATTCATAGATTCGGCGCAGTGGACCTGATTTGGGAAAGTTATCCGCGGGAACGAAGGCGTTCGACCGGTCATAGAATCTGCGTATTGGGTGATTCAGGTCCAACCGGGGATCGTCCTTTGAGAAATAAGCGTTGGTGCGGTTGAAAGAGCGATGGGCCTGGTCGGCCACAGCATCCGCCTCTTTCAATAGCTGCGCCAAACCTTCGGGGTGGATAAAACCGGGCAAAACGGCACAGCCGTCCTGATCCAACTCGCGACGCAGATCACCGATCAGTCGTTCATATGCGCGCGAGTCCGGGCAATCGATCGGATACCGCCCCAGATCAACCAGATCATGGATCATCCTCGGCCTCCCTTCTTTGTTCGGTCACTCTCAGCGTGCCGCAGTCAAAACTGCTCCTCATGCTTGTTTCGGACATCGCAATGCCGCTTTTTGACTACCCTCAAGGCAGAAATTTGGAGGTCAAAGGGGGTATTTTTCCTGAATATTCCCTGCATGCGTCAATCTGCGCAATAAAATGTCGCAAATTTCACCCTCAGAGTTAGAAAATTGGTGCAAAAGCCTGTTGACGCCCCTTGCCCCGGCTCATAATGTCCCTGCACGCAAAGAAGGAGCCTTTGGCGATGAGAACGCTAGTCGTAATCGTAGGAACCACGCGCATGGGCCGGTAACGGTAAACCATAATCGAACCCATGCGCCTCCGAAAATCTCGGGGGCTTTTTTTATGCTAAACGCAAGACACATGTCGCGAACGGAGCAAAGCAGATGACACGTGAGATGACCGGCGCAAAGATGGTAGTTCAAGCCCTCAAGGATCAGGGCGTGGACACGGTATTCGGATACCCCGGCGGTGCTGTGCTACCGATTTATGATGAGATTTTTCTGCAAAACGATATTCGTCACATTCTGGTGCGGCATGAGCAAGGCGCGGTGCACGCGGCCGAAGGCTATGCCCGCTCGACCGGCAAGCCCGGCGTTGCCCTTGTGACCTCTGGCCCCGGCGCGACAAATGCCGTGACCGGCCTGACGGATGCGCTGCTGGATTCGATCCCGATTGTGGTTCTGACCGGACAGGTCCCGACGTTCATGATCGGCTCGGACGCGTTCCAAGAGGCTGATACCGTTGGCATCACCCGCCCCTGCACCAAGCATAACTGGCTGGTCAAGGACACGGACTCGCTGTCCGACACGATGCACGAGGCATTCCATGTCGCCACCTCGGGTCGCCCTGGTCCGGTTCTGGTCGATATCCCCAAGGACGTTCAGTTCGCAACCGGTGACTATAGCGCCCCAAAGCCTTCCACGTCGCACTACCAACCGATAGTGAAGGGCGATCTGGAGGAGATCACCGAACTGGTTGCCGCAATTGAGACCGCCAAGAAGCCCGTCTTTTACACCGGCGGCGGCGTCATCAATTCCGGCACAGCCGCCAGCCAGTTGCTGCGCGAACTGGTTGACGCGACCGGCTTCCCGATCACCTCAACCTTGATGGGTCTGGGCGCCTACCCGGCGTCGGGCAAAAACTGGCTGGGCATGCTGGGCATGCATGGTCTGTATGAGGCCAATTTGGCCATGCATGACTGCGACCTGATGATCAACATCGGTGCGCGATTCGATGACCGGATCACTGGGCGGATCGACGCGTTCTCGCCCAACTCGAAAAAGGCCCATATCGACATCGATCCGTCCTCGATCAACAAGGTGATCCGCGTGGACATCCCGATTGTTGGTGATGTTGCACATGTGCTGGAGGACATCCTGAAGGTCTGGAAAGCGCGTGGCCGCAAGACAGATGAGGCGTCGGTTGCCAAGTGGCAGGATCAGATCACCGAATGGCGCAAAGTGAACTGTCTGGCCTACACCAACAGCGAAAAGACGATCAAACCGCAATACGCGCTTGAACGGCTGGAAGAGCTGACCAAAAAGCACGACCGTTACATCACCACCGAGGTCGGTCAGCACCAGATGTGGGCCGCGCAGTATCTGGGCTTCGAAGATCCGAACCGCTGGATGACGTCGGGCGGATTGGGCACGATGGGCTATGGCTTCCCAGCCTCCATCGGTGTGCAGATGGCGCACCCTGACGCGCTGGTCATAAACGTCGCGGGCGAGGCCTCGTGGCTGATGAACATGCAGGAAATGGGCACCGCGGCGCAGTATCGCCTGCCGGTGAAACAGTTCATTCTGAACAATGAACGCCTTGGCATGGTGCGTCAGTGGCAGGAACTGCTGCATGGCGAGCGGTACTCGCATTCCTGGTCCGAGGCCCTGCCCGATTTCGTCAAACTCGCCGAGGCCTTCGGGGCCAAGGGTATCCTGTGTTCCGATCCGGCCGATCTGGATGACGCGATCATGGAGATGATCAACTATGACGGTCCGGTGATCTTTGACTGTCTGGTCGAAAAGCATGAGAACTGCTTCCCAATGATCCCGTCGGGCAAGGCGCACAACGAAATGCTGTTGGGCGAGGCCGAGACACAGGGCGTGATCGATTCCAAAGGCTCGGTTCTGGTCTGACACAATTCGACGGATTTTGTCGGGTGCACTGGCACCCGACCATCACAGGATTATGAAAGGGACATAAATGTCTGCCCTACATATCAAAAAAGGTGCAACGCGCCATTCCGCCTATAACCTACGCCCCACGTTTTCGGACGTGCAGGAACGCCATACGATTGCGGTTCTGGTTGAAAACGAACCGGGTGTTCTGGCCCGCGTCATCGGACTGTTTTCGGGCCGGGGTTACAATATCGAAAGCCTGACCGTCGCCGAGGTGGATCACACTGGCCACCTAAGCCGCATCACCATCGTCACCACCGGCACCCCTCAGGTGATCGAACAGATCAAAGCCCAATTGGGCCGTATCGTTCCGGTTCACGAGGTTCACGACCTGACTGTCGAAGGCCCCTCGGTCGAGCGAGAATTGGCGATCATCAAGGTTGTCGGCGCGGGCGACAAGCGGGTCGAGGCGCTGCGCCTGGCCGATATCTTTCGCGCCAGCGTCGTCGACAGCACGTTGAATTCGTTCATATTCGAACTCACCGGTGCCCCGGACAAAATCGACGCCTTTGCCGACCTGATGCGCCCGCTGGGCCTTATCGAGATTGCACGCACCGGCGTGGCCGCCCTGCTGCGCGGCGACTGACTTTTTCGCCTCGCCCCCCCTTTGGGTACCGGGGCGAGGCGCAGTCCCAGGACATGTTCAAACAATACCGCTGTATGTTGCCTATGAGCATGACCACCCAAAAAGATCATACAAATTGACGTAAAGCCTATTGCGTTTGCCTGCCCCAACGTTAATTTCGGGGGCGTAGCGTGGTGTTGGGATGCACCAGCTGGGGTCACCAGTACGATTGTGAATGCATGCACGGCCAAAAAGGTCGGGTGCATCGCGCTTTTTGAAATGACACTCTGGAACCTGGGACAGAAATGACCATGAGTATCCGCAGTCCTGATGAATTGCGCCAGATGTTCGGCGACAATCTGCGACAATTGTCGCGGCAATATTCGTCCGTGTCCGAGCTGTGCCGCCAGCTGGGCATCAACAGGACCCAATTCAACAGATATCTGGCGGGTGAAAGCTTTCCCCGCCCCGATGTTCTGGATCGCATGTGCCGGTTTTTCGAGGTCGACGCCCGTATCCTGTTGCGGCCTCTGGAGGAAATTGAAACACCTCCGGAACATCCGGCTGCTTCGGCCCTGACTGAATTCCTGGGGTCCGGCCCCTCAACGCTAACCGAAAACCTGCTGCCGGCGGGCTTTTATTATGCGACGGAAACGGGACTGGACGGATCTCCCATGACCAGACACCGGCTGATCCACACGCGCCGATTGCCGCAATGTACGCTGGTGCGCAGCTATGAGCCCGAAAATGAGGGGATACCGGCCGACACCACCAGACGTGAAGTACAGGGCATCGCGGCCTGCGCCGGGCGGCAGATTTTTATCCTTATGTCCAGCCGCGCGGCCCAAAACAGCCGTATCTACCTTGTAACGCGCGGCGCTGAAGAAAACTCCGAGCGATGGCGTGGCATTGCAATTTGCCTGTCCAAGACCAACGCTCAGGCGACCACAATGCGCCGGATTTCGCTGAATTATCTGGGCACTCATGCAAAGGCCGCCCTGCCAGCGGCGCGCGCTGCCAAGCGGCTCAAGCAAAGCGCTGCATAGGCTCTTCAGGCGTCTATCCCGGCCCCTGCCAGAGTGATCAGACGATACAGGTGCCAACTGGCATGCCCCAGCAAAGGCAAGACGATCAACAACCCCAAAAACCACGGGATCATGGCCACAAACGTCACGACAGCCACGAACACACCCCACCCCAGCATGATCTTCGGGTTCGACCGGACATAGCTGAAACTGGCGATCATCGCAGTCACGAAGTCCAGTTCCCGGTCCAGCAACATCGGAATCGAAAGGACGGTGATCATGTATAGAATAAGCGCGAAAATGGCCCCCACGACGCTGCCGACGGCCAGCATAGTCAGGCCATTGGGCGTCATAAAGACCTCTAGCGAACTGGAGACGTTGGTCATAGTCGACAGCCCCATGAACAACGCAAAGATCATATGACCCAGGAAAAACCAGAACAGGAAAATCACCACGATAATCGCGCAGATGGATGGCAATTGACGGCGGCTTTGCTGCAGGACAACGCCGAAAACCTCGTTGAAATCCAAAGGTTCACCCTGTTCTAGCCGGTGTGACACCTCATACAACCCTACTGCCGCAAAAGGGCCGAGCAATGGGAAGCCAATGGTGGCCAGCACCAGCCAGAATGACGTCTGCGTCTGCACCGTGACCCACGCCATGGCCAGGCCAGCCAACACATAGAACCCACCGAACAACAGTCCAAAAACAGGTGCTCGACGAAAATCAGCCCAGGCACGGCGCAACGCCTCGCGCAGCATTCTGGTATCCACAGGTCCCATATCCGGAACCCCAAAGGGTTTTTCCATGCTCTGTTTTTCCTCCTGTTTCCGGCGCTCTCCTCAAGCCGGTCGGTTTTGTGGCCACCCGGTCGCGTCGTGATACGCGGCCCCGATTGACAATATATCCGCATCCGCGCCGCGCGGGCCAAAGACCTGCATGCCCATCGGCAACCCGCCTGCCCCAAACCCCACCGGCACCGACAGACACGGCAATCCAATCAGGCTGACTGGAATCATGACCTGCATCCAGCGGTGATAGGTATCCATGCTTTTACCAGCAATCTCGGTGGGATACGGAAGCTCAAGTTCAAACGGCCAGACCTGAGTAGACGGCAGGATCAACGCATCAAACCCTTCGAACAGTGCAGCCGCGCGCCGGAACCAATCCGACCGTACAACGCTCGCCTGATGCACCTGCATCGCCGTCAGGGCCTGCCCCTGGTCAAGCTCCCATTGCGCCGTGTCCTTCAACTGCGCCCGCTGTTCAGACTGCGGGGCCAGACTGGCCGCCACGCTCCAGGATCGTAAGGTCGACCAGCTTTCGAATATGCGTTCCGCATCAAAGGGCGGCGCAACAGCTTCAACCTGCGCCCCCTGCTGCACGAAAACGGACAGCGCATCCTGGCACAGGTCCAAAATACCATCCTCAAACGGGAACGCCCCACCCCAGTCGCCCAGCCAGCCAATCCGCATACCGGCCAGATCGGCCGCCTGAACTGGGGACACTGCAGCATTGTGCGGGGTTGCAGGATGCCGCGGGTCAGGCCCTGAAATCACGTCCAACAACACACCCAGATCTTCCGGGGCTCGTGCCATTGGACCTAGCGAGGACAACTGGTGAAGGAATACGTCGCCCACCGGTTCCGGGGGCACACGCCCCCAACTTGGGCGAAACCCATAGACATTGTTCCAGGCCGCTGGATTGCGCAGGCTGCCCATCATGTCAGAGCCATCCGCCAGCGCAACCATCCCGGTGGCCAGCGCAACGGCCGCCCCGCCCGATGATCCACCGCATGTCTTAGAGTGGTCATACGGGTTACGTGTAGCACCGTAAACGGGATTAAACGTGTGCGAGCCCAAGCCAAACTCTGGCGTATTTGTTTTACCGATCAGGATTGCGCCGGCCGCCCGCATTCGTGCGGCTATCAGATCGTCCTGTTCGGGTACATGATCGCGATACAGCGGTGATCCCTGCGACGACACCACTCCGGCGACATTCACCAGATCTTTGACCGCGATCGGCAGCCCATGCAACGGGCCTGTCACTGGTCCCGCATCCAGCGCACGCGCCTCGGCCATCAGCGCCTCTTCATCGCGCAGCGCAACAATCGCATTCAGAGGCGGGTTGACCGCGGCAATGCGATCCAAGGTTTCACGCATCAGATCAGCGGCTAAGAGACGCCGGGCCGAAAGCGCCGCCAACAAGGCAGTTGCGGTTGTCTGACTTAAATCCATCCGGGACCCATCGCATTCAGTGTTACCAAGTCGCGATCAGCCTAGCGAGGCCGCAACCCCATTTAAACCCGTGTTTTACATATATCTTTTACCACGCACACCGCAGTGCACGGATCAGCTACATCAGACCAAAAACATCCCGGGGGAGTCTCCGCCTGCGGAGACGGGGGCAGCGCCCCCTTGCGACGTCTTAGCCGTCGCCTTGCGCCTCGGAGCGGCTCTTGCCCGCCACATCCATCGCAAGGGTGGCAGCCATGAACCCATCCAGATCGCCATCCAGTACACCTTTGGTGTCAGACGTCTCATGGTTGGTGCGCAGATCCTTGACCATCTGATAAGGCTGCAAAACATAAGACCGTATCTGGTTGCCCCAGCCCGCATCACCTTTGGCCTCATGTGCCGCGTTGATGTCCGCGTTGCGACGGTCCAATTCCTGCTGATACAGGCGCGATTTCAGGGCCTTCATGGCAATATCGCGGTTCTGGTGTTGCGACTTCTCAGAACTGGTCACGACGATCCCGGTTGGAATGTGCGTAATTCGAACCGCCGAATCCGTGGTGTTCACGTGCTGACCGCCCGCACCCGAAGACCGATATGTGTCGATGCGAATTTCGGACGGGTTCACCTCAATCTCGATATTGTCGTCGACCACCGGATAGACCCAGACCGAGCTGAACGAAGTGTGCCGCTTGGCTGCCGAGTCAAATGGCGAAATGCGCACCAGACGATGCACGCCGCTTTCGGATTTCAGCCATCCATAGGCGTTATGGCCGGAAATCTTGTACGCAGCCGATTTGATGCCCGCCTCTTCACCCGAGGTCTCGGATTGCAGCTCGACGGTGTACCCCTTCTTCTCAGCCCAGCGGACATACATCCTCGCCAGCATCGAGGCCCAGTCGCAGCTTTCCGTACCACCGGCACCCGAGTTGATTTCAAGGAAGGTGTCATTGCCATCGGCCTCACCATCCAGCAACGCCTCAAGCTCTTTCTTGGCGGCCTTCGCCCCCAATTTCTTGATGGCTTCCTCGGCGTCGTTGACGACCTCTTCGTCCTCTTCCATCTCACCAAGTTCGATCAGCTCGATATTGTCGCTCAGATCGGTTTTGATCGACTCATAGGTCTCAATGGCATCGACCAACATCTGACGCTCGCGCATCAGTTTCTGCGCATTCTCAGGGTTATCCCACAAGTTGGGATCCTCGACGCGCGCATTGAATTCCTCAAGACGATGAGGGGCGGTCTCATAGTCCATGCGCTGCGCCAGCAGCTCTAGCGACTTTTCGATTTCCGCCACGGTGTTCTGGGTTTCGGCGCGCATGGTCTTGTCCCAACTTGCTCAATCAGGCTTGCGTGATAGCAAGAGGCGCGGGCCACCACAAGACGGGCGACACGGGAATGCAAAACGCGCTGAACGAGTTTCTGACCAGATGGGAATTGGAAGACGCACAGCCCGTCGCAAATACCGGGCATGCACATGTGTGGAAGGTCCGAAGTTTGGACAACACGCCTGCCGCCCTCAAGATCTATCGCCGCCCAAACCGTGGCAATGAAACAGCTGGTCCGCAACTGATGCACCTGTGGCGTGACCGGGGTGCTGTGCACATACTGGCCGAGGCCCGTAACGCCGTTTTGACGGAATGGCTTGAAGGGCCATCGCTTGGGGACATCGCACGGTCAGGCCGCCCGGATGATGCGGTACGCGGCCTGGCGACAGCAGCGGGCCGACTGCACCAAAGCCCAACCATCAACGCGACCGGGCTGAAACCACTTCAGGAAGTCTTCGCGCCAGTTTTCGACTGCCAATTCTCAGACGATTGCCCGACCCGGTTACGGCACGACATGATGCAGGCGATCAGCATTGGCCGTCACCTTCTGGACACGCAGGATACGGTTGTTCCGCTGCACGGGGATCTGCATCATGACAACGTGATCGCAACACCCTCCGGGCCTCAGGTATTTGACGCCAAGGGGTACATCGGCGATCCCGCTTTTGAGCTGGCCAATGCCCTACGCCACCCAAAAGGCATGCCAGAGTGGGTTCGGCGACCTGAACAGATTGAAACTGGCCTGGCGCTATACGCGACCGCCATGCGGGTTAACGAAAGACGGCTTGCCCAATGGGCTGCCGCGAAATGTGCTCTGTCGATCTTCTGGCGCGCAGATGGCACCGTCACACATGACCCGGAAGAAGACCTGTTGAACCTGCTGCTGCAGGCAGCGGATCAGTAAAGACCGCCGCCCTGCAGATCACCCTGGCTGGCGTTGGGGCCAACAGTGATTGTGTTGCCAGTCGACGTGGTAACCTGACGGCCCGAGTTGGCCTCTTCGAACAGAGGCAGGTCAGAGCCCATCGCAAAGCCACCGTCATAGACACGGTCGATAAAGCCGTCGACGCCATCGCGGAAATATTCGGCCACGACATAGTCACCGGAAGCATCGGCAGGCAGGCGCGCGCCACTGAAGCGATCGATCTTGATGAAGTGGCCACCCTCGGGCACATCAAACGGCCCGCCACCGTATTTCTCGACCGCTTTCTCCATGAAGCTTTGAAACACTGGTCCGCACAACGTGCCCCCATAGGCCCCCCGCCCCATCGGACGCGGGCGGTCATAACCGATGTAGCAACCAGCAACGATGTTCGAGGTGAAACCGATGAACCACGCATCCTTGGATTCGTTCGTCGTACCCGTTTTACCCGCAGTCGGCACCGGCAGATTGACGACACTGGACGCGGTCCCACGATCCACCACACCTTTCATCATCGACGTCAGCTGATATGCGGTGATCGCATCCATGACCTGAGAGCGGTTCGTCTCAATAGTGGGCGACTCGTCTGGCTCAAGCCAGGCCGAGTTACAATCCAAGCACTGACGGTCGTCGTGACGATAGATCGTCTTGCCGAACCGATCCTGGATACGGTCAACCAGAGTGGGCTCCACCCGCTCACCGCCGTTGGCGAACATCGCGTAGGCGGCGACCATTTTGTACAGTGTCGTTTCTTCCGACCCCAGCGAGTTTGCCAGAAACGCGCCCATACGGTCATAGACACCAAACCGTTCCGCGTAGCCAGCGACAACAGGCATGGTCACCTCCTGCGCCAGACGAATGGTCATCAGGTTCCGTGACTGTTCGATCCCCGTGCGCAGCGGCGTTGGGCCGTAGAATTTATTCGACGAGTTCTTGGGTCGCCACAGACCTTGGGGCGTGTTCACCTCAATCGGGGCATCCACAACGATAGTTGCGGGGCTATAACCACTGTCCAGTGCGGCGGCGTAGACGAACGGTTTGAAGCTGGAACCGGGTTGGCGCTGCGCCTGCGTGGCGCGGTTGAACACCGAATCCTGGTACGAGAACCCGCCCTGCATCGCCAGAACACGGCCCGAGTTTACGTCCATCGCAACAAAGCCACCCTGCACTTCAGGCACCTGACGTGCAGACCACTGGCCCTCTTCCCCGGCCATGACCAGAACGACGTCGCCGCGTTTGAAGTTCGCCGCGAAATCACCCTGCATCCACTTGATATCGGAACGCGGGATGACCCCGTCGGCCGGGCCGTCCTCGATCCCCACGGTCAATTGCTGTTCACCGACGTTCATCACAACAGCCGGATACCACTGCGTCGGAAGCACAACGTCCCGGGGGATTTCTATGATGGCCAACGCTTCGCGCCACTGAGTTTCATCGGTCAGTTTTTCTTCCGCGATAACCTCACCTGTCCCGCGCCATTTCCCGCGCGAGCGGTCGTATTTTTGCAGCGCGGTGCGCAGAGCCTTGGCAGCCTCAAGCTGCATTTCTTCGTCGACCGAGGCGCGGACAGCAAAGCCGCCAGTAAAGAACTCACCCTCGCCGAAATCGTCGCTCAGCTGGCGGCGTATCTCGTCGGTGAAATAGTCACGCGGCGGCAGCGCGGTGCGGAAGCTTTCGAAATCGCCATTCTGGACCGAGCGGAGGGGCATTTCGACTTCGACCTCATAGGTCGCCTGATCGATATACCCGTTCTGGTTCATCTCGCGCAAAACATAGTTCCGACGTGCAAGCAGACGCTCTTTTTGCCGAACCGGATGATAATCCGACGGCGCCTTGGGCATCGCGGCCAATGTCGCGGCCTCATGCGGCTCCAGCTCTTGCAGGGTTTTGTTGAAATAGGTCTGTGCGGCGGCGGTCACACCATAAGAGTTCTGACCCAGAAAGATCTCGTTCATGTAAAGTTCGAGGATCTGTTCCTTGTCCAGCGTATCCTCAAGCCGAGTGGCGAGGATGATTTCCTTGATTTTCCGCTCGGCGCGGCGGTCGCCGGACAGCAGGAAATTCTTCATCACCTGCTGTGTAATGGTCGATGCACCGCGAACGGTTTCGCCCTTGGACTTCACCGCCTCAACACCAGCGGCAATGATACCGCGCGGATCGTAACCCTGGTGGGTGTAGAAATTCTTGTCCTCAGCCGAGATAAACGCCTGCTTCACCAGATCGGGAATCTCTTCGGACGGTGTGAACAGGCGACGTTCCTGCGCGAACTCGTCGATCAACTGGCCTTCGCCCGAATAGATTCGGCTGATTGTGGGCGGCTTGTACTGCGCCAACGATTCATGGCTGGGCAGGTCGCGCCCATACATCCAGAAGATCGCGCCGACGACCAGCGCGGCCATGAAGATACCCAATGTCACGAGGCTGAAGATCGCCCCGAAAATCGAAAGAATGAAACGGATCACGTTACTGCCTTTTACTCGCGGTGACGCCTATATAGTGATGGCCCGGCGCAGGGTCAAAACACGATGGCCAATAATAGCCGGTTTATGTCGCAGGGTCACTGACCAATCAGGGATCTTTTGATCAGGTCGTCCTGCCGCCATTTCTTCAGACCATCCACAATGCCCTGCGCCATTCCAACGCGCCATTCCGGGTTCCTGATATTCTGCAGATCCCGGGGGCTGGAGAGAAATCCGAGCTCAACCAAAACCGAAGGAATATCCGCTGCCTTGAGAACCGAGAAGGACGCCGTGCGGATCGGCCTGCTGTTCATCGGGCCGCCCTTCTGTGTCATGCCGTCCGCCAGCGCCCTGGCCAGCGCATCAGTTCGGGGCTTGGTTTCCTGCCGCGCGATATCCAGCAGGATATCGGCCACCTGGTCATCCGCACCGCTCAGATCGATCCCCGAGATCAGGTCACCCCGGTCATGACGTTCGGCGAGCTTGTCACTGGCTACATCTGATGCTTCGTCCGAGAGAGTATAAACTGCGGCCCCATGCGCCCGCCCTTCGGACAGGATATCCGCATGCAATGAGATAAACACATCGGCACCGGCCCGATGCGCCAAAGCGATGCGCCGTTCCAGTGAGACGAATTGGTCATCAACCCGCGTCATCACCACTTCGAACCCTCCGGTCCGCAACAAATGCTCGCGAAGTTCGCGCGCAAAGGTCAGCATCAGGGTTTTCTCATCCAACCCATCGACCTCGGCCCCCGGGTCGATGCCGCCATGGCCGGGGTCAAGCATGACTCGCAGGGCGCCTGCCCCGCCCCGGCGCGGCTGGGTCGCTGTCACTGCGGGTTCGGGCAGATCCCAACCTTGTTGACGGGGTGCCCCTGCGCCGGCGGCGAATGAATCGAAATCGGTTCCTTGCAGAAGCAGCGATAGTTGCGCGCCGCCAGCCGTTTCATCAATTTTCATCTCAGCGCGGTCGACGGCCAGAGGCGCGCCAAGCTCCAGAACCATTCGAGACCAACCGGGAACATATGCTCCGAACTGAACACCGCTGATACGATCGGTCAGCAGAAGCGCTTCGCGGTCAAGTCCCGTCCAGTCAACCTCTTGAAAATCAAGTACCATGCGATAGGGATCTTGCAATGTGAACACCCGGTAAGGCACGCCCTGGCTGAGGCCCAGATCGACCCTCACCCCTGCGCGACCTTCGTCCACAATGCGACTGTCATCCGGCAGCACGCGCGCAAGCGCGCTGAAATCATGCGCGACAGCGGCGGTCGACAGCGCCCAAAACAGCGCTATGACGTAGATGATCCTGCTCATGGCCTCAAGTTTTCCCGAGATCGTTTGTCTGGCACCCTATCGCATCCGGGCCCCGTTGTGAACGGCTCAGACCTGTTCCGTGATCGCACCGCGATCCGCCATAAAGCGGTGCAATCGCTGCAGACCCTCTTCGATGTCCGCCGTCGATCGCGCGTATGAAAACCGAAGCGTTGTATGACCACGCAGCGGGTCGAAATCCAGCCCCGGCGTGACGGCTACCCCGGCCTTTTCTAACACCTCGGCCGCAAAGGCCCGGCTGTCGTCTGTCAGGTTCGAGACGTCGGCGTAGACATAAAACGCCCCATCTGGCGGCGCGATATTGGTGAAACCGGCCTTGGGCAGCCCGTCCAGCATCAATTGCCGGTTGCGGCGATAAACATCCAGATTCGCCTGCAATTCGTCATTGCAATCCATTGCCGCCAGCGCAGCGACTTGGCTGGCGTGCGGCGCACAGATGAACATGTTCTGGGCGATCCGCTCAACCACCCTCACCTGATCTTCGGGAACCACCATCCAGCCAACGCGCCAGCCGGTCATCGAGAAGTACTTTGAGAACGAGTTGATCACATAACACTCATCCGTCAGTTCCAGCGCGGTGACGGCTTTGGCCTCATATTCCAGCCCATGGTAAATCTCATCACTAATGAACGAAGCGCCCTGCCCCTGCGCGGCGTCAATAAGCGCGCCCATCGCTTTGTGATCCAACATCGTGCCCGTGGGGTTCGCAGGCGACGCAACCATCAGGCCCTGCAGGTCGAGCCCTGCGAAATCGGAAGGAACGGGTTGCAGCCGGTTTTCGGGTGCGGTGGGCAGATCGACAGGGACCAGACCTAACGCTTTTAGAATTTGCCGGTAAGACGGATAGCCCGGCGCGCCGATACCGACGCGGTCGCCGCTATCAAACAAGGCAGTGAAAGCCAGCAGAAACCCGCCGGACGACCCCGGTGTAACCACGACGCGGTCGGGGTTGAGATCGACGTTATACCACTCACCGTACAGGCTTGCGATCCGTTGCCGCAGCGCGGGCAGACCCAAAGCCACGGTATAGCCCAGCGGACCTTGATCCATTTCTTTGGCCAAGGCCTGAACGGCCCCCTTGGGCGCGCCCGTCCCCGGCTGGCCGACCTCCATATGGATGATGTGCCGCCCGGCCTCTTCAGCGCGGCGCGCGGCCTCCATTACGTCCATCACGATGAAGGGATCGACCCCGGATCGGGTTGAGTTTCTCATGCCCATCTCCCATGTTGCAGCCATGGCTTTTGAACGCTTATCCAGGCTGGCGTCAATCCCGGCCCTGTTGCTGATTGCAGTGACATGGATGAGCAGTGCGTTTCAGTCCAGCGCTCAAAGCCTGATCCGCGACCCCGATATCGAGCACGGCCTGCGCGAACTGGCCTTTCCCATTCTGCGGGCCGCCGGGCTAAACACCAATCGGGTGAAAATTCTGGTCGTCAATGACAGCACATTCAACGCATTTGTCATTGATTACAACGCGATATACGTAAATTACGGGCTAATCCTGACCGTCGAAAGCCCTGAGATGCTGCAGGCCGTGATCGCGCATGAGGCGGCTCATATCGCCAATGGCCATCTGGCCAGGCGGGTTGAAAACATGCGCGCCGCACAGCGCAAAGCCCAGCTGGGCACTGCGCTGGCCCTGATCGCCGCAGCCGCAGGTGGTGGCGAGGCCGCAGCGGGAATCGCCGCTGGCACATCCGCGTCGGCCTTGCGCAGTTTCCTGGGGCACACAAGGGCAGAAGAGGCATCAGCCGACCGCAGTTCGGCCAGCTACCTGCGCGCGGCGGGGATTTCGCCTAACGGGATGGTCGCTCTGCACCAAAAGTTTGCCGGTCAGGAGTTGTTGAACACTGCCAACCAAGACCCCTATATGCGATCCCACCCCACCAGCCGCGAACGGCTGCGCGCCGCTGAGGCGTTTGTGGGCGAGTTCAGCGATCATGCGTCACCAAATCCCAACGCCGATTACTGGTTCGCGCGGGTCAAGGGCAAACTATCGGCCTTCCTGCGTTCGCCGGGCTGGACCTTGCGCCGGTTGAAAGAGGAAAGCGCGCAGGACATCCGCCTGATGCGCGAAGCCGCCGCACATCATCAGAACCGCGATCTGGCCCGCGCAAGGGCAGCGATCGACGGCGCGCTGGAAATCCGGCCCGATGATCCGTTCTTTTATGAGTTAAAAGGGCAGATTCTATTGGAAAACAGGAAGTTGACCGATGCAATTAAAGCTTATGGGCAGGCTGTTGAGATGTCTCCGAATGATCCATTGCTTCTGGCGGGGTACGGGCGCGCCTTGCTGGCAGATGGGCAAACGACCGACGCCCTTAAGGTGCTTGAAAAGGCGCGCGCGCGGGACTATCGCAATGCACGACTGATGCAGGACCTTGGAATGGCTTATGCCAAGGTCGGAAATAACGGCATGGCCTCGGCTGTGACCGCAGAACGCTATGCCCTGCAAGGCCGCCTGGTCGACGCAGGCATTCACGCAAAACGCGCCGTCGGGCAATTGCCCGAAGGTTCACCTGGTTGGCAACGGGCACAGGATGTGTTGATTGCCTCGGAACGAGCGAAGAAAAAGAAAAGGAACCGGAAATGATCCTCAGACATGCTGCACCCGCCCTTCTGGGGCTTTCCCTGATCACCGGCCCCGCACAGGCCCTGGACCTGAGCACCATGAGCGATGCCGAACGCGAGCAGTTCGGTGTGCAGGTGCGCGAGTACCTTCTGGAAAACCCCGAAGTGATCATCGAAGCGATCAACATTCTTGAACAGCGCAACGCTGTGGCCGAAGCTTCCGCTGACAAGGAACTGGTCGCCGCGAATGCGGACGAGCTGTTCAACGACGGCTATAGCTGGGTTGGCGGCAACCCGGATGGCGACATCACTCTGGTCGAATTCATGGACTACCGCTGCGGCTACTGTCGCCGCGCCGTGCCCGAGGTCGCAAGCCTGTTGGCCGAAGATGGCAACATCCGCCTTGTGATCAAGGAATTCCCGATCTTGGGCGACGCCTCGGTGCTGTCTTCGCGCTTTGCGGTCGCAACCAAACATGTGGCCGGCGATGACGCCTACAAACAGGTCCATGACGCTCTGATGGAATTCGGTGGAGAGCCTTCCGAAGTCTCCCTGCGCCGGATCTCGGATGGCCTGGGCCTGGACAGCGATGCGATCATTGCGGCCATGGACAGCGAGCAGGTTACGGATGAAATCGGTCAGACTCGTGCGCTGGCGCAACGTATGCAGATTTCGGGAACACCTTCATTCGTTCTGGGCACCGAGATGCTACGCGGCTTCCTGCCAGCGGATCAGATGAAACAGATTGCGGACGGTGTGCGCGCAGAACAGGGCTGATAAACAAAGAGCATCTCCGGCCGAGGTGCTCTTCACCCAACAGTCTAATAGGGTTTTCACAATGAAGCGTAGGGAAGTTCTGCTGTCCGGCGGGGCGATTGGGTTAATGAGTGTCACACAGCAACCTTTTGCCCAAGCTGGCTTGGGCTATTTTGTTCCCGCGGAAGAAACACAACACCAACGCACTTTCATGCAGTGGCCGGTAAGCCGCAATGTGTATGAAGATGCCCACTTGCGTGATCTTGTGCAGCAAACGATCGCCGATATTGCCAATGCAATTTCGCCATTTGAACCGGTAACGATGCTGGCTGCTGCCGAACACCATTCGGCTGCGCGTGAAAAACTTTCAACGGAAGTTGAATTGTGGGACGTCCCTACTGAAGACCTTTGGTGCCGGGATTCCGGACCGATCTTTGTGATCTCAGACGGCCGTGACATGGCGATCCGCAAAATCCAGTTCAATGGCTGGGGTGAGAAGCAAGCACACAAACAGGACGCTCGTGTCGCTGGGCGCGTTGCCGAACGACTGGGCCTGCCGCTTCTTCCCTCCGGCCTGAACGGTGAAGGTGGAGGTGTTGAGCAAGACGGGCACGGCCTGCTCATTGCGCATGAAAGCTCATGGGTGAACGACAACCGCAACCCTGGCCAGTCCCGTAACGAGATCGAAGCCAAGCTTTTGGCTGCCTACGGAGCAAACCGCATGATTTGGTCCGAGGGTGTTTGTGGCGAAGACATCACCGACTACCATATCGACAGTCTGGCACGCTTTACTGAACCGGGTCGTGTTCTGGTCAACCTTCCCGACGAACCTGATTTTCAGGACCCCTTCCACCTTGCGGCATTGGACACGCATGACCGATTGGTCGCGGAAGGTTTACAAGTAGAGGTCATTCCGGAACCAGTCAGAAGGCGGGTCAAAGATCCAGAGTTCGTGGCATCCTATGCAAACTACTATGTTTGCAATGGCGCGGTCATCATGGCCCAGTTCGGTGACAAAGAAACCGACACCATCGCACGCGACGCCCTGTCCCGACATTACCCGGGGCGCGAAGTTGTGGCACTAAACGTCGATATTCTAGGCGAACTTGGTGGCGGTATTCACTGCGCAACACAACAAATGCCCGCCGTCTGAATTGACCCGAGGGTCAGTGACATCAACTATTCCGCCGCCTCAGCCACGGCGTCCAGTTCCGCGGCCTTCTTCTCGACCTCTTCGACGATGTGATCAATCATCTGGTCGTTCGACATCTTGTGGCTGGCCTTACCTGCCAGATAAACCATGCCCGATCCGGCGCCACCTCCGGTGAAACCGACATCGGTCATCAGCGCCTCACCCGGTCCGTTTACCACGCAGCCGATGATCGACAGGCTCATCGGCGTTTTGATGTGTTCCAGCCGCTGTTCCAGCGCCTCGACCGTTTTGATCACGTCAAACCCCTGCCGTGCGCAGGACGGGCACGAGATGATGTTCACGCCGCGATGGCGCAGGCCCAGAGATTTCAGGATCTCAAAGCCCACCTTCACCTCTTCGACCGGGTCAGCGGACAGGCTGACACGGATCGTGTCGCCGATGCCCATCCACAGCAGATTACCCAGCCCGATGGCCGATTTGATGGTGCCAGACACCAGTCCGCCAGCCTCGGTGATGCCAAGGTGGATCGGCGCGTCTGTGGCCTCGGCAATGCCCTGATAGGCCGCGGCCGACAAGAAGACGTCGCTGGCCTTCACACTGATCTTGAACTCGTGAAAGTCGTTGTCCTGCAGGATGCGAATATGCTCCAACCCGCTTTCGACCATCGCCTCGGGACATGGTTCGCCATATTTTTCAAGCAGGTGCTTTTCAAGACTACCGGCGTTCACGCCGATCCGGATCGAGCAATTATGGTCCTGCGCGGCCTTGATAACCTCTTTCACACGCTTTTCATCGCCGATATTGCCCGGGTTGATGCGCAGGCATGCCGCCCCCGCCTCGGCAGCTTCGATGCCTCGACGATAGTGAAAGTGGATGTCGGCCACGATAGGAACCGGGCTTTCGCGCACGATCTCTTTCAGTGCTTTCGATGACGCCTCATCAGGGACGGAAATCCGCACGATATCGGCACCCGCGTCTGCTGCGGCCTGAACCTGCGCAACGGTCCCGGCAACATCCGTTGTGAGGGTGTTCGTCATCGTTTGAACAGCAATGGGTGCGTCGCCCCCGACCGGAACATTTCCAACCATGATCTGGCGGGATTTGCGGCGATAGATGTTTCGCCACGGGCGGACGTGATTAAGGGACATGAGGACGGGTCCAAAGCTGCCTGAGTTGCGTCTTTAGATAGTCCGCCTACCCGGCCACCGCAATGGCCAGATCACTCAGCCGGCGTTTCAGGTACTTCCGCCTGAAGTTCGGCCACCAACTGTTTGAGGGCGCTATTCTGTTCGGCTTCCAGATCGGCGATCTCATAGCGTTCGGCAACCGCGTCCTTGGACAGCAGAACACCTTTGGTCACCGTGCCCGGCGCGCCAACAGGCCCGAAATGTTCACCATTCATCGAGAAATAAACGGAACCCGAAGCCCCTGCACGCAGTTGCGGTGGTTCTTCGGTCAGCGGAATTTCGAATGTATTGCCCTGCTCGACCGTGCCCAATGTGCCTTCAAACAGTACGCTTCCATCGGCGGCGCGAATACGCATCCACGATGGCGCAACGGCCACGATTTTCAGTGCGGTATCAACCTGTTCAACAACCTGCGGCAATGCGAGGCGTTCAACTGTGTGCACTTCGGCCACTTCGATCCGGGGTGCCTCTGGCGGGCGGAACGTTCCGACTGTGCGAGGGTCCAATGTGGCAATCGGCGCGTCACGTGCCACAAGAACCGGAACATCCAGCGCCTGTGGGCGATAAAGACGATCCAGCGCTTCGGGGGTCGGTGTTGCGGATTCTGCTGCTTCGGCAAGTTCTACCGGTGCGCGGGCTGCATCCAACGGGTCGAGATCGGACAGAACCACCGGGGCCTGTTCAACCGGGCTCACCTGAACCTGTTGGATTTTGTTCAGAACCGCCCAACCGCCATAGCCAATGCCACCAATCACCGCCAGCAGGACCAGAGACGACCCAATGGCGCGTGGCTCAATCTGGCTGACCAGAGATTCCCTGCCCGGGATGTAAGGTGTATTCGGCGAGATGAACGGATCGCGCCCCATCGGGCCCCGCGCGGGCAACCCGCCGGATGGTTTGCGAACAACCGAAGCCTCGGCTGACATACCATGGGCCACTTCGAACCCGCTTTCGGCGCAGAACGTGGCAAAGGTATCATCCGGGTTCATACCCAGATAACGCGCATAAGAACGCACATACCCGGCGATGAAGCCGGGTGTATCAAACGCATCGGGATCAGCGTCTTCGATGGCAGCTATGTAGTTGGCTTTGATCCGCAGTTCGCGCTGAACATCCAGAAGAGACTTGCCCATAGTCGCGCGTTCGCCGCGCATCCTGTCGCCAAGCCGTACCTCATAGTCGTCAAAGCCCTTCGGCCTGACGTCCGTGTTTTCTTCGGAATCGCGCTGTGATCTGCGCCCAATCATCCCTGCTGCCCCATTCTGCCTTGCGCGTGTTACACGCCAACGGCGAATCGCCCACTTAACGATTCGTGCGTCTCTTTTGTTAGCGTAAGCTTAACACGCGACAAACGCATTGCACACTTTGGCGTGAGGTTATCCTGCAAGTTCGGCGCGATTTAGCGCACAATGTGACCAAAGTTCGTCCATCGCCTGGATCAATCGGTTCATTTCACCCGGTCCATGTATCGGAGACGGGGTAAAGCGCAGGCGCTCCGTGCCGCGCGGCACGGTCGGGAAGTTGATCGGCTGGACGTAAATACCATGGTCATCCAGCAGCCTGTCACTCAGGATTTTAGTGTGCACCGGGTTGCCGACGATCACAGGCACGATGTGGCTGCCATGATCGATCAACGGCAGGCCCATCCCTTTCAGGCGCAGCTTAAGCACCTTGGCCTGTGTCTGATGCTGCTCTCGCAACTCTGACGCACCTTTCAGATAGGCCACCGAAGCGGCAGCACCGGCGGCAACGGCCGGCGGAAGCGATGTCGTGAAGATGAAGCCCGGCGCGTAAGAACGCACAGCGTCACACATTTTTTCACTGGCGGCGATATAGCCCCCCATCACGCCATAGGCCTTGGCAAGTGTTCCGTTGATGATGTCGATGCGATGCGCCAAACGATCGCGTTCGGTCACGCCACCACCGCGCGGGCCGTACATGCCAACCGCGTGCACCTCGTCGATGTAGGTCAGCGCGCCAAATTCGTCGGCCAGATCACATATCTCTTCAATTGGGCCGAAATCGCCATCCATCGAATAGACAGACTCGAACGCGATCAGCTTAGGGGCTGCGGGATCGTCAGCTTCAAGCAGTTCACGCAGATGCGCGACGTCGTTGTGACGGAAGATGCGCTTGGCACCGCCATTGCGGCGCACGCCTTCGATCATCGAAGCATGGTTCAGCGCATCGGAATAAATGATCAGACCGGGGAAAAGCTTTGGCAAGGTGCTGAGTGTCGCGTCATTCGCGATATATGCACTGGTGAACAGCAACGCCGCCTCTTTGCCGTGCAAATCCGCCAACTCAGCTTCAAGTTGCTTGTGGTAGACAGTGGTGCCCGAAATGTTACGCGTTCCGCCGGAACCTGCACCAGCAGCATCAACGGCATCATGCATTGCATTCAGAACAACCGGGTTCTGGCCCATACCCAAATAGTCGTTTCCACACCACACGGTGATATTCTGCTGCGAGCCGTCCGGACGCGTCCGTACAGCATGCGGGAAATGACCGTTCTGGCGTTCGATATCAATAAAGGTCCGATAGCGGCCTTCTTCATGCAGCCTGGCAATCGCTGAATCGAGCTGAGCAGTATAGTCCACCAGTATCTCCTTCTGTGCCCGACATAGACGTGCTGTTTGTCGAACCCGTTATTTCCCCGAATGACGGATCAAGCCGTCCCCGCGGTTTGCTTCCCCTTGAGTACCTTGCCTAGTGGCATTGCAGGAGTCGCAGCATTGATCTGTATCAATTATCCCTGTTCACGCCCCCCGACAAGTAAAGTTACGGCCATAAGACGCGAGGAAACGACGCAGGCGATAACCCTGCCACACATTCTGTTTCCGACAGCATACTGCAAATCCTGCCGATACGCACTGGACGGCGCCGCCGGTGCTGTTAGGTTCCGCAGCAGTTCACGCCATTCAGGAGAAGCTCATGTCGCTAGACGCTGTTCTGAGCAGGATCGACACCGATCTGTCCACGTCCATCGACCGATTGATGGAATTTCTGCGCATCCCGTCGATCTCAACCGACCCGGCCTATAAAGAGCAGGTCGATCAGGCCGCCGACTGGCTGGTCGCCGACCTGCAAAGCATAGGCATTACGGCCGAAAAACGCGAAACCCCCGGCCATCCGATGGTCGTTGGCCATGTGGGCGAGGACAACGACGGCCCGCACGTTCTGTTTTACGGCCACTATGACGTGCAACCTGTTGATCCGCTGGAGCTTTGGAATCGCGACCCGTTTGATCCAGCACTAGAAGAAACCGAAAACAGACAGGTGATCCGCGGTCGCGGCTCGTCGGATGACAAAGGCCAGTTGATGACCTTTGTTGAGGCCTGCCGCGCATGGAAAGCGATCCACGGCACCCTACCCTGCCGCATCACGTTCTTCTTCGAAGGAGAAGAGGAATCCGGATCACCTTCATTGGTACCGTTCCTCGAAGCCAACAAGGACGAGTTGAAAGCGGATCTTGCGCTGGTTTGCGACACCTCAATGGTTTCACGCGGCGTGCCATCCATCGCCTCGCAACTGCGCGGCATGCTCAAGGATGAGTTCACCATCGTCGGTCCGCGCATCGATCTGCATTCCGGTCATTACGGTGGCCCGGGCCTGAACCCGCTGCGTGAGCTGTCAAAAATCGTCGCCTCGTTCTACGACGACGAAACCGGTCGCGTGGCCGTTGACGGGTTTTACGAAGGTGTACACGAAGTGCCCGCAGAGCAACTCCGCCAATGGGAAAATTGCGGTTTTGATGAGGCGGAATACCTGAACTCTGTCGGTTACTCGCAACCGCATGGTGAAAAGGGCTATTCCACATTGGAACAGCAATGGGCGCGTCCAACGCTGGAAGTGAACGGTTTGTGGGGTGGCTACAACGGCGCGGGATCAAAAACCGTGATCCCGTCCGAAGCACATTGCAAGATCACCTGCCGGCTAGTCGGCGACATGGACCCCGATGCCCTGCGCGACAAGGTCCGTAAACATGTCGAAGATCGCCTGTCGCCCGACGCGAAAGTTGTCTGGGACAACGACCTCGAAGGTGCTCCGGCATCGGTGATGAACCTTGACCGCCCCGAATTCGAGGCCGCGCGCGGCGCATTATCAGATGAATGGAACCGCGAAGCTGTCTTTACCGGCATGGGCGGTTCGATCCCGGTGGTTGGCTATTTTGATTCGGTTCTGGGATTGGACTCGATGCTGGTCGGCTATGCCAATGACGACGACGCCATCCACTCACCGAACGAAAAGTATGACGTGAAAAGTTTCCACAAGGGCATTCGTTCGTGGGCGCGCATACTGGACGCATTGAATAAATAAGATACTTGCGAGGCTCAGCCTCGTGCTCCGGGATATTTTTAGCCAGATGAAGTAAGGATCCTTCATTCATCTGGCCTTTAAATATCCCGGGGGAGACGCCCGGCACGGGCGGCGGGGGCAGAGCCCCTATTCTTACATGTGGATCACGCGCCCGTAGGCATCCAACACGCTTTCGTGCATCATTTCCGACAGAGTCGGGTGTGGGAAGACAGTGTTCATCAGGTCTTCCTCGGTGGTCTCCAATTGCCGTCCCACTACGTAGCCTTGAATCAACTCAGTAACTTCCGCGCCGATCATGTGTGCGCCCAGTAGTTCACCTGTCTTGGCGTCGAAAATCGTTTTGATCAGGCCCTCGGGTTCACCCAGCGCGATGGCTTTGCCGTTGCCAATGAACGGGAACTTGCCGACCTTGATGTCATAGCCAAGCTCTTTCGCCTTGGCTTCGGTGTACCCCACCGATGCGACCTGAGGCTGACAATAGGTGCAGCCGGCGATGCTTTCTGGCTTCACTGGATGCGCGTGTTTACCGGCAATCAATTCCGCGACCATGACACCTTCATGGCTGGCTTTGTGCGCCAACCAGGGCGCGCCTGCGATGTCACCGATGGCATAAAGACCATCAACGCCAGTGCGGCAGAATTCATCCGTGACGACATGGGTACGGTCAATCTTAACGCCCAAGGCCTCGAGCCCAAGATTTTCGACGTTACCGACAATCCCGACTGCCGAGATCACGGTGTCAAAGTCGTGCTTTTCAACCTTGCCCTTAACCTCAATATGCGCGGTGACCTTACCTTTGGCGCGGTCCAGTTGCTTGACCATCGCCTTTTCCATGATGGTCATGCCCTGTTTGGTAAAGGCTTTCTTGGCCAGCACGCTAATTTCGGCGTCCTCGACCGGCAGGACCCGGTCCATAACCTCGACCACGGTCGTGTCTGCGCCCAAGGTATTATAGAAGCTGGCAAATTCGATTCCGATTGCGCCAGACCCGATCACCAACAGCTTTTTTGGCATCCGTGGCGGTTGGAGCGCGTGCTTGTAGGTCCAGACCAGATCGCCATCCGCTTCCAATCCGGGCAGTTCCCGCGCCCGCGCACCGGTGGCCAGAACGATGTTCTTGGCGGTCAGTTCCTCGGTACCCTTGTCGGTTTTGACGGTGACCTTGCCTTTTGCAGGGATCGTTGCCGCGCCCATGACAACGGTCACTTTGTTCTTTTTCAACAGATGGCCAATGCCGCCCGACAGCTGCGCCGCAACGCCGCGCGAACGCTTGACGACCGCATCCAGATCAAAGCCAATCTTGTCAGCGCTCAGGCCGAAATCCTTGGCCCGCTCCATCAGATGGAACACTTCGGACGTTCGCAGCAGCGCCTTGGTCGGGATACAGCCCCAGTTCAGACAGATACCGCCCAAATGCTCGCGTTCGACCACGGCGGTATTCAGGCCCAGCTGAGCCGCACGGATAGCAGCCACGTAGCCACCGGGACCGGCGCCAATTACGATCAGATCAAAAGATTGTGCTGCCATGTTTCCCTCTCGGCGCAGGTCGATTCAGAAATTAGTTTACCATTAAACTAATCTCCTGAATGCATCAACATATTGCTCCCGCGACAAAACAGACGCAGGGTAAACTGGCGCGGTATGCGCTGTTTTCAGCCTATACCGCGCGTGAACCTATGGCTAGAAGATACGCACCGGGCCTGTCCGGACTTTGTGAAACCCAAGTCATTCGAAAGGCTTACCATGGCCAAAACGCTTAAAGATCTGTTGCTTGCCGTGCTGAATGCAACGCTTATCCTGATTGCACTATGCCTGTTTCTGGGATGGAAGCTGGCTTCGACTGTTGACGACATCACCGTCAAGTTTGCCGAGAAGGTCCAGATCGTAGCGCCCCTGAAGGAAGACGTTCAAGGGATACGCGGTGAACTGACGGCATTGCGCAGCGACCTGTCATCCCTTCAGCTTAGCGGACCAGTTGCTGATAGTGCGACCGCCCGAAAACTGTCTGAGGCTTTGGAAAAGTTGAATGGTTTGGAGAATAGCCTGCAAGCTGCGCAGGCGAGAATAGCCGAGCTGACCGAGGCCCCGGACCAGTTAATCAACACTGCAATTGAAAATTCGGCCGACATTGTTGCCGACCGGATCATTGCAATCCGAGGCTGCGTGCCGGCGTCCTAGCCGGCTGTCTGCAGCTCGCGCACAGTCGCGCCGTATCCGCCCATGTCGACATAGGCGGCCTCGTGCTCGGTCATTGGGCGCGAGAGAGCGTCGTTGCGGTATGGGAACCGACCGAACTTGCGGATCACTTCGCGATGCGCCCTTGCGTGCAACAGGTTGCCGTCGTCGCCATCGGTCATGTTTTGACACATCAGGCGCACACAGCGTTCCTGGTCACATAGGTTTTCCGAATGCATCAATGGAAGATAAAAGAACTGGCGGGCCGGTTCGTCGATCTTCATATCCCACCCTTTGTCCACCGCACATTTCGCTGCTGACAACGCTGCGCGGTCTGAGGCGAAGGCCTCAGCGCTTCCTCGGAACATGTTGCGTGGAAACTGATCCATCAGGATGATGTACGCCAATGCACCGCTGGGATAGGTCAGCCAAAGAGAGAACTTGCCTTCACTCGCAGCCTCCCATGTGTTCAGGAACCTGTCGCGGATTTCTGCATCCAATGCATCATCCTGCAGATACCAACCCTTGGGACCAACCTCATCTAACCAAAAACTCAATACATCTTCAGGACTTGCCATGCCCTTAACTCCGTCGTGTTTCCCCCCCAAGGGACTTAAATTCATTTAAGTGTGTTTTACAGAATTGTAACAGTAAATTATTGCAACACTTGCGACATAAAGTCGTGTTCTAGGCAACATCTTGCGTTTCCTGCTCGGCTTCTGCGGCCTCAATGGCCACTTCCTGCGCCAATTCCATTACAACCGGGGACGCCGTTGGATAGAGCGGCGACATGGTGCCTGTTTCGTCGACCGGGATCGCCGCGCGCTGGGTCATACGGTAGAGCGCATAGCCCGCCATAACGACCAGCAGGATTGCGATGAAAAGGAAAAAGCCCGGAGGACCAAAGACCGCATCCCCCATGAGCCAACCGGTGATCAACGGGCCAGCAATGGCCCCCATGCCGTTGATAAACAAGAGACCCCCTGACGCTGCGGCCATGTCTTCGTGTTCCAGAAAGTCATTCGCGTGCGCAATCAGCAATGAGTAAAGCGGGTTCGACATACCGCCGATCACAAAGGCCGCGCCCAGCAGGATTGGAAACGTCACACCGAACACCAAGCCCACAACTGCCGCGCAGCTGCCGACCCCTGCAACAAGCATAATCAGGAAACGGCGATCCATGCGGTCGGACATCCATCCCAATGGATACTGCAAGACCAGAGCACCGATATAGAATGCGGCAATAAAAGTCGAAATCTCGACCAGCGTCAGACCCGCGCGGGCACCGTATACCGACGCCATCCCGAACTGTGCAGAGAAAACGCCGCCCAGAAGAAACATGCCAACACAGCCCAATGGCGAATATCCGAACAATTCGCGCAAAGTCATCGGTTTGGTTGTGTCAAACGCAGGTGTCGGTGAGATCGACAAGAGAATGGGCGCAAAAGAGACCGAAACCAGAATGGAGGCGATTACAAAGGTGTCGAACCCGGCCGGGTCGCCCAACAGAACCAATCCTTGTGCGCTGATGATGCCTGTCATCTGGAAGATCATGTAAAGAGACAGTGCCTGGCCGCGATTTTCGTTGCTGGCTGCATTGTTGAGCCAGCTTTCCGCAGTAACGTACACTCCGGAAAAACAGAACCCGATCACGACACGACCCAGAATCCAGATAACCGGGTCGGTCATCAACGGATACATGATCATCACGGCAGAAATGAACGATGCCAGCGCCGCGAAGACCCGCACATGTCCGACACGTCGAATCATTTCGGGTGCAAGGCGTGATCCACCCAGGAAACCGACGAAATAGGCCGACATCACGAATGACATCTGAAGGGTCGAAAACCCCTCGATCTCGCCCCGGACACCCAGAATTGTCCCCTGAAGGCCGTTTCCGACCATCAACAGGCCCATACCAAGCAATAGCGCCCATGCGCTGGAAAGGACCTGAATCATTGGGGCCTCCGAAAAATTTCGACCTAGACTGTGACACCGTTTTGCAATCAAAAACGGCTTTGGTCATGCTTGTCTACGACATTGAAAAGATTCGATCCCGACAACACGTCCCTTACGGGATCAAAAGCGACGCATCCCCGTAAGAGAAGAACCGGTAATTCTGTTCAATCGCATGCGCGTACACCTTCCGCATGCGTTCCTGCCCCATCAGGGCCGAAACCAGCATCAACAAGGTGGATTTCGGCAGGTGGAAATTGGTCATCAACGCGTCGGTCACGTGGAACTGAAAGCCGGGATATATGAAGATATCGGTCTCGCCTTCCCATGGTTCGATCTGGCCCGATCGGCTGGCGCTTTCGATCAGACGCAGCGCGGTGGTGCCCACCGGGATGACCCTGCCACCTGCGGCTTTGGTCTCGCGGATTTCTTGCGCGGCGACGGCGCTGACACTGCCCCATTCGGCGTGCATCTTGTGGGTCGTCACGTCCTCAACCTTGACCGGCAGAAACGTTCCCGCGCCCACATGCAGCGTGACATGAGTGACTGCGACACCGCGCGCGCCCAGCGCCCGCATCAACGCCTCATCAAAATGCAGCGACGCCGTCGGGGCGGCAACTGCACCGGAATTGCGGGCCCAGATTGTCTGGTAATCCGTCTTGTCCTGCTCATCCGCAGGCCGCTTGGCGGCGATGTAGGGCGGTAGAGGCATTGCACCGGCCTGTTCCAGAGCAGCATCAAAATCATCGCCCGACAGATTGAACCGCAGATAGGCTTGCCCGTCCTCAACCCGCTCCAGCGTGGCGCTCAGTTGATCCGAGAACTGAATGTCTTCGCCCTGCTTCACTTTCTTCAGCGGTTTGATCAGGGCTGCCCATGTGCCATCAGCCTGCGGGTCCAGCAATGTGGCCTCGATTGCGGCAGACACCGGTCCTTGTGCACTGTCGCGATGGCGCTTTCCGTTCAGACGCGCGGGGATGACGCGCGTGTCGTTTAGCACCAATCTGTCACCCGGCTGCAACCAGTCGGGTAGATCAAAAACATGCGCATCCGAGATCGCGTCACCTTCGGCCACCAACAGGCGCGCGGATGAGCGCGGGCTGGCGGGACGTGTGGCAATCCGGTCTTCGGGCAGATGGAAGTCAAAATCGCTGAGTTTCATAGCCGCGCCATACAATTCCGCATCGGAATCAGCAACAGCCCATCCGGGTCAATTGTCCCGTGGTGGAGAGCCAAAGGTCTTTTTGGGCTCATCCGGCTTTCTCGGCAGCGCGTTGGGACCATCTGATACAGTCGGGGCCGGTGCGCGCAGCAAATTGCGTAGGAACAGTGGCGCAAGGCCAGACAGCGGATTTACGGAAACCTTTGGCTTCGTAAGCGGCCCGGTCAGGCTGTAGTTGAACCCGATGACCCCCTCGCCTTTTTTTGTGAAAACACTTCCGATCGCGTTCACCAGATAGATCGGAGAGATCGCGCCACGCAGGTTCAGCATGCCCGCAACCGTGTCGATCGTGCCGTCAAAGGACAAGCCGATGGACGGGCCAACGGCACTGCCGCTGAGAACTTTGATTTCAGTCGGCGTGATCCGCATGCGGCTATCGATAGTCGAGAAAAAAATCCCCTGCCCGGTCATCTCGTCCAAAAGTCCAACAAGGCTGATCGCGTCTAACAGTGCGGCCATTGCCGGTGCATCGGTAATGCGTGTGTTTAATATCTTGAGGATCACATCATAATTCCCCGGCGCGCTGACCGGTTCCAGTTGCAGATCCAAACTGCCGCCACGCGCCTGGGTGATCACACCAGCTGACCGCAGGACGGCCCCCGCGTCTTTCGACTTTATGTTCACGGCGCTGCCGCTGTCGCGCGGGCTCACTTGGCCGCTGACCGCCGTGCCGCCGTTTACGTTGGCCGTAAAGGAGCCGTTCACCCCGCCTGTGGTTTGAAACGCGCCCCGGAAGCCTGTTAGTGCAATGTCTTCGGTCACCTGCAGGCGGTCCAACAGAACATCGATCCTTGGACCGGGGCCTGACCCTCCTCCTCCGCCACCGCCCGCGCCAAAGGTTGCGCGGCCCAGATTCATGACACCGCCCTGAACGACAATATTGGGGACAGGTCCGCCGGTGTTGATCAGTTCGGCCGGCACCGCCAGCCAGTTGCCCAGATCAAACGAACTGAACCGTATCCGGTCAAAGGCACCCCCGTCCCGGAAGAAGATCGAGGCTTTAGTGCGCAGCCCCGCGACATCAAGCGTCAGATCATCCACTTTGGGCTTTTCACCCAGCGTGGCGTCCAGTGTCATCTTTCCGGTCGCCCCCGTCCCTTTGCGCCAGCCAAGTTCAGGAATCGCCATTCCGACCCCGGCGAGGTCCGAGGTCGCAGAGAGTGTGACGGGTTCATCCGCGCCGATTCCAACGGTGATATCTGCCGTGCCTTTTCCAGTCAGCATGTCCGGCGGCAGCGGCACCTTCAGCTCGTTCATCAGCAACGGCGACAGCTCGATCTGGCCCGTCAGTTCGCTGCGTTGAGGCCCGTCTCCACCAATGGGCTGACGCCACGCGACTTGCATCGGCACTTGGCCGAATAAGCCGTAGCCGTCAATCTTCACCTCGGTCTGATTGCCGGACAGGTTCAAAAGGTCAGCGCTGACCGAATAGTCAGGTACAAGCTTGTCGCTTTGCACATTGTCGATTTCACCGGTGTAATGGAATTCGGTGTCGTGAAACTTAAGCCCCTTTTTCAGCGGCAATGACAATGTGCCTGACAAGCTTACGTCACCAGCCGCCAGATCGACCGGCAAGTTGGCTTTAGACATCAGGCTTAGTGGTGGTCGGTCCAGCAGCGACAGGGCGGCCTCGACGCTGCCGCGCGCCTCGATCCGAGCAATCGCCGGTGTTCCGCCCTTGGCAGTTGTATCCGGGATGATGAACGAGGTTCCCGAGGCATCCACCGCGCCACCCTGATCGGCGATGACAACCCCTTTTTCAGCCGTGACGGTAAAGCGGTCTTTCAAAAGACTAAGCCGGCCCTGCCCGTCCTGGATCAGCGGCAAGGTCTTGGCAAACCTGATCTTGGCCTCATCGAACCCAAGGCCCAGATAGAGGTCCGGCTTACTGCCCGGATGCAAGCGCAGTGAAAATTCCACATCCGAAAACTGACCTTCGAACAGGTTTTCCGACACCCATTTCCGCGGGTTCGGCGCCAGCCTTTCGGGCCAGTATCGCAACAGGTTCTCTGACCCCATCTGGTCCAGTTGCGCATCAAAGGCGGCATCCCAGCCGTCGGGCTGGCCGATCAACCTGCCCGTTGCGTGCAATTCGTGCAGCGCATCGGTGATAGTTAACTGCCCCAGCTGCAGCTCGAACGGAGCCAGCTTGAGTTGAAAATCCACGTCCGCCCGCGCCGTTTCCAGCGATTCCGGGAACAGACCACCGGGGTAGATATCGATACTGTTCAGGGTCAGCTGTGACGTCAGGCTGTCAAGAACACCGTTTTCGACCCCGTTCAAAAAGGCTTTGCCTTCGGCCTGCACGGCCCCCACATCGGACACGACCGAGGCCTCGTTGAATTCCAGAACATGACGCGCGGGGTCATAGGTGAAATAGGCGCGCGCGGATTCGAATCCGATCGGGCGCGTCTCGGGTCTGGGCTGCAGGACACCCTCGCCCAGATTCAACGTCGCAAAAAGCGGACCCAGCGCGGCCTGCCCATCGACGCTGCCGCGTAACGCGCCTGAAATCGGAGCATTGAGCACCTGCAACCAAGCCAGTGCAACGCTTTGGGTGGCAATGTCTTCCGAGGGAAGATCGGTGATCGAAACCCCAAAACTCGCCTGAGGGGTACCAAGCACGCTGGTATAGTTCGCCTCGATCGTGCTGGCATAATCGCGCCCGGTCAACACCGAGAAACCGGTCGCCAGTCGCATTTCGTCACCGTCCCGGATGATCGCAATATGCCCGCCGTCAAACACCCAGGCCCGCCCCAACCGCAGATCCTGATAATCCAGCGTCAGCGATTCCAGATCGACCGCCCGCAAACCTGACAGAAACGGGGACAGGAACACATCATCCGATTCCTCGATCAGCTGTGCCAGCGTCGGAGCCTTTTGCACCGGGGCACTGCCCGACCCAACCGTTAGCGACAGCGCACCGTCCTCACCACGGGTCAAAGCAATCTGCGCGCCCAGCATAGTGATCCGCCGCGGTCTGATCTTGCCGCGCAGCAATTCGCGCATCGACAGGCGTGTCCGCAAATCCGATATCTGAGCGATCTGATGACCCGCTGCATCGCTGATGGTCACATCCGTTAACCGGATTCGCGGGCGCCACTTATCATTGACGATAAAGCTGGCGTCCCCAAAGGTGAATTTCAAACCGCCAAGGCTGCGTTCAAGACGCGCTTCTACCTTCTTGGTTACCCATTCCGGCGCGTGCAGCTGTTTTCCGATCAGAAAGAACCAGCCCGCTCCGACCAGCAGGCACATTAAAAACAAGGTTCCAATGCTCCAGCGCGCGGCGATACGACGGCGTGACCGGCGGCGGACAGGCATCTCGGGCCGGTCGCCACTTGCGTCTTCGTGCTGAGCCAATTTTTTATCCAAGTCTTTCAACCCGCTCGCGTCGCCCTATTATGCCGGGCAGCACTTAAAATCCTTTAGCGGAGTTTCCAATGCCCGACGTGACAGACATCGCCCCTGATTTCACATTACCCCGCGACGGCGGCGGCGAAGTGACCCTTTCGGACCTGCGCAGCGGTGCCGTCGTTCTTTTTTTCTATCCCCGCGATGATACGCCGGGCTGCACCAAGGAATCCATCGGTTTCTCGGAACAACTTCAGGCCTTTGCCGATGCGGGGGCTCAAGTTTTCGGCATCTCGCGCGACAGCGTCGCCAAGCACGATAAATTTGTCGCCAAGCACAGCCTGACGACTCCGCTTTTGTCGGATGAAGGGTCTTCGGTCTGCGAGGACTATGGCGTCTGGGTTGAAAAGAACTTGTACGGCAAGAAATCCATGGGAATTCAGCGCTCGACCTTCCTGATCGACGGCGAGGGCAAGATCGCCAACGTCTGGCGCAAGGTCAAAGTCCCCGGCCATGTGGACGAGGTGCTAGAGGCTGTGCGCGCCCTGTAACCCTCTCGACCACGGCCGCCATCCGGTTTAAGAGCCGTCCACCTCAATCAGCGGAGACACGCGGTGTCCAAAACACTGACTCAGATGGCGACCGAAGTCCTGACAACAGCGGATGGGCGGGAAAAAACTGCCCTGTCCAAACGCCACGCTGCCACCTGGTTCGCATCGCGCAAGGGCGAGGCGCCTGAGATTGAGGTCGGGACCGCAACGCCGCCGCTGAGCCCTGCCCGCCCGGAAAAGCCCGAGCTGCTATCGCCGCGTGAGGTTCCAAAGCGCAAGCCCGGAACCGAGGCCGGGCGTATCGCCCTGCTTCACGCAGTTGCGCATATCGAGCTGAACGCCGTCGACCTGCATTGGGACATCATCGCGCGATTTGGCCACGTGCCGATGCCGATCGGGTTCTACGATGACTGGGTCAAATGCGCCGAAGAAGAATCGCGGCATTTTGAGATGGTCTGCGACTGTCTGGAAAGCATGGGCAGCCACTACGGCGCCCTACCCGCACATGCCGGGATGTGGCGGGCCGCTGAAGACACCACCGAAGACCTGATGGGACGGCTGGCGGTTGTCCCTATGGTGCTTGAGGCGCGCGGGTTGGACGTGACACCCGGCATGATCGACATATTCCGCAAGGCCAAAGCCGAGCAGGCAGTTGCCGCGCTCGAGGTCATCTATGCCGAAGAAGTGGGCCATGTGGCTTATGGTTCAAAATGGTTCCATTTCCTGTGCGGGCGTGAAAATGCCGACCCCAAGGATGTGTTTCATCAATTGGTGCGCCAGTATTTCCATGGCGTCCTGAAGCCCCCGTTTAACGAAGAAAAACGGGCCGAGGCTGGGCTGCCGCCGGATTTCTATTGGCCTCTGACGGAGGACTTGCCATTGCCGGGACAGACGCAATAACGGGCTTAAGTTGACGATATCGGCAAATTCTCGCCTAGAATCGGCGGCAAAAACCAGTAACGCAAGGTCGGTAAGTTAACAAACTTGCCCAAAACAAAATGCCGCTTTATGCACTTCGCCCAAGGGACGGCTATCACTCACGACCGCTCCCGATCATGGGGATGGAGAGGTGAGACGCGTGAGAACACGTCTGGCAATCAAATTACACTCACTGTTTGAGCGGCATTTTCCCGAACGCCGTGTCTTTCTTAAATCAGACAATGATACGCGTTTCATTCGGCTAAGCTCGGAAACGCAAGTTGTCGCCGTTGCTGGCGTTGCACTGTTCGTGGGTTGGACAGCCGTTGCGACTGCGATCCTTCTGATGGACAGCATCGGATCGGGCAACTTCCGGGAACAGGCCAAGCGCGATCAGGCAACCTATCAGGAACGCCTGAACATCATGTCCGCAGAGCGAGACGTGCGTGCGCAGGAGGCCCTGGCCGCACAGGACCGGTTCAACGCAGCGCTCGATCAGATTTCGGCCATGCAGTCGGAACTGCTCGCGTCGGAAAACCGCCGCCGCGAACTTGAGACCGGGATCGAAGTTATCCAGACCACGCTGCGCGCCACCATGAAACAGCGCGAAGAAGCACGTACAGAACTGGTCACGCTTCAGCAGGAAGCGGGCGAGGGCGACATTTACATGGCCGCCGTCGCCAACCCCGAGCAGATGAACTTTATGACCGAGGCGCTGTCCCGCACCGCCGAGGAACGCGACCAGATTGCCGCCAATGCCAAGGACGCGCTGGAACAGCGTGACGATCTTGAGCTGGAAATCCGGCTGATGCAGGAACGCAGCGACGAGATTTTCCGCCAGTTGGAAGAGGCGATGGTGATCTCGGTCGAACCACTGGACAAGATGTTCCGCCAGGCCGGCATGCCCACCGACCGCATCATCGAAGAAGTCCGCCGCGGCTATAGCGGCATGGGCGGGCCCCTAACCCCTATTTCTTTTAGCACGCGCGGTGAGGAACTGACCCCCGACGAGATCCGCGCAAATACTCTGTTGCAACAGATGGATCAGTTGAACCTGTATCGAATTGCAGCAGAGAAAGCGCCGTTTGCAAGCCCCGTCAATTCCGTCGTGCGATTCACGAGCGGTTACGGGACGCGCCGCGACCCCAAGACAGGTGGTCGCCGCATGCATAACGGCGCCGATTTCGCCGGTGCCCATGGCACCGACATTTTTGCCACCGCCGACGGTGTGGTCAGCCATGCCGGCTGGCAGTCCGGGTTTGGACGGCTGGTGAAAATCAAGCACGCGTTCGGAATTGAGACACTTTATGCCCATAACACGAAGATACGCGTGAAGGTTGGTCAAAGGGTCTCGCGCGGGGATCATATTGCTGATATGGGTAGCACCGGACGGTCAACCGGCACGCATCTGCACTATGAGGTTCGCGTGAACGGAAAACCTGTTAACCCAATGACTTACATCAAGGCTGCGAGAAATGTTTTCTAAGAGCAAAATCAACGAGCCCTCGTCCACTGCACCCGAGGCGGCAAAACCCGCTGCACCGGCGACACCGGCGGCCCCTGCACCGGCAGAAAACAAGGCCAGCACCGCGCCCAAGCCCAAGCCACCGGCATCGGTTCTGTCTTCGGACCTGCACATCACTGGCAACCTGAAGACCTCGGGCGATATCCAGGTCGAAGGCACTGTCGAAGGCGACATCCGTGCGCATCTGCTGACAATCGGTGAGACCGCGACCATCAAAGGCGAAGTCACTGCCGATGACGTCGTGATCAACGGCCGCATCGTCGGCCGTGTCCGTGGTTTGAAGGTACGCCTGACCTCGTCCGCACGTGTCGAAGGCGACATCATCCACAAGACCATCGCGATCGAAAGCGGCGCGCATTTCGAAGGATCGGTTCAGCGTCAGGACGACCCTCTGAACCCGGGCCGCAACGGCAAGGCGGGTGCCAACCCGGCGGCCGAGGTCAAGCAGTAGCGCGGACCACCTTCCAAAGCTTCAAACGCCGCGGGGAAACCTGCGGCGTTTTCCATTTGACGGGGGCGATTGGGATTTCCGGTTCCAACCGCCCGGCGCGTCCTTATAGTGACCTCTATGTTGTTCTTTTTCACTGCCTTGGCGCTTATCGCCGGTTTTCTCTTGTATCGCTACTGGTCCAAGTCCCGGGCGCGCCAACAGCTTTTGTCCACGCCCCTGACAGACCACCAACGCATCCTCATCGAACAGCAAGTGCCTCTGATTCGCCGCCTGCCCCTTGACCTGCGTGTCAAACTGGACGGCAAGGTGAATCTGTTTCTGGATCAGGTTCGTTTCTTTGGTTGCGACGGGCTGGACGTAACCGAGGAGATGGAACTGGCCATCGCCGCGCAGGCCTGCTTGCTCATTGTGAACAGCGATCTTTGGTATGATAACCTGACAACGATCCTGATCTACCCGAACGCTTTTAAGTCTCGGCAGCGCCGACAGGAAGGATACGTCGTCAGCGAGAAAGAGATCGTGCGCACCGGTGAAAGCTGGGACCGGGGACCGGTTATTCTCTCCTGGACCCACAGCAAACTTGGCGCGCTTAATGATCATGACGGGCAGAACGTCGTACTGCATGAGTTCGCCCACCAAATCGACGACCTGTCTGGGGGAACCAACGGTGTTCCGATCCTGAGCGACGGACAAAGCTTTGTCGAATGGGAGCGTGTCTTTCTGACTGCCTATGACACCCTTGTCCGCGCCGTCGAAAGCGGGCGGCACACGGTAATCGACGCCTATGGCGCGACCGGCCATGAAGAGTTCTTTGCCGTTTCCGTCGAGGTATTCTTTGAAAAACCCCGCGACCTCAAATCCGAGGCACCAGAGGTCTATGACCAACTTGCCAAACTGTTCCGACTGGACCCGGTTACCTGGGGTTAGGCGTGTATAGGCTCCCACCGCCTCACTCCTGACCACTGCCAGTGAAATTTCCCCTTATCCAAACATTTCACAAAACATCATTTTCGAATTAGTCTTAAATTAGTGTTTTCAGGAGGATTTTTCATGTCATCAAAACTCATGGCCGAGTTCTTCGGTACGTTCTGGTTGGTTCTGGGCGGTTGCGGCAGCGCCGTTCTGGCCGCCGGGGTCGCCGATGTGGGCATCGGCTGGCTGGGCGTTGCCTTTGCCTTCGGCCTCACCGTTCTGACAATGGCCTATGCCGTTGGGCATATCTCGGGCGGCCATTTCAACCCAGCAGTCAGCCTTGGGTTGATGATCGGGGGGCGGTTTCCGGCGAAGGACCTTATCCCCTATTGGATCGCTCAGGTTGTCGGCGCAATTGCTGCGGCTGCTGTCTTGTATCTGATCGTCAGCGGCGCGCCCGGCTTTGAAAGCGTGGGTGGGTTTGCCTCGAACGGATATGGTGAGGCATCACCCGAGGGTTATTCACTGATGTCCGCTCTGGTGATCGAGATCGTCATGACTGCTTTCTTCATCATCATCATCCTGGGTGCCACTTCCAGCGGCGCTCCTGCCGGGTTCGGCCCCATCGCCATCGGACTTGGATTGACATTGATCCACCTGATCTCGATCCCGGTGACCAACACATCCGTCAACCCGGCCCGGTCCACAGGGGTTGCTTTGTTCGCGGACGCGCCTGCTCTTGGGCAGCTCTGGCTATTCTGGGTCGCACCCCTGATCGGTGGCGCAATCGGTGCCCTAATCTGGAAGACGATGACAACAGACGACTAAAGGCCAAGCGGGGGATTTTTTCCCCCGCTTTCCTCTCCCTAAGCTATCATCCCTGACGAGACGACGCGAAACCAGGGAGGTAGACATGCTTCGAACACTGATGGTCACTGCGATAACGTTGACCGCGACAGCGGGACTGGCACAGGATGCCTGGCTGACAATCCCCGAAACGCCCGATATGCCCGAGGCCGCGTCCAGTGGTACCGCCAGCGTGAATGGCATCGACATGTATTACGCCACCTATGGATCGGCAGAGGGCACTCCCGTCCTGTTGATCCATGGCGGTCTTGCGCATGGCGATATCTGGGCAGCACAAGTGGCTGATCTGGCCAGCGACCACAGCGTGATTGTGGCAGATACCCGAGGGCATGGCCGGTCAACCAATGACGGCAGCACCTACAGCTATGAATTGCTGGCGCAGGACTATCTGGCGCTGCTGGATCATCTGAATGTCGAACAGGTGCATCTGGTTGGGTGGTCGGATGGTGCCAACATTGGCTACACGATTTCGACCACGGCGCCTGACCGTCTGGCCAGCCATTTCGCCCATGCGGGCAATGTCACGCTGGATGGGATCGATCCTTCAGTAGAAACCAACGAAGTCTTCGGTTCTTACGTCGGAATGATGGCCGGGGACTATGTCGCTATGTCCCCCACCCCGGACGGGTTTGATGCGTTTTTGGGCGGTGTCGCGGCCATGTGGGCCACGGAAAAGCCCGGCGGGCTTGAGGGGCTGCAATCGGTGACCGTGCCCACTCTGGTCGTGCAGAGCGAACATGACGAGGCCATCCTGACCGAACACTCGCAAGCGATTGCCGAGGCGATCCCTGATGCTGATCTTCTGATTTTGAAAGACGTTAGTCACTTTGCGTCGTTTCAAGACCCGGATGCATACACGCAAGCGATCAGAGGCTTCATCGACCAATGACGAAAAACCCGGCGCTGGTGCCAGCGCCGGGTTCTAGGATTATTCGGTGACGGTGACTTTTTTCATCACGTCCGGCTGGCCGATAATGGCACCGTTCTGGCCCTCACCGCGTTTGATCGCGTCAACCACGTCCATGCCGTCGGTCACCTGACCAACAACCGTGTACTGGCCGTTCAAGAACGGGCCCGGTTCGAACATGATAAAGAACTGTGAGTTGGCGCTGTTGGGGTCTTGCGCCCGCGCCATGCCAACCACGCCACGGTCGAATTCAAAATCTGAAAACTCGGCCGGAAGGTCTGCACGGTCGGAACCGCCTGTGCCGGCGCGGCGCATGTCGCCACCCAAACGGCCATGTTCCACGTCGCCGGTCTGCGCCATGAAGCCATCGATCACACGGTGAAATACCACGCCATCGTATTTGCCTTCATTGGCCAGCGCAGCGATCTGCTCAACATGTTTCGGAGCAATATCATCGAACAGGTCGATGGTAACAGTGCCATTGGCCCCCTCACCTTCGATCTCGACCTCAAGACCCGTGGCCAGCGCAGGGCTGGCCAACAAGGCAAAAGCGGCAGCCAGCTTATACATCAGCCGCCACCTTGACACTGATCATCCGATCAGGGCTCGCTGGTGGCTCGCCTCGTACGATAGCGTCCACATGCTCCATTCCGTCGATGACACGGCCATAAACAGTGTACTGGCCGTTCAGGAAATGGTTGTCGCCGAAGTTGATGAAGAACTGCGAGTTCGCCGAATCCGGGTTCTGCGAGCGGGCCGCACCCAAAGTGCCACGATCATGGGGCAGCTTCGAGAACTCGGCCGGAACGTTGGGCAGAGACGATCCGCCGGTGCCCGCCATGCGCAGGTTGAACCCGTCTTCCATGTCGCCATGTTGCACGTCGCCGGTTTGCGCCATGAACCCGTCGATCACACGGTGAAAGGCCACGTTGTCATATTCGCCATTGCGCGCCAGTTCTTTCATGCGGGCGCTGTGCTGCGGTGCCACGTCAGGCAGCAGCTCAATGACGACATTGCCGCCTTTGAGTTCGACGATGATTGTGTTTTCGGGATCCTTGATCTCGGCCATGAGGCCCTCCTGTCGTTTTATCTTGCGCAAATACCTATGCGCAGGGCGCGCGAATGCCAAGTGACGCATTGACCTGAGGGCAAAATGCAGGAAAAGAACCGCCTAAGTCACTTTCACATTTGTCGAGGATTGCGCGATGGGCTGGAAAACACTGGACGACATGGACCTGAACGGCAAACGCGTGTTGGTGCGCGTGGATATCAACGTGCCGGTGGTCGACGGGGTCGTGACCGACGCCACCCGTATCGAGCGCATCGTGCCGACCGTTAAGGACATCTTGGCCGCTGGCGGCAAGCCCATCCTGCTGGCGCATTTCGGACGTCCGGGCGGAGAGCGCCGCCAGAACCTGTCGCTGAAGCAGCTTGTTCCGACATTAGAGACAGCCTTTGGCACCAAGGTTCGGTTCGGCGATGACTGCGTCGGAATCGAGGCGGAAACCGCTGCGGCAAACCTGGGTGCTGGCGAGGTGCTCCTGCTGGAAAACACGCGCTTTCACGCGGCAGAAACAAAGAACAGCCCTGAATTGGCTGCTGGCATGGCAAAGATGGGCGATGTGTACTGCAACGATGCCTTCTCGGCCGCGCACCGCGCGCATAGCTCGACCGAGGCGCTGGCCCGCCTTCTGCCCGCCTGTGCTGGCCGTCTGATGCAGCAAGAGCTGAGCGCGCTGGAAGCAGCTTTGGGGGCCCCTAAGCGTCCCGTCACTGCTGTCGTAGGCGGTGCCAAGGTGTCGACCAAGCTGGACCTGCTGGGCAACCTGATCGAAAAGGTGGATTACCTGATTATCGGCGGTGGCATGGCGAACACTTTCCTCGTTGCCCAAGGCGTAAACGTCGGCAAATCGCTGGCTGAAACGGCGATGAAAGACACCGCCGCTGAGATTCTGACCAAGGCCGAGACAACCGGCTGCCAGATTGTCCTGCCCCGCGACGTCGTGGTCGCCGAAAAGTTCGAAGCCCACGCCCCCAATCAGGTTCTACCAGCTGATCAATGCCCCGAAGACAGCATGATCCTTGACGCTGGTCCGGAAACCGTTGCGGAAATCACCGCGATTTTCGACAAGAGCCAGACGCTCATCTGGAACGGCCCGCTGGGCGCATTCGAAATTGAACCATTCGATGCTGCCACCAACGCAGCAGCCCTGAAAGCGGCTGAGCTGACACGGTCCGGACAGCTTGTGTCGGTCGCAGGCGGTGGTGACACGGTCGCTGCGCTGAATGCGTCCGGTGCAGCCAAGGACTTTTCATACATCTCGACTGCAGGGGGTGCCTTCCTGGAATGGATGGAAGGCAAAACGCTGCCCGGTGTTGCGGCACTGGATCAGTAACCCCTATCTGTCTGGCAGTCGGCATTCATGGTACTCTCTTCGTCAAACCGGGAGATGCACCATGAAAGCTGTTGCCGTCCTTGCCACCACCCTGCTGCCCGTCACGACATATGCGCAATCCCACTGCAACGGGCACACACAGCTCGATCTCAATTTTTGCGCCAAAGAGAAATGGGAAGTTGCAGATCAAGAGTTGAACCGCCTTTGGTCAGAGATCAAACCCTTATCGGACACGCGTGGTGATGGCCAAGCCCTGCTGACCGAGCAACGCGCCTGGCTGAAACGTCGTGACGCGACCTGTGACCCCGAGCTGGACAGCGACGGTAGCGCGGCTCCCATGTTCTATTGGGCCTGCATGGAAGAACAAACCCTGCAGCGCAACCAGGCGCTGGAGGCCTGGCAATAACCGCATTTCACGCCAGACAAATTCATCATGCGAACATATTTTTTCTGCTGATCATCAAAAATTGCGAATCGAGGGATTCACAAGCCGAATCACCTGTGACATAGTGCAAGCAGATGCCCGAAAAGGGCACGTTTTTGAGGCAGATTTCATACGGCGGTAAACAGAGTGTCCCGTTCCCATCGGCCCGGTTTGGGCTCAGTTGTATTCTTCATGGTGGCTTTAACGCTGGGTGTTTATTTCACCTTCGCCGCCGTGCAGGGCGACTATGGCCTGTTCCGACGGGTCGAGATTGCAGCGGAACGGGACGCACTGTCGCGCGACCTTGCCAAACTTGACGCCGAAATCACGGAAATGGAAAACCTGACGCGCCGCCTGTCGGACAATTACCTGGATCTGGATCTTCTGGATCAGCAGGCGCGGTCGGTGCTGGGCATGATCCGCTCGGATGAGATCGTCATCCGCTGACCCGGCGGCCGGGTTTTCGTCGACAAATCCTGCGATTTTTGCATGCCAGTCCATGTATCTAGGCGCCCCCCGGTTGTCCCTACGCTGCGTCACATTTCCACTCGCCAGAAAGCAGGAAATGCTTTATGAAATAGTTTAACGCTAAACTATCTTGCCGAGAGGGGGCGATCGCCAACATGGCTGCGCGAAAAACCACAAAGAAACCAAACGTTTCTGCGGAAGAACTTACCGAATATTACCGTGAAATGCTGCTGATCCGCCGATTCGAAGAAAAGGCCGGTCAGCTCTATGGCATGGGTCTGATTGGCGGTTTCTGCCACCTCTATATCGGCCAAGAGGCCGTTGTTGTCGGCCTTGAGGCTGCGACCGAAGAAGGTGACAAGCGTATTACCTCTTACCGCGACCACGGTCACATGCTGGCTTGCGGCATGGATCCGGGTGGCGTGATGGCCGAGCTGACCGGTCGCATTGGTGGTCTGTCCAAAGGCAAGGGCGGCTCAATGCACATGTTCTCGAAAGAGAAGCATTTCTATGGCGGCCACGGCATCGTTGGCGCACAGGTTCCGCTGGGTGCGGGTCTGGCATTTGCCGACAAGTACAAGGGCAATGGCCGTGTAACCTTCACCTATTTCGGTGACGGTGCGGCGAACCAAGGCCAAGTCTATGAGACGTTCAACATGGCCGCACTTTGGGACCTGCCCGTAGTGTTCGTGATCGAGAACAACCAATACGCCATGGGTACGGCGCAGGCGCGCTCGACCTCGACCAAGGATATCTACCACCGCGGCGAAGCGTTTGGCATCCCCGGTGAGATCGTCAACGGCATGGATGTACTGGCTGTCAAAGCCGCTGGGGAAAAGGCTGTCGCGCACTGCCGTGCGGGCAAAGGCCCCTATATTCTTGAGATCAAGACCTACCGCTACCGCGGCCACTCGATGTCTGATCCGGCCAAGTACCGAACCCGCGAAGAAGTTCAAAAGGTTCGTGAGCAAAGCGACCCGATCGAACATGTGCGCGAGCTGCTGCTGACCGGCAAACACGCGACCGAGGATGATCTGAAGGCGATCGACAAAGAGATCAAAGAGATCGTCAATCAAGCCGCCGAATTCTCGAAAGAAAGCCCCGAGCCTTCCGTCGAAGAGCTCTGGAACGACATTTACGCCTGAGAGGACGATTAAGACATGGCAACCGAAATTCTCATGCCCGCCCTTTCGCCCACAATGGAAGAGGGCACATTGGCCAAATGGCTGATCAAGGAAGGCGACACCGTATCCAGCGGCGACATCATGGCCGAGATCGAAACGGATAAAGCGACAATGGAGTTCGAAGCCGTCGATGAAGGCATCGTCGGCAAGATCCTGATCGCGGAAGGCACCGAAGGGGTCAAGGTCAACACCCCCATCGCAGTGCTGATTGAAGAAGGCGAAGACGCCTCGGCCATCCCGGCGGCTGCACCCGCAGGCGCGGCGGTGGCCGAGGCTGCCCCCGTGGCAGCAGAAGCCCCCGCCTCCGCTACACCTGCACCCGCGGCACCTAAGGTGGATCTGTCCCCTGACTGGCCGGCGGATGCATCAATGGTCCAGCAGACCGTGCGTGAAGCGCTGCGCGACGCGATGGCCGAAGAAATGCGAGGTGACGAAGACGTTTACCTGATGGGCGAAGAAGTCGCAGAATATCAGGGCGCCTACAAAATCAGCCAAGGCATGCTGGACGAGTTCGGCAGCAAGCGCGTGATCGATACGCCAATCACCGAACACGGGTTTGCCGGTATTGCCGTCGGCTCCGCCATGGCCGGTCTGAAACCGATTGTCGAGTTCATGACCTTCAACTTCGCCATGCAGGCGATTGACCAGATCATCAACTCGGCAGCCAAGACGCTGTACATGTCCGGTGGCCAGATGGGTTGCCCCATCGTATTCCGTGGCCCCAACGGTGCCGCTGCTCGCGTCGGTGCGCAGCACAGCCAGGACTACGCTGCGTGGTATATGCAAGTGCCCGGCCTGAAAGTTGTGATGCCTTATTCGGCGGCTGACGCCAAAGGTCTGTTGAAATCAGCGATCCGCGATCCCAACCCGGTCGTGTTCCTGGAAAACGAAATCCTTTACGGTCGTTCTTTTGACATGCCGCAGGTGGATGATCTGACCGTTCCGCTGGGCAAGGCGCGTATCTGGCGCGAAGGCTCGGACGTCACCATCGTCAGCTTTGGCATCGGCATGCAATACGCGCTGGAAGCCGCTGATAAACTGGCCGAGGAAGGCATCAGCGCCGAAGTGATCGATCTGCGTACCATCCGGCCAATGGACACCGGCGCGATCATCAACTCGGTGATGAAGACCAACCGTCTGGTGACCGTCGAAGAAGGCTGGCCGCAAGGCTCGGTTGGCGGCTACATCTCATCCGTGGTGATGCAAGAGGCGTTCGATTACCTCGACGCGCCGGTCATCAACTGCACCGGCAAGGATGTTCCGATGCCATACGCCGCGAACCTGGAAAAACTGGCGCTGATCACAACCGAAGAGGTGATCGCAGCCGTCAAACAAGTGACCTACCGGTAAGGAGCAACAGACAGATGCCCACGGAAATTCTGATGCCCGCCCTGTCACCGACCATGGAGGAAGGCACCCTTGCCAAGTGGCTGGTCAAGGAAGGCGACACCGTCTCGTCCGGCGACCTGCTGGCCGAGATTGAAACCGACAAAGCTACGATGGAATTCGAGGCCGTCGACGAAGGCACAATCGGCAAGATCCTGATCCCCGAAGGCACCGAAGGGGTCAAAGTCAACACCGCGATCGCGGTCCTGCTGGAAGAGGGCGAGAGCGCCAGTGACATCGCGGCCACGCCAGCGGCAACACCCACGGCTGCACCCGCAGCCGCCGCGGGCAACGAGGTTGCCGCGCCAGCGGCGTCCGAGGCGCCCGCCCTTGCCCCGGCTGCTCCGGCCAAGGCGGATGGCGGTCGCATCTTTGCGTCACCGTTGGCCCGTCGCATTGCAGCCCAAAAAGGTCTGGACCTGACGCAAATCACTGGCTCTGGCCCACATGGGCGGATCGTTAGAGCAGATGTCGAAGGCGCAACTGCAACTGCCCCGGCTCCGGCTGCCGCATCTGCACCCGCCGCTGCTGCACCGGCAGCCGCCGCAGCTCCGGCCGGTCCGTCCGCGGATGCTGTTGCCCGGATGTACGAAGGTCGCGACTACGAAGAGATCAAGCTCGACGGGATGCGCAAGACCATTGCTGCCCGCCTGTCCGAAGCCAAGCAGACGATCCCGCATTTCTACCTGCGCCGCGATATCAAGCTGGACGCGTTGCTCAAGTTCCGCAGCCAGCTGAACAAGCAGCTGGAAGGCCGTGGCGTAAAGCTGAGCGTCAACGACTTCATCATCAAGGCCGTCGCCAACGCGCTGCAACAGGTTCCCGCCTGCAACGCTGTCTGGGCCGGTGACCGGGTTCTGCAATTGAAACCCTCGGACGTAGCGGTCGCGGTTGCGATCGAAGGCGGTCTGTTCACTCCGGTCTTGCAGGACGCCGACACCAAGTCGCTGTCCGCGCTCTCGGCCGAGATGAAGGACCTCGCCGGTCGCGCGCGTGAGCGCAAGCTGGCCCCGCATGAATATCAGGGGGGTACGTTCGCGGTCTCGAACCTCGGCATGTTCGGCATCGACAATTTCGATGCCATCGTGAACCCGCCGCATGCGGGCATCCTCGCGGTTGGAACAGGTGTCAAAAAACCGATCGTCGGAGATGACGGAGAGCTGGCTGTAGCGACCGTGATGTCCGTCACCATGTCGGTCGATCACCGGGTCATCGACGGTGCCCTGGGGGCTGAACTGCTCAAGGCCATCGTGGACAATCTGGAAAACCCGATGGTCATGCTGGCCTGAAATTAAACGGGCCGCGCTGATATTCACCAGCGCGGCCCACCCGGTTCACAACTGTGACGTGAGCGTTTGTGATCACCGCATTTGTTGCGCAATCACACGCAGTTACCCACCTTGTTTGTTGAGGAACTTCAAACACAGGCGCGCCATGTTCTCCGACCATTCGACAAAACTCTTGCTGGTCGCGGCCATTGCGATCGCTGTACCAACTGGAGTCTATGCAAAGCCCAACAGCTATTTGGGTGAACATTCCGCCTTCAGCTCCGACCCGGTCGAAACCGCCAAGCGTGAAGCCGAGCGCGCCAAACGGAAAAAAGAGCGGAAAATGAGGCGCGAAGAACGGCGTCGCAAGCGATTGATCGAAAAGAACAATCGCTTGAACTGACTTGAGTTACTGGTCTTTGCCCAGCATGTGGTCCATCGAGATCGACGGCTGATCACACCCGGCCTCTCCGACAATCTTCGCCGGAATCCCGGCCACGGTTTTACACGCAGGAACTTCCTGCAGCACCACGGAACCCGCAGCGATGCGACTGCAATGGCCGACTAAGATATTCCCCAGAACCTTGGCACCCGCGCCGATCAGGACACCGTCGCCAATTGTGGGGTGCCGTTTTTCTTCTTCTTTTCCGGTCCCGCCAAGAGTCACCGAATGCAACATCGAGACGTTGTCCCCGACAACGGCCGTTTCACCGATCACGATGGAATGCGCGTGGTCGATCATGATCCCCTTGCCGATCTTTGCCGCTGGGTGAATATCGATCCCGAAAATCTCGGACGAACGCATCTGGAAGAAATATGCCAGATCATGCCGCCCTTTGCGCCACAACCAGTGCCCCACGCGATAGGCTTGCATGGCCTGATACCCTTTGAAGTACAGGATTGGCTGCAACAGACGGTGGCAAGCAGGATCGCGTTCATAGACAGCCATCAGATCCGCGCGCGCGGCCTCGATCAGCGAGGCGTCGTTGGCATAGGCTTCGTCCACGATCTCACGCAGCACCATCATCGACATTTCGTTCGAGCACAGCTTGGCCGCAATCCGGTAGGACAGCGCCCGCTCCAGGCTGCGATGATGCAAAATACAGGCATGCACCAGCCCGCCCATCAAAGGCTCGATTTCGACGGCCGTCTGAGCTTCGGTCGTGATGCGATCCCAAACAGGGTCTACGGTGGTCACGTGACTGCGCGTTTCGAACATGGCTTTTCATCCTTTGCTGCGCCTAGAATGCCATTTAGTTGTAAAATCACCAAACGCAAACCCGTGATCTGCAGGGCAACAAAAATGAATGAAACCCAGTTGGAGGATTTCGAAGCCCGTATCCGCGCGCGATTGGACGAATTGGCCGCACATTCTGCGCTTGGAACCGAGGCACAAGCAGTTGTTGAACTGGACCAACAGGCAGTCGGGCGGCTCAGCCGGATGGACGCCCTGCAAAATCAGGCCATGGCCAAGGCTCAGCAAGCGAATCGGGATATCGAAACACGCCGATTGTCAGTGGCCCTGACCCGGATCAAAGATGGTGAATTCGGGTATTGCGAGGATTGCGGCGAAGAGATTCCGGTTGGTCGTCTGAACCTTGATCCAGCGGCCAGCAAGTGCGTCAGCTGCGCATCCGGGTAACGCGGAATTGAACCAGGCATCGCAGAACCATCTCAAAACACTGGCAATATTGCAAATCGTCAAAGCTTGGCTCGTTGGCCAATGGCCGGGTTCGGGCCACTGTCATCAATGAGCCATTACCAAACAGCGGGTGTAGCCGGCCTGTATGGCCGACATAGATGTCGGCCAGTTCAGCTTCGTTGATCATTCTGGTGCACAGGCGTTCCCGGTGGGAAGGCGGCGCGTTTAGCAACACCCGCGCCGCGGCACTTACATCGCCGTGCAAAACAGGACGCATACGTGCCTTACCCAACCAGAAGACGTGCGGCGGGACCCGGCCCGTAGCTGGCTGAGATCTGTGCCACATCAACCTCGTAAGTGCCGGTTACGCCATCGGCGGCTTTCATCGTTGATGGGTATGTCCAGCGCGGCTCTGACGTAACCTGTTCGCGTATTGCTGACCCGTTGATCCTGATTTTCACCAGATAGGATTCAGTCTCTTCCCCCAACGGCACGTCAAATCCATCCCAGCCATCGCCGTCCAGCCGGGTTCGACGTATCCACGAAATTTCATCACCCGCTCCGATTTTTGCCAATTTGACATGCACCGGAGCATATGGCCGAAGTCCGTTGCCGTTGAAGGCGTGAACCTGGTGGAGGAAAGAAGGATCGTCATAGGCACGCGTTCCCGGCCCAATGCGATAATGTTTCGCCACCCGCCTTTCAGACCGCAACAGCCCGGTTTGGAAAACTCTTTCATCCAGCAAGACAAAAGTTGAACCTTCAGGCCAGGTGTCAGGCATGACACTGTCCGTCCCCAATTGCCCGCGCAGGCGCCCTGAAAGGGCGTAGGTCCCCTGACCCACAAGTTCGGCGCTGGCGAACTGGAACAGTTCCCAGTTGCCGGGCGTCCCGTCCCCTATTGCGGCCAGATTGCCACCATTCAACAAAGCGTCGCGCGGGCGCGATTCCAGCAAGCCATCGACCAGCCTGATACGCAGCGGCGCACCGTCGTCCCAAACCCCGACGCTGGCGCGCCGCAGAGGCGATTGAGTAAACCCGATGACGGCCTGTGCCGAGATCACCTCTTGCAAGGTATAATCCTCATCATTCACCGCCGAATACACTGCAGCGCTTCCGGGCCAGGGGTCGGCGGACACAGCCAGGTAAGGCGCATGCGGCACCTCTGAGCCGGTAATCAACGGCAGATCCATGAACACCGGCAGGACCGGAACCGGGGCGACAAAGGGCTTGGTTGAGATTAGGTCATCAGGCAGGTCAGACGGCGCGTATATCCCCGGTTCGATCCGAACTGCGTCTGCCAATTGTATCTCGGCTTGCTCCAGTCGATCGATCCTGAAACGCGCACCCTGCCCGCCCTCATCCAGGCTAACAACGTCTCCCGCGCCGATGTGCCCCAACGAAGGCGGCAGCGCAAAGCGCACGGTTTCGCGGGACACCCGCGCCTCGCTTAGCCACCGTTCCGCCGTCTGGCGACCTTCGGCACGTGTCATGGACAGGGGCATCTCGTTGACGGACACCGAATGGGTCCGAGTGTCGGGCAGAACGGCCTCTTCCGCGACGATGTCATGATCCCCATCCGATTGAACAAAGCGCAAGCGCACCCGACCCGTCATTTCAGCCTCGGCTTCGCGGCGATGTTCGATACCGGCCTCAATATCAGAGCTGAGCGCCAGATGTTCCTGATCCAGCGCGATGGCGCGTTGCCCATTGCGCATCTGAAACCGCAATACACCATCCCTCTCGATCGCATCAAAACCATAGCGCAGCATCAACGGCTGCAAGGCGGATCGCGCGTCCGAGACCTGTTCAATAGCATAGCCGCGCACCACACCATAAAGGCGCGACGTGTCGATGTCGGTCACCCCAGCCCCATGACAAATCTCGGTCACTACCGATGCCAGCGTGCGCGACCCCGACCGCCCGTTCAACCAATGCCCTCGCGCGTAATTCTCGCCATCACTCCACTGGTTTTGCAGGTTCGGGAAGGTTGGATATGGCCGCGCATCCCAGGCCCAGACATAGGCATTGGACAGATCAATCATTCGGCCGCCGTAAGTATTGGAAACCGGGTTGTTTCTTGCCTCGGACCAATAGCCCAAAATCGCCTTGAGATATTGCAACTGAATGAAATCATCCCGCAGACCGTTGGAATAGCGCGGCAGCTTAGATTCCGAGGATTTCGGGTCCAGAAACTTGTTCGGCTGATTGGTGCCTTTGTCGATGGCCGCACAGCCCAGTTCCGTGAACCAGATCGGCTTGGACCTAGGCACCCATGCGGTCCGATTGGCTTGACGCACGCCTCCGATCCGTTCGTGATGCGGTTGTGACCACCAGTTGCGTATATCCTTGTATCGCCAGATCCAGGCCTCATCATGCGCCTGATCTTCGATCGCAGACCGGATCTGCGCTTTGGATTCCTCGGCCGAGGCGTAGTACCAGTCGTACCCTTCTCCGCCTTCAACGTTGCCGCGCAAGTGATCCAGATCATAGATCGCATCTACGCCCGCCTTGGCGTCGACGTGATCCTCTCCGTCCCGCCAATCGGACAGCGGCATGTAATTGTCGATACCAACGAAGTCGATATTGTCATCGGCCCAAAGCGGATCCAGATGGAAGTACCGGTCGCTGCCAGCATCGACGGGTTTATAGCCGAAATACTCGCTCCAGTCGGCGGCATAGCCGATTTTGGTATCCGACCCGAGGATTTTGCGCACTTCAGTCGCGAGGATTTGCATCTGCGCCACAGCCGGAAACCCGGTCGCGCCCCTGATCTGCGTCAGGCCGCGCATCTCGGATGCGATGCAAAACGACGCCACACCACCAGCTGCTTTGCAGAGCGCCGCATAGTGCAAAATAAACCGGAACAAACCCCATTCCTGCGGGCCGGTATAGGTGACGGTGCCATCGTCAACGACAAAGTCACCTGCGCGGGCCTGGCCAAAGAACTGCGCAACCTGCGCGTCAGCCCCGGTTGTCTTGTCCGGGGATCCGTTGCGCCCTGGTGCCTCGCTTAGCGTGATCCGCCCTCGCCACGGCAGGTGCGGCTGATCGGTGGCATCCGACCAGGGATCGGGCAGACCGTTGCCGCGCAGCTGGTCCATCAGGATGAAGGGATAGAACATCACCCGCTTGCCGGATGTGTTCAGGTGCCGGATCGCCTCGACCACGGACGCATCCGCTGGTGTCGCCCCATAAACTGGTCGATCATTTTCGATCTGAACAACCTGTGCAGCTGCCCGGGATACGCCTGATACGCTCCACGGCATGTTCTTGCCATCAAACTCTTTGTGCAGGACTTTTGGCTGCACCTTGCACTGACCGCACCGCAGATCGTCGCCAAACCACGACACGACAAGCGACACCGCATCGCAGGCGGGCAATTCAGCATTCAGCGCGTGAGTTGAGGTGACCAGATCGGAAACGCCCGAAGCCGAGTGCACGTTCGCGGCCCAGCTTTGCCCTTGCCCTTTGGAGTAATTCACCTGCCTGCTGGCCAGTGAGTATTCACCCGTACCCGGGATCATCGCCACGCCGCGCACGATCCGGGAAACGGCACCGGGCGTGTCTGGCAGCCCCGGCTGTTCCTGTCGGACAACCTCAAAGGAAAACTGCGGGACGCGGTTGCCGAACGCGGCAAGTTGAAGGTCCTCGATCACCACATAGGCCGTGCCCCGGTACGCAGGGACCTGCCCGGTGCCCTCGACCGCCTCGATCAACGGGTCAGGCAACTGATCGTCAGTACCCTTGTACAGGCGCATATTCAGCCCGGCGCGCTCAAGCTCTTCACCATCGGCCCAGATACGCGAGATGTCAGAGATCTGCCCAGCGCCCACCGAAATCGCCAGCGAGATCGAATAGCCGTAGGTATGCGTGGTCGTGGTTGTGGTGGCCGAACTTGGCCGTCGCGACCCTTTCCCGCCCCGCGTGGATTGCGTTGTCGTGCTGGCGCTGCGGGTTTCCAGAAAGTCCGATGCCCAGATGATCTGCCCGCCGACACGCATACGACCGAACACGGTAGTGACCGAAGCGCCTTCACCAGTTTCGGTCAGACGGAAACGATCCAGACGGCCGGTTTCAACAACTTCGCTGCCGCCACCCATGACAGATTGGCTCATCAACCGCTGGTCGATGACCCGCCCCAGTGTCGCGCCGACGGCCCGGCCAATGATTGCCGTGGAAAGACCCGCGACAGTGCCACCGATCGAGCCGCCTAGGGCAGCCCCGGCTGCGGAAAGTACAATCGTAGCCATTTACTTGACCTCCAGCGGAAATGCGAAACAGGCGACAACCCGGCGACGCCATGGGTCGCTCAGGGCGTTTTCCACAACGCCGTGCCCGGAATATGCGTGAATGAACCGCGGGACCGCGTCGGTTTCGCTGACAACACCCACATGTTTGGCGACGCCGCCATCGCGCATGCGGAACAGCAATACGTCGCCTGTTGCCAGTTCCGAGGGCCGCTTTGATGTCAAATTTCGGCGGGCGGCATCCCACATGCGTTCATCACCCTGCGGCTCTGACCAGTCCATGCTGTAGCTCGGCACGGACTCCGGCTCAGCTCCGTACAGCGCGCGCCAGATGCCGCGTAGCAATCCCAAACAATCCGCCCCCGCGCCCCTGACGGACGCCTGATGCACGTATGGCGTGCCCAACCAACGGCGCGCCTCTGAAACTATATCCTGCCGGTCTATTGTCATCGCCTGCTGCCCCCTTTGTTCGGTTTGTCTTTCTTGGGAACAGCCATCACCCAGTCCTCACCCGGCAAGTCCGGAAAGCCCTGAAAATTGATGAGATTGTTGAATTTTCTTCGGCAGGTCTCCATGCGCTTATCGCACCCGGCGGTCAGCCGGACACGATCACCGACTGTCAGCCCGCCACTGATCCCCGTCCATAAGGTGACATTGCGCCCCCCCGGAATACGCTCATCCTGTTTCACCGACGCCCAAAGACCCACCGCACTGCCGGAAATCACATCCAGACGGCCACGTTCGAACCATCCCATATCCGGCGCGTCCGCACCTTTCAGTTGAAGCACACTGCCCGCCGACAGGCTGACGATCTCAGCCTCTGCCTGAAAACCAGGTGCTGCCGCGTTGAATCGGCACGCGCCGTCGCCTAGCACTGCGGTGCAAGGTTTTTGGTAAATCCGCCCCAAGGGCCGGTTCAGCAGATCCGTCAGCCCTCGCAGCTCAGCATGAAAGGCCCCGCCACCACGACGCATTTCCCCAATCGAACCACGAAACTGTAGAGTTCGTTGTTCGGGGTCTGCCCAGTTCACCAACCAAGCCCGAACCTGTGCACCGTCAAACCGCCCGGCCTCAATGTCCTCTTCCCGGATTGCCGCATCAGACAGCGCGCCCATCGCTTCAGAGTTATCGATCGAAAGCCCGGTTGCCTGTTCGATCGCTGCTGCGGTCAGGCCAGAGCTTGCTTTGAATGTCAGCCCGTCAAAGCGCAACTCCATATCATGATCGGTAAACCCATAGACCTGCCCATCCGTGCGTGTGATGGCCCAGCATCGACAGGTGGTGGTCATCCCGCTTTGCAGATGCTCCTGCAACCCCTGTGCATTACCGCCCATCAGACCCGCACCTCGACCACCGGAACGTTGGGCACGTCGCCTGCCTGAAAGCTGGCCACGCTGGTCTGGATCTTGTCGGTGTCAAAACGAACGGGCACGTCAAATTCGAACCCTGCCGTAATCTCGACGTCTTGCGGTGGCGCGTTCGTAAACGTGACCCGGCCCCGCGCCAGATCTACCTCGAAATCCACGCCTTCGCGCATTTCGTCCTGCTCAAGGCCAAGTTTGACGGTCCCTAGAACTGGCTTGAGGATCGGACGGACGTATTTGAACCCGCCAGAGTTGTAGGTTTTCAACAACTGGAACTCGGTCGCCTTGCCATCACCGCGCGCAATGACCTGATCGGCATTGTCTACCTCAGCCGTTGCTGCGCCCGACTTGAAGTCAGACCAATCTTTCCAACGAAATCCGAACATCTGCCCCTGCCGCGCCTCGAAGAACGAAATCAGCGCTTCGATATCATCCAACGAGCGCATCCCCAGCCCGGCATCATAGCGTCGCCTTGAATGGGCCCAGGGTGTGTTGCGTTCTTCAAACCCATTGGCCAGCGTCACGATATCCGTGCGCCGCTCGGGGCCGCCCACCGAACCAAAGCTCAGGCTGGCGGGAAATCTAACCTCATGGAAATTCATGGCCTGCTCCCTCAAGTTACCTGTTGCGATTGCCGCGCCCCAGCGCGCGGCTCATCTGCGCCGCAATCTGGCTTTGACTGCGACGAAACCCCTGCACATCCGGGGTGGTGATGTTCATCACGACATTGACGGCACGCCCACCTCCCGAGGTGCGCACCCCAAGCTTACCGTCCGACCCGCGCGCCAAGGGCATGATCGCCTCGGGGCCGGCTTCCCCCATCAACCCGGTTCCACCGCGCATGGGAAATGTGGTTGGGCCGCTGACAACGCCACCATTTGCGAATGGCATCACCCGGCCTTGGGAAAAGCTGCCGCCGTCCGCAAATGGCAAAAGCCCCTGCACCAGACCGCCAACGGTTCCGGCCAGCATCCCGCCAAAGTGATCCGTCACCGGCTTGATCGCCGCCGAATACGCTGTGCGGATCATTGAGTTCTTCAAAACGTCCAGCGCATCGGACAGGTTCATCCCGTCCAGCACCACGCCATCGAAGGCTTTGCGCAACCCGCTGGACATGCCGCGTTCCAGCGTCGCGACATCCTTGCCGGTTTCCTCAAACGCCGCGCTGATCCGTTTCATCTGGCCGTCAAAAGCAGCCGCCATAGATGCCGCGTCGCCCAGCGAATCGCCCAGCGAATCGCCGCGTTCCTGCAGGTCGTCAAACCCGTCACGATCCGTCATCACGCTCTCCTTGTGTTTTGTCCGGATAGGCCTTCAGCAATGCATCCAGGCCAGCCCGGTTCATCGCCGGTATCCCTGCGCCCTGCCCCAACATCAGTTGCAATTCGGCTGGCGTCAGTCGCCAGAACTGATCCGGCGTCAGACGCAGACCGACAAGCGCGGCCCGCATCAAGGCGGGCCAGTTGAACCCGCTCATGCCTGATCCGGCACCATGAAGGCCCGCGCCAACAACTCGGCTGCCGCACGCGCAGCTGCCATCGGGCCACCCTCGATTTCGGCGCTCAGCAGATCGGCGCGGTTGACGTTGCCGCCACCGCCGCGCAACCCGGCCACGATAAGAGCCAATACGTCACCACTGGAATAGGCTCCGCTTTCGAACCGTTGCACGAGTTCCACCAGCGAACCGGCACCCAGTTCTTGTTCCAATTCCGCCAAAGCGCCCAGCGTCAGCTTGAGCACCCGCCGCTCTCCATCGATGGTCAAAGCCACCTCACCCGTCCACGGATTGGCCATCGACTTACAGCGCCGTAAAGCTCAGCGCGCCTGCGCTGGCCAAACTCATCTCATAGGTCGCCTCGCCGTTGTGTGAGCCCGCATATTCGACACCTGTGACCTGAAACGGCCCGTCGACAATGCCGAAATCGGGGATGATGACCTGAAAATCCGGTGTTTCACCATCAAAGAACAATTGCCGCGCGCGTTCATCGGTCCCAGCATCCTTGAACACGCCTGAACCGGATATCGACGCCGATTTGACCCCGGCACCCGATAGAAGTTCGCGCCAGCCTCCCTGGCTTTCCAGGCTGGTGACATCCACGCTTTCCGCGTTGAAACTGACGCGCGTGGCGCGCAACCCCGCGATAGTTTCGAACAGACCGCTGCCGTTCATATCCACTTTGACCAACAGGTCCTTGCCGTTCTGGGCACCCATATGCTCTCTCCGTTGATTGGTTAGTCGTCTTCCACGCGGGCGCGGAATTTCAGGTCGATCTGGCGGATCGCTCCACCGGTCCCGGTGCGCCGGGCTGATGCGCGCTCGAACCACAGGCCCACCAGACGCCCGCGATCAAGGCTGGGCATGGCACCCTCCAGCGCGTCACACACGGCACCGGCCAGGATCTTGGCGGCCCCGAACCCTGCGGCTTCGGACACGACCGAAACCGTGAACCGGTGCACCGCACCCCCACCCGATCGGTCAGAGACATCACGAACCTCTTCCGGTCCCAGCGTCACATAAGTCTGTGGTACTGCTCCGGATGGCACCGCGTCATAGATCGCGCCACCCGACAAATCGTTAACCTGCGCATCCTCTGAAATCTGCTTGAACACCGCCGCCTGCAGGGCGGCTGAAACGCCATAGCTCATGCTGCCACCTCCTCATCCGCGAAACAGATCAGGTATTGGCCGCGCGGATCACGCTCAGCTACAGCGCGGATGACAAAGCGACGTGTACCCTCTGCAAAGCGCTGATCCGGCGATGGCCGCATGGTCGAACCTGTGGGCGCACCCCGGACCACGATGCGATAGCCGACCCGTGAAATAGGGACACCAGCCACCTGCCGCTCGGACCCGCTGCGCGCGGTCACCTCGGCCCATACCGTGCCCAGCGGCACCCAGGTTTCGGTGTATCCGCCTGACCCATCGGCCACGCGCACCGGCGCCTCCAGCACTAGCGTTCTGTTCAACCGCGGCGCTTTCATTGCATCACCCCAGCGCCAAACCGAACTGTGCGATAGCGTTGGATCAGACTGGTGACGCCAAATGGCATACACCCGGCACCCAGCGCTGTCTCATCGCGGTATTCGTAGTAATGCGCGGCCAGCAGCAGCACCGCCTGCCCCAGATCGGCGGGCAACCCGCCCCAATCCGTTGCCATCCCAGCGGCAAAGACGATCCTGACAGAACCACCCTTTGGCATCTTCGGCATCAGTGGCCCCACGGGGCGTAACCGGGGGCGCTGAGCATCTTTTTCCAACCGGTATCTATTCGGGGTGACGACAGCCTCTGCACCGTCTGCATCTGCCAGCGTCACACTCTTGACCTCGGTGACCGGAGCCACCGGCAGAACCTCTCCCGACTGGTCTCGCCATACGGTCAGGCTCCAAGAAAAATCGCGTTCGATCAAAACCTTGCCAGTGCGCGCTTCGATTGCCGCAACGGCTGCGCGCAGAAAGCCTTTCAGCACATCGTCCTGTACGCTGTCTTCGGCAAAGCCCGTGCCCAGCCGCAGATGCGCTTTAAACTGATCCACCGGCAGCGCCGCATCCGCGATGGCGGTTTCTTCGATCAACATCATCCATTCACTCCGCAATCTCGGACCCCTCCGGGGGCCTCACTCAGGAAAATGACGGGCACGCGCCGCCCCACGTTGCTCGGACGGAGGGGAGCAGCTAGACAACGCAGGGGATCTCACCCCGGCCCGCGCCCGCGCCCGAGGGGCCAATGGCCCCCCGGATCCGTCACCGCTTAAGCGGTGCCGAATTTCACCAGCTTGATCGCGGCAAAGTCGCTCACGTCGCCGCCCACCCGCTTGGTCGCATAGAACAGAACGTGCGGCTTGGCGCTGAACGGATCGCGCAAGACACGCAGATCAGGGCGCTCGGCAATGGTGTAGCCGGCCTGGAAGTCACCAAATGCGATCGAAAAGCTATCGGTGCCCGCATCCGGCATATCCTCGGCAATCAGCACAGGATATCCCATCAGGCGCGCAGGCTCACCGGCAGCCAGACCGTCAGACCACAGGAAGCGACCATCGCTGTCTTTCAGCTTGCGGATCACACCGGCGGTTTTTGAATTCATCACGAAGGTGCCATTGACGCGGTACTGCGCGCCCAGCGCATAGACCACATCGACAATCGCATCCGCATCGACACCACCGTCAATGCCGGTCTGGACATAGCCCAGATTGCCCCAGGTCCAGACATCATTGTCGACCTTGGCGTGGTTCAGAATGCCGTTTGGTTTGTCCGCGCCGTCGCCCGAGATAAACGCCGCCGCTTCAGCACGGGCAAACTTATCGGCAATACGACCGGCCAGCCATCCCTCGACATCGAATGCACTGTCATCCAACAGGCGCTGGGACGCCTTGGGCAGCGCGCTCAGCTCGTGCAAGGAAATCGAGATGCGATCAATCGACGGGGTCGCTGTCTCGGTGGCCGCCGAACTTTCATCCGCCCAGCCCGCGCCCACGTCGGTGTGGTCGATCAACACGTCGAACGAGTTTGCCTCGACATTCACCACCGACGCGATCGAACGGATCGAGGCCGTGGATTTCAGCACCGACTTGATCATCTCGGCGGTTTGCGGATCGACCAGATAGCCGCCATCGCTGTTAACGGCGCTGGACAGCGATTTGGCTTCCATATCAAGGCCACGCAGGCCGTCATCGTCACCGCATCGCACATAGGCGTCGAAAGCCTTCTGATGCGGCGCGCCGTCTTCGATTGATGCCGCAAGATGCGGGCGCGCCGCGATGATTGATTTACGATCCAGCATGGTCAGTCGCTCTTCTGTCTGTTGCAGTTTGGTTTTAACTTCAGCCTTCAGGCCCTTGAATTCGTTCACGAAGCCAGTCATCGCCTGCTTCACCTCCTGAACCAGGGGCACACTCTCTCCGGTCAAGGCCGGGGTCTCGGTCTTGCTCATCAGAACTTCCTTGTTTGGGTGGGATTGAGGCGCGCTAGGTTCGCGCCAGCTCCTGCCGGGCGTGATCAAACACCTCGGCAATACTGCGCAGGGTGTCCTCGGCATCTGGGGTCGTCCCCTTTGCCGCCACCCGCGCACTGGGCAGCATCGGAAAAGTCACAAGCGACACCTCCCACAGCTCCAGTTCGGTCAGGACCCGATGGCCCTTTTCATTTTTCACGGCCCGCTTGGTGCGATAGCCAATCGACAGCCCGTCAATGGCCCCGGCCCGGATCAATTCCGCGGCTTCACGGCCTTTCTGCGTGCTTTCCAACATACGTCCCTTGACCCAAAGCCCGCGCTCATCCTCGCGCACGTCGTTCCAGACACCGATGGGCTGCGCCGGGTCGTGCTGCCACAGCATCTTGACCCGCTGACCAGCCGCTTTTAGCCCGGCCAACGACCTGCGGTATGCGCCTTTCTGCACCACATCGCTCCCTTGATCGACTTGCCCAAACAGGCTGGCATAGCCCTCGATCACCGCGTCTTCGGTCACCGACAATCCATCGCTAAACCGCGCAAACTTGTGCTCCAAATCCATGAACACCTCCTCATAAGCCTCTGAATTCATGGCGACACCACCAGAATCGACTGAAACGCCTGCGCCAGGATCACCGCAACGACCCCATAGACCGTCAGCCACAGCCGTTTCTCCAGCCGCTCCATCATCTCTTCGATCTGATCCAGCCGCCTGCATAGATGCGCGTGCTGGATCTCGGCCACCCGTTCATGCGCAGCCAGACGCAGGCCCGGCGCACAGTCAAACGGCGGATACCCCTCAGCCATCTGCACGCTCCGGCAGCCCCAGCATCACGCGTTTCTCGGCATCAGTCAGGAACTCGGCGCCGTTGACCCGCGCCCATTGCGCATCCCGCTCCGCCGACAGCGCCGGCACCTGATCCAAGTCGGGTTTCAACACCAGTTCTTCGCCAGTAAAGCCCACCAGCCATTCCGACACCGCCGCCGCCACCCGCGTCACCAGGGGCAGAACGGTCAGGCGGTAAAACGCCCGGTTGGCCTCCTGATAGTTCGAATAGGTCGCGTCGCCTTGAATTCCCAGCAACATCGGCGGGACCCCAAAGGCTAGCGCGATCTCGCGGGCGGCGGCTTCCTTGGTCTTTTGAAACTCCATGTCAGAGGGTGAGAAACCCATCGGCTTCCAATCCAGCCCCCCTTCCAGAACCATCGGACGCCCGGCATTGCGCGCCCCGCGATAGTTTTGTTCAATCTCATCGGACAGGCGGCGGAATTGATCCTCGGCCATCACCCCATGGCCATCACCGCCCTTCCACACCAGCGCCCCCGAAGGCCGCGCGGCATTGTCCAACAGAGATTTCGACCACCGCGACGCGCTGTTATGCACATCAATCGCCATCGCCGCAGCTTGCATCGGCGAGAACCCATAGTGGTCGTCTTGGGGGTGGAATGATTTGATATGACAGATCGCATCAGCCGGGAAACGATGCGTCTTGCCGCCCGCCGTATAGTCATACGCCTTGGGCCACCCATCCGCCCCCGGCACCACGCTCATCCGGTCCGAGCGCAGAATGTGCAGTTCAACCGGCAATCCATCCTCGGCCTGCGCCGCCTCAACATAGGCGTTCCCCGACAGCAACAACTGCCCGAACAAAGCCTCCATCAACTCCGCCCGCCCCTGCGCCGCATTCGGACGGCGCATCAGGGATATGATCGGATGCACATCATAGCGCTGCGCCTGATCCTGCAGCACCAGAGGCAACGCCGCTGCCGCCTCGGCAATCAACTTGACCGAGCGAAACCCCACAGGGTTCCCCGAAAACCCCGTCCGCGTCAGCGACACCGCATCCCTGGGGCTCCACGCCACGCGCCCACCCGTCTGCCACGCCACCACAGGCCCCGCCGCGCTCGCCTTCGCCTCGGGCGCTGCCTCAGCCGATCCACGACGCAAGAAATCGAATACCATCTGTGCTCCTTTCTGCCGCCGCTCTGCCCGGCTTGTTGAAAGGAGTTATGACGGAAAGAAGTTTAGGACATGGGAATGGGGCGTACGGGGGGTGTGCAACGGGTATGGTCGAGCAATGTCAATTCCCAAGCGCGTTTTGCACGACCTCTATTGAAGGAAGTAATCTTCACCGCCAAAACTAGACCATGTCACGCTTCTAGCTGGTCGCGCTGGAGTTGCCTGGCGAGCTCCACGAGCGGGTCTTGCTCCTCGCGCACCCTTTGCTGGTCGTGCAGCCCTAGCAGGCTTGGCGGGACCTCCGGTAGCATCAGAACTAAAGAAGCAAGGGCGGTTCGACCGATCATAGAGCCAACCGTTCTGCCACCAACCCAGCAACGTGCCTCTGTAAGAATAGACCTTTCCATCTGCAACCCAGCCAACAGGTTTACCATTCCACAGGTAAACCCACTGCCCATCCACCACGAAACAAATTGCGTGGCCTCTAGAGTTATAAAAATCAGTCATTTGAATTCTTCCTTGCGAAACCGCCTAACGATGAACAACTTTTGGATAAACATTTACAGTGTATAGATAAAGCGTGAACGAGATGCATCTAAACTACGAACTAACAGCTATTTCTGAACTGATCATCAACGGTTGTGCTATAGTTCCGGGTAACTCGAATAAATTTCTATTTCACAAACTCCGCACCCTAGGCCGCCGATACACCCCCGCTGGCCCCACCAGCAACTCATGCAGTGCCCAAACCAGAGCATCAACCCGGTCGGGCGATCCCTGCCCCTCGAACCCGCGCGCGGTCATCTGGCACATCTGCTCCTCCAGCGCGTCCAACCCGGCCGCATGCACCACCCGCCCCTGCTCGTACAGCGCCGCCACAGGCTCGGCTCGCGCCACCTTGCCGCGTGACGCCCGCACGGCGCGGAACGGGACCAGAGGGTCCACCTGCCGCACGACCTCTTCCACCAATTGCCCGCCCTGATTGACCTCGGCCACCAGCCGTTCCGCCCCAAACTCATCCATCGCGTCAATCGCTGCCTGTGCCCAGCCTGCCGGGCCAACGCCCTGCACCGTCCGGTCGGCCAGCACATAGGCGCGCCACTCCTCGGGCGGCCCCTGCACCTGAGCGCCGACCACCACGATCCCACAGGCATCCGCATTCGACCCAGCCGTCACCGCCGGGTCCAGCGCCACCACTATACGGTCCAACTCTGGTACATTTTCAACTCGCGCCGCATCCAGCATGGACCCGGTCCACAACGCCCCCTCGGCATCCGACAGCAGCACGCCGTCCAACTCCTGCCGCCCCAGCCGCGTGCCCGCATAGCGCGCGCGTACCTCTTCCAGAAACGAATCCGCCAGATTGGCCCTGTTCGCCTCGGTCGGCGCATGGGTCTGCACGGTGGACGGAGATGCCAGCAATTCCTTCAATACCTTCACATTTCTAGGCGTGGTCGTGACACAGACCCGAGGCCGCTCCCCCAAGCGCAGCGCAAATTGCAGCATATCCCAGGTCTCGCCCGCCTTCTTCCACTTAGCCAGCTCATCCACCCAGGCTGCATCGAACTGAGGCCCGCGCAACCCTTCGGGATCATGCGCTGAAAACGCTTGCGCCTCTGCTCCGTTTGGCCAGATCAGTTTCCGTTCCGACGCCTTCCAGACAGGTCGCCGATCCGGCGGAGAACACTGCAGAATCCCGCTATCGCCAAAGATCATCACATCGCGCACCTGATCGAAGGTCTCACCCACCAACGCCACACGACGCGCCTCGCCGCGATCCAGCGGCAAAGACCCCTCGACTACCTGTCGCACCCATTCGGCTCCGGCCCGCGTCTTACCAGCCCCACGCCCGCCCATGATGACCCAGGACCGCCAGTCGCCTTCGGGCGGCAACTGATGCGGCAGCGCCCAGAACTCGAACAGGAAAGGGAGGGCGCACAGCCCCCCCTCCCCGATCTCACTCAGAAATCTGTCCCGAACCGCAGCAGGCTCGGAGGCGAGCCAGCCTGCACCCAACCTCAAATCGAGCGCGCTCAAGGTCGAGCGCATACCCCCCTTGGGCAATTCCGGCTTGTCTGTGATGTTGTTCGACAAAGCTTGTCTCCACTTTCTGACAACTTCGGATCAGCCCCTCTAACTGCCCAAGTTGCTTGGCTGAACCAGCAAGATCTGCATCCTCCCCGGCACCGATCTGTTTGCGCAGTTCTTCCGCTGCTTGGCGCAGATCGCGAATGGATCTCTCAAGCGACTGCAACAAATCAGCCGTCTGGGACATCCGCTCTTCCGGGGTAATCAAAGTCATGTGTGCCTGTGACCTCATGCGTGAGTGATCTCCGCACGAGAGAAACGAAAAACGGCCACCGGGTCGCCCCGGGGCCGTCGCCCACCTCTTCTAGCATGACACAACTTATACGCGAGAAAGTCCGCAAAGTCAATGCTTTGCGCAACAACGGCGCAACGGGTAACGTGCGCTGATAGTTAAGAGACCTTTACTGATCGGGCCATTGGCAGACAGGCGTCAATGGTTGAGCCCCGTGATTGCAACGTTACGTTTCGCCGAGAAAAAGAAATGGCTCGGAAGGTTCAAAGTTGGCCGAAACCTCGCCCGCAAGGATGGGCTTTTCGCCAAGTTCCAGTTTCAGGGTAGAAGCCCCATCGGAGAGATCAAGGTTTTCGATATCCACCCAAAACAATGTGGGGCTGAACACGCTCTCATAATAGTACCGACCCAGCTCATGGTCAGCGACCGTACGCCAGGTTGTTGATGCGATGTTTGGGCGCTCCGGGTCCGTCACACCAAATGGTACGGAAATTGATCGCACGAGAGAGAACACCGCCGCCGTCGCATCGTTTTTGTCTTCGAATGAGGGAACGGCATTCAGATTCCAGCTCAACCGCGCAAACCGGTCGGAAGACCGATGGGTTCCGGGCAAAAATGAAAGACCATTAACTTCACCCCAATAAGTGGTGATAGCGAGTTGTTCGTCAAAAGAAGGAGAGTTCGTCATGACAGTAAATTCGCGGCCATGGTGGATAGCCAACTCGCCATCGAGATACTCGAATATTGCACTGTCACCAGACGCATCGGATAGCGCAATATGCCCTCCTGCCTCATGTCCGCTAGGCAACATCGGCGCTACGATCACGAATGGCTCTTGCTCAATAGCTGCAACGGCTTCTTCAACTGTTGCAAAGTTATCCAGAAAATACTGCAACCACCCTCCGACAGAAAGGAGAGGTTTGTCTCCGGCATTTTCCGTCCCGTAATCCGCTTCGGCAAGATAGAGAGCATTGCCGACCAGCCCGCCATCATTCATGCCGTCAACAGTTGCTCCGTCATAGATCGTTGCCACGACAGAGCCGTATTTGGACGTCCATTCGACCGAATTCTCTCCGGCGCCACCGTCACGGTCCATGCCCCGCGGGAAGGCCCAAATGTCTGTTGAAGTATCTTCGAACCAGTCAAGCGTCCTCCCCGTGAGGTAGGATCCGTCTGCCGTTTCATAGACGATCCGAGAGCAAGCGATTGCTGAAGACGCGGCTAGAACCACAGTCAGAGTGGAAGCTACAAGTATTTTCACGCACATTTCTGGGATCCTTTTTTGGTCATACACAAAAAGTCATCCCTCCTAAGGATCGGATATTTACCGTTGTTACAAAAGCCAAGAAGTACCTCGGGGTTTTCTATTTGAACAATCCATTCCCTGACGGCCGCGGCCGGTACATGTTCCCACTTCGCAGTTCATGCCTTGACAATTGTTAGCAAAACTAGCATGTGCCACCTTAAGACAGCGCTGACGCGTGAGCATTGACGGTCGTAGCAGACCCCACAGCGCATCACTACTTCTCCTAGTTCCCATTCACGCAGGGTTCTTGACGCGACGCCAGATGGCGCAGGGTTCGCCTGCACGTCCCGAGGTTTAGCGGAAACCCTGCCGGTCACGCGCTGCGTGGCCAGACACGTCTTGTCCGTGCGGCTATCGCCTTGCGGATTACAAAGGATAGTTATTTGTTCGACTTCGACATGCTGGGTCTTGCACCAGCCCTCAACGATGCACTGAAACGTGCCAATTTCTCACAACCGACGCCTATTCAGAACCAGGCCATCCCGCTGGCGCTGAACGGTCACGACATCATGGGCCTGGCGCAGACCGGCACCGGTAAGACGCTGGCCTTCGGGCTGCCGCTGATCGACCACTTGTTGGCGCAGTCCGGCAAACCCGCGCCCAAAACCGCCAAGGCGCTGATCCTTGCCCCCACCCGCGAGCTGGTCAACCAGATCGCGGATAGCCTGCGCAACCTGACCGACAAGACCAAGCTGCGCGTGGCCACCGTGGTCGGTGGCCAGTCGATCGGCAGACAGATCTCGTTCCTGTCGCGCGGCACCGACATTCTGGTCGCCACGCCCGGGCGTTTGATCGACCTGATGGAACGCGGTGCCGTTGACCTCGGCTCGGTGCGACACCTTGTACTGGACGAGGCCGACCAGATGTTGGACATGGGCTTTATCCACGCCCTGCGCAAAATCGCACCCAAGCTGGGCACGCCGCGTCAAACCATGCTGTTTTCGGCCACTATGCCGAAGCAGATGGAGGAACTCAGCCAATCCTATCTGACCAACCCGCAGCGGGTGCAGGTCTCGCCTCCAGGTAAAGCGGCTGACAAGATCACGCAGTCCGTGCATTTCGTCGACAGGGCCGGCAAACCGCGGAAACTGCGCGAAATTCTGTCCGCTGAAATGGAGGCTCTGACCTTGGTGTTTTCCCGTACCAAACACGGAGCCGAGAAACTGATGAAAGGCCTTGTGGCCGATGGTTTCAACGCGGCCTCGATCCACGGCAACAAAAGCCAGGGACAGCGCGACCGCGCGATCAAGGCGTTCCGGGCCGGAGAGATCAACGTATTGGTCGCGACCGACGTGGCCGCGCGTGGCATCGACATTCCCGGTGTTGCCTATGTGATCAACTATGACCTGCCCGAGGTGCCCGACAACTATGTGCACCGCATCGGGCGCACAGCCCGTGCTGGTCGCGAAGGTGAAGCTATCGCATTCTGCTCACCGGACGAGGTGGATCAGCTGCGCCAGATTCAGAAGCTTATGAAGATCGAAATTCCGGTCGCCAGCGGCACCATGCCAGAATTTTCCGAGCCCAAGAAAACCCGTAATCGCGGAGGCTTCCGGGGGCGTAAACCGCAGGGGGCAAATTCGACATCGAAGCCCGCGTCCTCGAAACGTCGTCGTCCACGCGGACGTCCCGCCGCATAACAAAAAGAAAAGGCCGCGTTTTCGACGCGGCCTTTTTTTCTTAGTTGCTTGAGCTGTTTCTCTCTGCCTCAATCTCTCGCCACTTGGCGACGTTCCGATTGTGCTCCTGCAAGGTTTCCGCAAACGCGTGCCCCCCGGTGCCATCCGCAACAAAGAAGACAAAGTTGGTCTCTTCCGGTGCGACAGCAGCCTCAAGGCTGGCCAACCCCGGGTTGGCAATGGGTGTCGGCGGCAAACCGTCTATCACATAAGTATTCCAAGGTGTTGCACGGCGCAGCTCACTGCGACGCAGCCCGCGCCCCAGCGTGCCTTGACCCTTGGTGACGCCATAGATAACCGTCGGGTCTGTCTGCAGCTTCATGCCCTGCTCAAGCCGGTTTACGAAGACGCTTGCGACCTGCCCGCGTTCATTGGGAACACCGGTTTCCTTTTCGATGATCGACGCAAGGATCAGCATTTCCTCTGGGCTGCTGATGGGAAGGTCGCCTTGGCGGTTCTCCCACACTGCATTGATGCGCAATTGTTGCTTGTCTTGCATCGCCTGCAGAACAGCTGTCCGGTCATCGCCCGGTGCCAAATCATAGCTGTCAGGCGCCAACATCCCTTCGGCCGGGATCTCGGCAATCTCACCTGTCAGCGGTTCAATCGCCTGCAAGCCTTGCGCCACCTGCCATGAGGTCACGCCTTCAGCAACGGACACACGGTATCGGGTATCGGCCTCTTCGCGCTTTTGACCGTATTCGGCAGGGATTTCTTCGTCGGTCACATCAAACGATGCGATCTCGACAAACTCCAGCGTTGCCGGGTCCAACTCGCGTACCCGGGTCTGGATGCGCGTGACACCGATACGGTATTCAATCTCAGACCCGCAGGTGCTGGCACCGCTGCTTGTGATCTCGTCGATGATCTGCTCCATCGACGCGCCTTCGCGCACCAGAAAGCTACCGGCTTTCAGCTGCTGCGATTTATCCGTGTAGTCCGCCGCCATGCGAAAGATCATGGCGCTGCTGATGGCTCCGTCATCTTCAAGCTCTTGGCTGACACGGGTCATATTCGACCCGCTTCTGACCTGCAGGCACATGGCGGATTCCAGCGGACCCTCGGCCTTGTATTGCGACTGCCCCCACACAACCAGCCCGCCCATCAGGAACAAGCCTACAATCAGCAGAGTCAGCGCGTTCGAAGCAAGAGCCCGCAACATTTAGCTGACCTTTCCGAAGATCACGCTGGCATTGGTGCCGCCAAAGCCGAACGAATTCGACAGCGCCACGTTGATCTCACGCTCACGCTTGGCGTTGGGTGCCAGATCAATCGGAGTTTCAACGGCTGGGTTATCCAGATTGATCGTCGGCGGAGCCACCTGATCCCGGATCGCCAGGATCGAGAAAATAGCCTCGATAGCGCCCGCCGCACCCAAAAGGTGACCGGTGGCCGATTTGGTCGAGGTCATGGTGGCCTTGCTTGCGTGATCACCTAACAGGCGCTCAACTGCGCCCAGTTCGATCGTATCCGCCATGGTCGATGTACCATGCGCGTTGATATAGTCCAGATCCGAAGGCTCCAACCCGGCGCTGCGCAATGCGGCCTTCATGGAACGCTCAGCGCCATCACCATCCTCGGACGGTGCGGTGATGTGATAAGCGTCGCCGGACATGCCGTAACCCAGCACTTCGGCATAGATCTTCGCACCGCGCGCCTTGGCGTGCTCGTATTCTTCCAGAACCACGATGCCTGCGCCCTCGCCCATGACAAAGCCGTCACGGTCCAGGTCATACGGGCGGCTGGCTTTCTTCGGATCATCGGCATATTTGGTCGACAGCGCCTTGCATGCGTTAAAGCCAGCGATACCGATCTCGCAAATACAGCCTTCGCCGCCACCAGCAACCATGACTTCCGCGTCGCCTGCGCGAATGATGCGGCTGGCGTCGCCGATTGCATGCGCACCTGTCGAACAAGCCGTAACGACCGAGTGGTTGGGCCCCTTGAACCCGTGGCGGATAGAAACCTGGCCGGATGCCAGGTTGATCAGCGCGCCGGGAATAAAGAAGGGTGATACACGACGCGGACCTTTGTCGCGGATCAGGTTCGCCGTTTCAGCTATAGAGCCCAGCCCGCCGATACCCGATCCGATCAGCACACCTGTACGCAGGCGGTCCTCTTCATCCTCGGGCAGCCAGTTTGCATCCTGACAAGCCATGTCAGCGGCAGCGATCGAATACAGGATAAAGTCTTCGATCTTGCGTTGCTCTTTTGGCGGCAACCAATCGTTGGGATTGAATGTCCCGTCAGTTCCATCGCCGCGCGGAACTTCGCAGGCATAGGTCGTGGTGACACCGCTTGCTTCGGCATCAAATTTCGTGATCGGGCCCGCGCCGGATTCCCCATCCAGCAGCCGTGACCAAGATTTCTCGACCCCGCTGGCCAAAGGAGTGACCAATCCCAGACCGGTTACAACGACTCTGCGCATGAAATGCCTCTTGCCTGCTTCCTATTTGAGAACCGCTCATACCCCGGCCCGGGGTCCGGGGGCAAGAGCAACGGCACATTCCCACCCGGCACCATTTCGCCGGGCGGCAGGTCTGTGCGGGATGTACCAAAACAAATTGCCCCGGCCCTTTCAGGGAATTGAAAGGCCGGGGCAATGACGTGCAAGACAGGTTTACTGGAATTCAGCGACTGGTTCGTGGGCCTGCTCGGCCACGTTAAGCGCGTCTGCCAAGTCAATCGCCTTGCGGAACAAAGCCCGCCCAACCAATGCACCCGAGATGTTGTGCACATAGGCCAGACGCGAGATGTCATCCGATGTCCGAACGACACCGCTGGCAATAACCGGTGTGCGTGACAGCTGTGCAAGACCCGAGATCAGACCCAGCTGCGCATCGACGTCTTCGATGTCGCTGTCAATATCGGTCACCAGAATCGCCGCGAAAGGCGTGCCCTCGAACGCTTGAATAAACGCCTCAGGCGTAAACGCACTCTGACTGCGCCAGCCTTCGGTCATCACCTGACCTTGCCAGACGTCCACAGCCAGAACGATCTGGTCCGGATAAAGCTTGGCCAGTTCCTTGACCAGATTCGGATCCCAGGCGGCAAGCGTACCAATCACCACCCGTCCCGCGCCTTTGTCGATCCAGTATTCGACCTGTTCCCGCGTCCGCATACCGCCGGCCAGCTGCACAGACATCTCGGACGTGCGGATGATTTCCTCGACCAATTCGGCGTTGGTGTCGCGGCCTTCGATCGCATCGAAATCCGTCAGGTGCATCCACATGGCACCGGCTGCAGACCAGCTGCGCGCCGTTTCCGCCGGATTCACATGCCAGATCATCGCGTCGTCCAGACGGCCCTTGTCCAGTGTGACACACCGGCCGTTCTGCAATTCCATCGTGGGGTAAATCCTCATGAGCATTCTCCTCCGCTCAATCGCTCTGCAATTCCAGAGTACCATACACGCGGAAGATCGGTCCGTTATTACCAGGATCGGCAAACTACGGCCGGTTTGCGGCATTCGGGAAGTCTCAAATTGTCAGTGGCGCGGCGGCGGCCCATTGCGGCGCATAAGCGTGACGTCGCTGCCGTTGAACGCACATTCGCGCATCGGGGTATAGCCCAGCTTACCCGCCAGTTTTTGCGAGACTGAGTTTGCCGAATTCACCATCGCCACTAATGGACCGGGCATGATCCGGTCAAACCAATCATGCGCGGCCTGCGCGGCCTCCAGCCCCAATCCCTGTCCCTGTGCCTCGGGAACCAGAATCCATCCGGCCTCGGGGAAACTGTCGAAATCCTCGCCAATCGAACGGTTACCGTAAAAGAACCCCGCCTGACCGACCATCTGGCGATTCGACTGCTGGACCACGGCCCACTGCCCGAAACCGGCCATTTGCCAGTGCCCGGCATTTCGAAGGAATGAATCCCACGCCTCTCCGCGCGACCGCGGCTTGCCGCCGATATGTCGCACGATGCATGGGTTGCGCCAAATCTCGGCGAACCGGTTAAAATCTTCTGGCCGCATGGCGCACAGCGTCAAACGGGCCGTATTGATCATAGGGGTGGATCGTATCATGCCCTGCCCGCTTTGAATTATGTGCCTCGGGCAAAAGGTTGCGAACGAATACGGCACCTTGCAAGGCAGAATTGAACAAGGCACAAAAAAACGGCGCCTCCGTTGCCCGGAAGCGCCGCTTTTTGATTATTTCGAAGCTTTAGGAAGCTTCTGAGATGAATTTGACGGCGTCGCCAAATGTCTGGATTGTCTCGGCTGCGTCATCAGGGATTTCGATGCCGAACTCTTCTTCGAAGGCCATAACCAGCTCAACAGTGTCCAGGCTGTCTGCGCCAAGATCGTCGATGAAGGACGCGTTTTCGGTCACTTTGTCTTCTTCAACACCCAGGTGCTCAACAACGATCTTTTTAACGCGATCTGCGACGTCGCTCATGTCTATTCCTCATTCCGTTTTCAGGGCCTAGTGCCCGGTTCTGCCCTTGCCCGCTCAGGCTGGCTTTGATTTGCCCGGTGCGGGCGGTTGGGTCCCGGATGACCGGGAAAGTAGAAGGCCGACCATTTGGTCGACCCCAGCATTTATGCGCCGCCTATAGCATAGACAACGCGCGAGGCAAACGCTTTCGCACCTGCCCCTGTCCGCGGTCACAACATGGCCATACCGCCGTTAACATGCAAGGTGGTTCCGGTAACATATCCGGCTTCGGGGCTGGCAAGATACAGAACAGCCGCTGCAATTTCCGATGCATCCCCCATGCGACCGGCCGGAACCTGCCCCAAAATACCCGTTTTCTGATCGTCGGTCAGCTTGTCGGTCATGGCCGTGGTGATAAAGCCCGGAGCAACCGCATTTGCCGTGATACCGCGGCTGGCAACCTCATAGGCCAGCGATTTGGTCATGCCGACCATACCGGCCTTGGACGCTGCATAGTTTGCCTGACCGGGGTTCCCGGTGGCACCGACGACGGACGAGATGTTGATGATCCGCCCCCAGCGCGCCTTCATCATGCCCCTAAGCACGCCTTTGCACAGCTTGGCGGTCGAGGTCATGTTCACGTCGATCACGCTTTGCCATTCGTCATCCGACATGCGCATGAACAGGTTGTCTCGGGTAATCCCGGCATTGTTGACCAAAATATCAACTGCCCCCATCGCCTCGGCCGCCTGCTTTGGCAGTGCGGAAACAGCTTCGCCGTCGCTCAGGTTGCATGGCAGAACATGCGCCCGCTCACCCAGTTCGGTGGCCAATGCCTCGAGCGGTTCAACACGTGTGCCGGACAGCGCAACCGTGGCTCCCGCGCCGTGCAGCACGCGCGCAATCTCGCCGCCAATCCCGCCGGACGCACCGGTGATCAACGCATTCTTACCTGTCAAATCAAACATTCGATCTTCCCTTTGCAGCGCAACTTGCGTCGCACGTTGTTCTTATGATTCGCTCTTAACCACATTCTGCACGTCGTCCGGCGTGCCAACAGCCTTGCCGGCAATCGCGCGGTCGATCTTGCGGATCATCCCCGACAACGCCTTACCTGCGCCGATCTCCCATGTCTCGGTCACGCCTTGCGCCGCCATATACAGCACGCTTTCGCGCCAGCGCACAGAACCGGTGACCTGCTCGACCAGCAACTGACGTATCAGTTCCGGATCGCCAACAGCCTCAGCGCGCACGTTCGCAATCAGCGGAACCGCTGGGGCCTTGATTTCAACTGCGGCCAGCGCCTCGGTCATCACATCCGCGGCGGGTTGCATCAACGCACAATGGAACGGGGCGCTCACGGGCAACATTACAGCACGCTTGGCACCTTTTTCCTTGGCAATCTCGGCAGCACGTTCCACGGCCGCTTTCGCACCCGACACAACCACCTGGGTAGGGTCGTTGTCGTTCGCGGCCTGACAGACCGCGCCCTGCGCAGCCTCTTCTGCGACGGCACGAACCGCTTCAAGGTCCAGCCCCAGAATTGCGGCCATTGCGCCTTCACCCACGGGAACGGCGCTTTGCATCGCCTGACCACGTGTCCGCAACAAACGCGCCGTATCCGCAATCGACAGCGCACCAGCTGCCGCAAGCGCTGAGTATTCCCCCAGCGAATGCCCAGCAACAAATGCAGCGTCTGTGACGGCAACACCTTCGGCCTCCAACGCGCGCATCGCGGCCATCGAGGTCGCCATCAGCGCCGGCTGTGCGTTCTGCGTCAACGTTAGTTCGGCAATGTCACCTTCCCAGATCAACGTGCTCAGCTTTTCACCAAGCGCTTCATCGACCTCGTCGAAAACAGCCTGTGCAGCCGGATAGGCCTCGGCCAGTGCCTTGCCCATACCGATGGTTTGGGCGCCCTGCCCCGGAAAAACGAACGCGCGTGTCATTGCAACCTCTTGGATGACGTTAGGTTGCGAAGGGGTGTAAACCGAGTGAACGAGCGGCACAAGCTCTGCATCCTGACACGCATTCTGTGCGTCAGAGGCTATTGTGTCGGCCCGCGCTGCATTTAGGGTGGCCATAGCAAACAGATCGGAGTCGTGAACCCATGCCCCTTGCCAACACCACCCAAAGCTATGGAGGCGTTTCGAAAACCTTCCACTGGCTGACGGCCTTGCTCATTCTGACAGCGCTTCCGATTGGGTGGTTCGCGAACCAACTGGCGCACGCAATTGAAGACCCGGCCATTCCAACGACACCGGAAGACCTGCAACAGGCCGCGCAGCTGTTTTCGCTACACAAAACTATCGGGGTCACGGTCTTCTTCGTGGCGCTTGCCCGTATCTTGTGGGCGATCAGCCAGCCCAAACCAGGATTGCTCAATGCTGAAAACAAGCCCGAGGCATTTGCTGCGGAAACCGTCCACTGGCTGTTGTATGGCTCGCTGGTACTGGTTCCCCTGACAGGCTGGATTCACCATGCGGCCACCGAAGGGTTTGCGCCGATCCTTTGGCCGATCGGGCAGAACCTGCCCTTTGTGCCCAAATCCCCCGCGTTGGCCGAAACAAGCGCCGGGTTACACTTCGTTCTGATGCTGGTGCTAGTGGGTGCTCTGGTTTTGCATATTGTTGGCGCGCTCAAGCACCACGTGATCGACAAAGACAGCACATTGCGCCGCATGCTGCCCGGACGGGTGGATTTGCCGGAACCGCCAACGCAATGGCACTCACCTGCACCCGTCGTCGCAGCAGTCGCCGTCTGGGCCGTTGCTATTAGCATCGGGTGGTTCGACGGAGCCTACTCGGCACATCCGACCGGTGATCATGCATCTGCCGAATTGGAGGCGGTGCAATCCGACTGGCAGGTGCAGGAAGGTTCGCTGGCGATCACGATCACCCAGTTGGGCAGCCCCGTCAGCGGCGCGTTTTCCGACTGGACTGCGGCAATCACATTCGACGACCCTGCGGAACCCGGACCGGCCGGGACTGTTGATGTGACAATCGCCGTCGGCTCATTGACCATTGGCACCGTGACACAGCAAGCCCTTGGCGCGGATTTCTTTGATAGCACTCAGTTCCCGACCGCGAATTTCACCGCAGATCTGTTCAAGACCGATCTAGCCTATGAGGCACGCGGCACTTTGACCATTCGCGACAAAACCATGGACGTCGTCCTGCCGTTCGAGCTGGACCTGCAGGACGGTACCGCCAAGATGCAGGGAGAGTTGGATCTGAACCGTCTAGATTACGACGTCGGTACGACGCAACCAACCGAGGACTCGCTGGCCTTTGCCGTAAAAGTAGCCGTTGAACTGACAGCCACCCAAGCCGAATAAAGAAAAAACCGCCGAGGCCTGACGGGTCCCGGCGGTTTCTTTTTGCATATAAGGCAGGCTTACTCGGCCTTTTGCGCCTCTACCGAAATACGAACCTCAACCTCATCGCTTACAAACGGTGCGAACTGGCCCAAGTCGAACTCGCTTCGGACCAGTGTGGTGGTGGCATCAAATCCGGCCCAGGGCTTGCCCGCCATCGGATGCTCGCCAACCTGGTTCAGCTTGGCGTCCAGAACGACCGACTTGGTCACGCCGTTCATGGTCAGGTCGCCGGTGATGTTCGCGGTGTTTTCACCGGTGACTTCGATACCGGTCGAGGTGAACGAAATCAGGTCACCCTCGGCGACGCCAAAGAAGTCTTCGGTCATGAAGTGATCTTCGCGCGGCTTCCAGCCGGTGATCATTTCGACCACAGGCATCGACACGCTCACGCTGGAATCTGCCGGGTTTTCCTGATCGAACATGATCTCGCCTTCAAAGCCCGAGAACATGCCAGTCGTGGTGGAAAAACCAAGGTGGTTATAGTTGAAGACAACCTGGCTGTGGCTGGGGTCCAAAACGTATTTCTCGGCGCTTGCAAACGCCGAGGTCGCCGATACGGCCAGTGCAGCAGCAAGAAGGGTGGATTTCATGACTATCTCCAAAAATGTTGTGAGTGCAAACCAGTTGGAATGCTCAACAACAAAAATGTGCCGCCCTTGGGCGGCACACAAGACTTATTCTCTAACAATTTCTGTTCCTAAATGAACAGAAGTGAAAATCAGGCGAAGATCGTTACACTTCCGCTCAATTGGCCCTTCAGCGCTCGGCCAACATCCGCCGATTGTAGCGGCAACTTCATCAGCAGGCTGCCGTCCACATCATAGAGTTCGACCTGATCATCATCGAACCGTGCACCACCCAAGGTGTCATAGCTGCGGCGCAGTACTGTCTGAGGACGCCCGTTTTCATTCTTTTGCAGCACGCGTACTTCGCGGCGGATCGGATCAAAATAGGCATCGGGGCGCGCATCAAGCACCTGAATGGTCAGCAGGCTGACGCCGATCAGTAAGAATGTCAGCGACGCAGCCAGTTTGATCGGCCAAACTTCGGTTGCCATCACCGCGCCAGACATCAGCCACATGGAAAACGCGACAACGATCAACAACGCCCCCGCGATGCGTGCCAGAACGGTGCGTGCCCTCCAGTTCGGCGCAAATGCGATAAGAACTGGAACCGATTGATCATAAGTCGTGCTGGTCGCAGACTTCTCGAAGGTATTCGTGTTCATCGCGGTCATTTCTCTGTACCCTAGTTCACGTTGCCGTCTTTGGTTCGGTCTGTCCGGTTAGTTCCCGGTATGCAAAACAACTTTGAGCCGAAAAGCGTCAGGAATTGGGCAGCGCAAAGGAAATAGCGCGACTTCACCAAGGCATGTGTGACGGCCCTTGCCCCCCGACGCGAATGGTGTATATGGGGCCATCCTTCGCAAGAGTTATGAATCGCGCAGCCTCTCGTGGCAGGGTCGCGAAGGACGAACTGGCCCCGCCTTTGAAATGCGCCTTGATAGAAACAGGAGTGCACATGCCACTGTATGAGCATGTAATGATCGCGCGTCAGGACCTGTCCAACGCGCAGGCAGAAAGCCTCGTCGAACATTTCGGCACCGTTCTGGCTGACAACGGCGGCAACGTCGTCGAAAGCGAGTACTGGGGCGTCAAGACGATGGCCTACAAGATCAACAAGAACCGCAAGGGTCACTATTCCTTCCTGAAGACCGACGCCCCAGCTGGCGCCGTTCAGGAAATGGAGCGCCTGATGCGCCTGCATGACGACGTTATGCGCGTTCTGACCATCAAGGTCGACGAGCACAACGAGGGCCCCTCGGTCCAGATGCAGAAGCGCGACGAGCGCGAAGGCCGCCGCGAGCGCCGCTGATCAACGCCTGACGAAAGGACATATACCATGGCCGCAAAACCATTTTTCCGCCGCCGCAAAGTCTGCCCGTTCTCGGGCGACAACGCGCCGAAGATCGATTACAAAGACACCCGTCTGCTGCAGCGCTACATCTCTGAGCGTGGCAAGATCGTTCCCTCGCGCATCACCGCCGTTTCGGCGAAAAAGCAGCGTGAACTGGCCCGTGCTATCAAGCGCGCCCGCTTCCTCGCCCTGCTGCCCTACGCTGTGAAGTAAGGAGAGACTGATATGCAAGTTATCCTGCTGGAACGCGTTGCGAAACTGGGTCAGATGGGCGACGTCGTTGACGTCAAGTCTGGCTTTGCCCGCAACTTCCTGCTGCCCCAAGGCAAAGCGCTGAGCGCATCGAACGCCAACATCGCGTCGTTCGAAGCCCAGAAAGCGCAGCTTGAGGCCCGCAACCTGGAAACCAAGAAAGAAGCTGAAGCACTGGCTGAAAAGCTGGACGGTCAGCAATTCATCGTGATTCGTTCAGCATCGGATGCTGGCGCACTGTACGGCTCGGTCACCCCGCGTGACGCCGCAGATGCCGCAACCGAGGCTGGTTTCACCGTCGACAAGAAGCAGGTCATCCTGATCGCACCGATCAAAGATCTGGGTGTGCACTCGGTCGCAGTCAAACTGCACCCCGAGGTCGAAGTCCAGATCAAGATGAACGTCGCCCGTTCGCAAGAAGAAGCAGAACTGCAGGCGTCGGGTAAATCGATCCAGGAATTGGCCGCCGAAGAAGAGGCTGCCGCAGAATTCGAAATCGCCGAACTGTTCGACGATATCGGCTCCGCAGCGTCTGACGACGACGATATGGTCGCCGAAGAAGCCCCGGCTGAGGAAGACGAAGCCAAAGCCTGATCTGGCTGCCTTTGAAAGATTGATTGGCCGCGCCGAAAGGCGCGGCCTTTTTTTGTTCGTATCCTGGGCCAAGATAGATCGCGGCGTCGGATGTGACCACGAATTAGGATGGAAATTGTGCTATCCTAGGGTCACGCGGCCCCTGCCGCCCCAGTCGCATTTTTTTGAAGTTCATTTTATTAGCAATTTGCGTGATCGCGCATCTGGGCGGATCGCGATCCGACAGGAGAAACCATTATGGCATCCTTGTGTGACTACATCGTCGTGAATGACGGCTCTTTTTCTTTAAACCCCGGTGAAAGCCAGACCTTCAGCGACCCGATCCCTTCCAACCTGATCATTGGAACCAACCGCGCGAAACCGATCCTTGCCTTCAAAGCCTGGGCAACGCCGTCCGGAGGGGCCTTTCAGATCGAGATAAACGATACCTTTATTTATGGCCCGTCCATGTCGGGCGGCGACATTCGTGGATTATGGGAGACCTTCCCCGGAACCGTTCTGAACCCGGGGATCAATAACACCGTTCAGTTTCGCGCGACAGAGAACAAAATCTGGTTTGCCGATATCATTCTGTGGTTCCAGGTCGAAATGTGACAACGCGCCCTTCCGGCCCGACCAAAACGGAACACTCCGGCGTCGAAAGGTGACGCAACGAGACACGGCATAAATCAGCGCGCGGGTTGGCTGTCTGCTTGCGGTTGCGTCCGGCGGGACTATCATGCGCCCAACCCCATCCGGAGACCACATATGCCCCAATACACGCGCCGCGCTCTACTTGTTACACTACTTGGCGCACCTGCCCTGGCTGCTTGCGGCGGCCAGGATGGCAGGCACAGTTCACGTAATGCCCCTTTTGATCCGCCACTATACCCCAACGAGACCCCCGAGTTGCGCGCATCAATCAACAAGTGGGCTGACCACTATGAATTGCCACGCGAGCTGGTGCACAAGCTCGCCATAAGGGAGAGCACGCACCGACCGTGGGCCGTTAACCGCCCCTATTACGGGTTGCTGCAAATCCTGCCCGCGACAGCACGTTCCATGGGGTACAAAGGCAACTCACAGGGATTGTTGGACGCAGACACCAATCTGGAATTCGCCGGAAAATATCTGCGTGGGGCGTGGCTCTTGTCAGATGGCGACCAGAAGCGGGCCATCTTCCTTTATGCCAAAGGTTACTACCCCGAGGCTAAGGCCGCCGGGATGCTCGTTGAAACTGGCCTAAGGTCGAAGTGACGTTAGGTAAGGATATAGCTTGTCATTAGCGTAAAGGTTGCAATAATGACTTATGTAATCGCTAAGGTATTCTGTTGCCAGAACCACGCATTATGCCTAAGCGTTATGCACAATTAGCTTGCGTCAGGCACCACAGTTGACGCAACGTATTCGGTGAAATGGACAGATTTGGCATGTCTTTGGGGAAAGATTTGCCGCCGCAAGGGTTGGACAGGTGAAACTAATAGACTTGGCCGCGATCGACCACGAGGAAAAGTCGGCAGCCGACATAATTAATGCTGTCTGCGATGAATTGGGTTTCGACTACGCGTCTTATGCCACTTTTAACCCTGTAAAGGGTGATGTTCAGGGATATGCCAACTTCCCAGACGAATGGAAGATTCACTACGGCAGCCAGGGATTTCACCATTTCGACCCGACCTTATATCAATCTGCGCTCAGCATCGCTCCGGTTGACTGGGGCAGATTTAATCGTGACGAAAAGTTCCATTCGGTTTTTCGAGATGCGCATGATTTTGGCATTTCGTCCCGTGGGTTAACAGTACCGGTACGGGGACCGTACGGGGAATGCGGCCTGCTGAATGTGACCCGAAATTGCTCGGATTCCGAGTGGGAGAAGTTGAAGAAACATGTGATGGGGGACCTGCAGATGGCTGCAGTTACGGCACATGATACTGTGATGCAGTCCGGTCTGCTGGCCAAAGCGCTGTATCTACCAGCCCTTTCGACCCGAGAGAAAGAGATCCTACAATGGGTCGCTGGCGGCAAATCTCAACAGGATATCGGCGATATTTTGTCAATTTCACACCGTACTGTCGAAGTTCACATGCGGTCCGGCCGTGAAAAACTGGGTGCATTGACAACTCCGCAAGCCATTGGAAGGGCTATCGGACTGGGCTTAATCGCCCCAGGATAATCAAAAAAGATAAAAAATACGGGAAACCCCCAATAGTCTTAGCTCAAATCTTAGTTAACGTCATCCTTACGGTAACCAGACTGTAGGGGGATGGAAATGATCATCGTAATTGATGGTATTAACCAGAATAAGTTTAAGCATGTCTTGGACGAGATGTACAAACTGCGTGCGCGCGTTTTTGGCGAGCGCCTTGGTTGGGATGTAAACATTGTCGATGGGCGCGAACGCGACCACTTTGACGACCTTCATCCAGCACATGTAGTTAGCATCAACGACGATGGGGACGTTGTTGGATGCATGAGACTACTGCAAACGACCGGGCCGCACATGCTTTCCGACGTTTTTTATTCAATCCTGGACGGCGAACCGCCGATCCGCAGCGCGCAGGTCTGGGAAGCAACCCGGTTTTGCGTTGACACCAAAAAGCTTGGGCGAGGACGAGGGGAAAACTCGGTATCCTATGTCACCAGCGAGATCATGATCGGCTCGTTCGAATATGCCAAGATGGCCGGCGTATTGGACTCGATTGCCGTGATTGACCCTGTGATGAACCGCGTCCTGCAAAGATCCGGCAACGCGCCTTACGATTATCTTGGAACTGCCAAGCCAATGGGCAAGGTTGTGGCCATGGCCGCCCTTATGGACTGTTCGGATGAACGGATCTCGGGTGTTCGGGACTATGCAGGCATTGAACACGATGTCTTCCTGACCGAAGAACAGGCGCTGGAGCTGTTTGAGGGCACAAATGCCAAGCAAGGTGCCGCAAACTACGACCACCAGCCGCTGACTCAGTTGGAAAAGTACTTTGTCGAACAGATGAGTTCGGCAACATCGAAAGCCGAAGTCGAGTCAGTACTGAAGCTGATCGAGGCGCTTTCAGACCGCTTTACGCCAGAGCAGAAGACCGCTCTGTTAAGAACCCCCCGTGCTTTTGCTCATGAGGCCTGACCCCCTCACCTCATAAGTTAAAGCCACCCAAGCGGAGCCGTCTTTTTTCAGACGGCTCCGTATTTTTTTACGCCCATTGGGATGGGCGGACGAGGATTACTCCTCGTCCAGTGCCTCAACGGCTTTCTGCAGATCGTCTTTGCTGACTTCTTTGTCCGCGACCTGAGCCAGTTCAAAAACATAGTCGATGACTTTGTCTTCGAAGATCGGCGCGCGTAGCTGTTGCTGCATCTGAGCATTCTGCTGCACGAACTCAAAGAACTGACGTTCCTGACCCGGGTACTGACGTGCCTGGTTCATGATCGCCTGGGTCATCTCGGAATCGGTGACCTCAACCTCGGCCTTCTGGCCCAGTTCAGCCAACAGCAGGCCCAGACGCACGCGGCGTTCGGCCAGCTTGTTGTGCTCATCTGTGGGCTCGATCTCGGCGTGGTCGTGGCCTTCCACTTCCGGGTTTTCCTCGTGCCACAGCTGATGTGCGATCTGCTTGGCTTCGGCTTCAACCAGCGACGGAGGCAGATCGAACGAGACCTTCTCGTCCAGCGCGTCCAGCAGGCCACGCTTCATGACCGCGCGCGATGCACCGGAATATTCCGCTTCCAGACGCTCGGCGATTTGACCTTTCAGCGCGGCCAGATCTTCTGCGCCGAACTTGGTCGCCAGCTCGTCGTTTACTTCTGCAGCAACGGGTTCTTTCACCTCTTTGATGGTGCAGGTGAATACGGCGTCTTTGCCGGCCAGATGCTCTGCGCCGTATTCCTCGGGGAAGGAAACGTTGACGTCTTTGACTTCTTCGGCCTTCACGCCAACCAGCTGCTCTTCAAAGCCGGGGATGAAGCTGTTGGAACCCAGAACCAGCGGGTAATCTTCAGCCGAACCGCCTTCGAACTCTTCACCGTCAACCTTGCCAACAAAGTCGATCACAACCTGATCGCCGTCCTTGGCTTTAGAACCCTTGCGGCGCGCTTTGAAGTCCTGCGCGGTTTCGGCCAGGCTGTTCAGCGCTTCTTCGATGGCTGCGTCGTCCGCTTTGACAACCAGCTTTTCCAGCTCAACCGATTTCAGGTCAACTTCGGGGATCGCAGGCAGTGCCTCATAGGACATTGCGACCTCGACGTCGTCGCCTTCTTTCCAGTCTTCGTTGGTCATTTTGACCTCGGGCTGAAGTGCAGGACGCTCGCCGCTGTCTTCAAAATGCTGGTTCATTGCACCATCGATGCTTTCCTGCATCGCTTCGCCCAACAGGCGCTGACCGAACTGCTTTTTCAGCAGTGCCATCGGCACTTTGCCTTTGCGGAAACCCTTCATTTCGACTTCCGGCTGCGCTTCGACCAGTTTCTCGTTAACTTTGTCGTCCAGCTCGGCCGCGGATACGATGATATTGTAGCCGCGTTTCAGACCTTCGTTCAGCGTCTCGGTAACCTGCATTATGGTAGTCCCCATAGGATTCGGGGCGCGCAAAACGGCGCGCCGGGCAAATTTGACGCCTTCTATTTGCCCAGCCGCTTACGTGCAAGAGGCAATGGCCAGATCAGCCTTGTTTTGCCGCCGATTTGAACAAAAAAACGCCCCAGCCAAACTGGGGCGCCGTTAGTTTACGGGGAAACGTCGTCAGAACTTCCAGAGCGCACCCAGTACCCAGGCTTCGTTCTTGTCAAAGTCGACCGTGTCGTCGAAATCGTGGTTACGGTATTTCAGGTAGGCGTCTGTGTTGATCGCGTCGATCCGCTGGACAACGGCAATACCCCAGGACTTGGTGCTGGACCCCTGATTTTCGAAATCGGAACCGTCGAAATAGTCGATACCAACGCCAGTTTTACCCCAGGACACCCAATCCCCTTCATAAGCAAGTTTAGTGTACCAATAGTCCGGGTCGCTGGCGCCGGTAGAGGTATCGTCCCGCGTGCCGAGGGCTGCAGTAAAGCTGAACCCGCTGGGCAACAGGACCGACGCGGACCCAATGGTATCTTTGCGTTCGCCGGGTTGGCCGTCGAAATCCCTTACTGCGTAGGCAATGGTCGCTGAGAACTCGACACCGTTGGTGAAGGTGTTCCGGTACTTGACCGCGAGATCGTAATAATCGTCGTCGTCGCTGCTGGACAGGATGTTCTGACCATAAGCAATCGCCGCTGAGAAGCCGTTGAAATCGGGTGTGTCATACCGCACCCTGCCCCGGCGCGCGCCATCAAAGTTGCTGGCCGAGTCGCCAACGGTGATGCCGCTCAGGATACCGTCTGCTCCCCGGTAGAAAAACGCGCCGTTTTCATCATTTGTGAATGAATACAGAGCCGTCCCGACGTAGGACAAGTCAGTCTCGGCGGCCCCGTCCGAGGCCATACTGCCCTGACCGGCAGAGAACTTTCCGTATCCACCTTTGAGCGAGAAATCGACGTGGCGGATATCTTCACGGCTCCAACCGTTGGTGTTGGTACCATCCTGGTTGGCTGTCCCGGTACTTGGCAGACCCAGACCGGTTTCGAACCGGAACATGAACTCATTGCTGCCATAGGGTTGCATGACGCGCAAACCTACGCGGCTGTTGGAAAGGTCATTGTCCAGCAACCGGGTCTCGGTCTCCTGGCCGTCATCGACCGATACGATCACTGGATCGAGCTGACCGTACAGCACCACATAACCGCCGCTGTTGTTTTCGTACTTCAATTCAGCTGCGGCGGGGATCACCGTGGTCATCGCCAGAACAGCGGCAACCGATGGGAGTTTCAAATTCACTGTCATTTTATTCACCTTGAACGTTTCGTTTGTGGGAACCGCCAAAAGAAAAACCGATGTGACGGACCACTCCGCAAGGAACCGAGTTAGTCGCGTTTAGGATTTCTGCCTTACGGCTCAAATCGGCAGAAAGTAAATTTTAATCATATCAAAGATTTGGCCACCAAGTCTTCGTAGGCAGGAAAATCTAGGTACAAGTCTGCCACTCTGTCTGATGTCTTTCAAAAGGAATGACATGCACTGATGCGTATACGTGCGGCCATTTCTTGCCGAACGCTAAAAAAAGCGGCTAATTTCCGCCCATGCGTCATTTGGCCAGATGCCGAAAGACCGCGGGTAGTTGCTCAGGCAGATCCTCGGCAATCAACCCGGGGCCGAAATGGCGCGCACATTCCACATGCAGCCACGCACCCATTTCCGCTGCCTGCATCGGAGCGAACCCACGCGCCAGCAACCCGGTGATAAACCCGGCGAGCACATCGCCAGAGCCAGCCGTCGCCAACCACGGTGCCGAACGCTCATAATGGGCCGAGTTAATCGCGCAGCGCCCATCTGGCGCGGCAATCACCGTGTCCGGCCCCTTGAACAGAACCACACACCCTGCCCGCTTGGCCGCCTCACGCGCTGCGTCGACCTTGGAATAGGCCGGGCCTTTGGTGGGAACTGCCTTGAGCTTTTCAGATATATCAGGGAACAGCCGTGCGAACTCTCCACCATGCGGTGTAAGAACGCAGTTTTCGTGCAATCGAGAGAACAACAATGCCGGATCATCCGCAAAAGCCGTCAGTGCGTCGGCATCCAAAACCGTTGCACGCTTTGCCTCAAGGGCAGCGGGCACCAATTCCCGCGCACGCTCCAATCCCAGACCAGGTCCAAGACAAAGCGCATTCAACCGCTCATCTTTGAGAACATCGGACAACCCGTCGCCCCCCTCAACCCGTTGCAACATGATTGCCATAACCTGCGCCGCAGCTTCCATCTGTGCGGACGGAGGAACACCCAATGTCACCAACCCGGCCCCAATCCGCAAAGCACCCCGCGCTGCCAATCGCGCCGCGCCGGTCTTGCCCGAACCGCCTGATAAGATGAAGGCATGGCCATGGGAATACTTGTGTTGCCATTTGAATTTGGGCAAGCGATAGAGCGGCAAACCACCCCATGTTCGCTCGTCCTTCACGCGGCCAGGTGCCTCGGCAAGGGTTAGAAAAGCAGGTCGGCTCGCCCTGCGAAGAGGCTTGGGGCCTAATGTGAACGCACTGTCGTATGGTTCACCGTTAAAGCGGCAACGCTGCGTGGAAATACCGATGTCTTTAACAACGAGCTTGCCACACAAATCCGGCCCTTGCGCCAGAAAATGCCCGGGCTTTGGGCTGTCGAAACAAACTGTCAACCAAGCAAAACGGTCATGTAAAGCGCGCGCGCCGCCCGCGGGAGCAACCTTCTTTCGCATCTCTGCGGGCACACCGTCCAGAAATTCGCGAGGCCATAGGTTCAATGGCTCTTGATGCAACACCCGCCCGCTGTCCAAACACAAACCAGATGGGGCATCTATGCTGACTAGGCAGTCGGTGTAATGGTCCCCATTCACACCAGAAAGATGCCGAACGACCTTGAACAGTTCACCGTCCAAGCCGCGTTTCAGTCCCGTCCCAAACAGAGCGTCAACGTAAAGATCGGCAAAACCACCTTTACGCATGTTCTTTTCAGTCAGCGGTACAACATCCCCCAACTCCTGCCACCGGTCATAGTTCACTTGCGCATCAGCTGGCAGCTTGTCGGCGTCCCCATACAGAATAACCTCGACTTCCCAGCCCCACTCTTTCAACAGGCGCGCAACGACGAACCCATCACCACCATTATTGCCGGGACCGCACAAAACCACGGCAGCGCCAGACGTTTTCGACAGTTCAGGCCATTCCTCAAAAATCGCCTCGACAACCCCGCGACCGGCGCGCTCCATCAGTTCCAGACCGGTCACCTGACCGGACTCAATCGCCGCTGTTTCAATTGCTCGCATCTGCGCCGCTGTTAGCAATTCCGTCATCTCAAATCCTCTGGCGATTCAGTTTCGCTTACTTTTTGTGCAAGTTGATCAAAAATTGACCCGACGCCCATTTTCTCAGCGCCCGGCTCGGACCGATATCGCAATCACATTGCCGCCCGAATTTAGACGTGGTCAGTGCCAAACTGACAAGAGTTAACAGGAGCCCGGAATGAAGAAGATCGAAGCGATCATCAAGCCGTTCAAACTCGATGAGGTTAAAGAGGCGCTGCAGGATGTCGGCGTCCAGGGTCTCAGCGTGATCGAGGTTAAGGGCTTTGGCCGTCAGAAGGGCCACACTGAATTGTATCGCGGCGCGGAATACGTCGTCGATTTCCTGCCCAAGGTGAAGGTCGAAGTCGTGCTGGACGATGATCAGGTTGACGCAGCTATCGACGCCATCGTCTCGGCAGCGAAAACCGACAAGATCGGCGACGGCAAGATTTTTGTCTCGCCCGTTGAACAAGCCATTCGCATCCGGACCGGGGAAACCGGCCCGGAAGCACTGTAACAGAACAAACTCAAAGCAGAGGAATATTAAGTTATGAGCAAGGACGCAGTTCTTCAGCTGATCAAAGACGAGGACGCCGAGTACGTCGACGTTCGCTTCACTGATCCCCGCGGCAAGCTTCAGCACGTCACGCTGATGGCCGACCAGGTTGACGAGGACTTCCTGGAAGAAGGCTTCATGTTCGACGGTTCGTCCATCGCGGGCTGGAAGTCGATCGAAGCATCCGACATGAAACTGATGGTCGACACCAACAGCGCATATGTCGATCCGTTCTACGCGGAAAAAACCATCTGTGTGCACTGCTCGGTTGTTGAGCCCGACACCGGCGAAGCCTATGAGCGTGACCCGCGCGGCACCGCTCAGAAAGCCGAAGCCTATCTGAAAGCATCGGGTATCGGTGATGTGGCCTATATGGGCCCTGAAGCGGAATTCTTCCTGTTCGATGATGTTCGTTTTTCGAACAGTATCAACAAAGTATCCTACGAAGTTGATGCAACCGATGCGTCGTGGAACACTGACACCGAATACGAGATGGGCAACATGGGCCATCGTCCGGGCGTCAAGGGCGGCTACTTCCCGGTTAACCCGATCGACGAAGCGCAGGACCTGCGTTCAGAAATGCTGTCGACCATGAAGCGTCTGGGCATGAAGGTCGACAAGCACCACCACGAAGTGGCGTCGTGTCAGCACGAGTTGGGTCTGATCTTTGACAGCCTGACCAAACAGGCCGACGAGCTGCAGAAATACAAGTACATCATCCACAACGTCGCGCACGCTTACGGCAAATCGGCCACCTTTATGCCAAAGCCCATCGCAGGTGACAACGGCACCGGCATGCACGTGAACATGTCGATCTGGAAAGACGGCAAGCCGCTGTTTGCAGGCGACAAATACGCTGATCTGTCGGATGAGGCATTGTACTTCATCGGTGGCATCCTGAAGCACGCCAAAACGTTGAACGCCTTCACCAACCCGGCGACCAACAGCTACAAGCGTCTGATCCCAGGCTTTGAGGCCCCCGTTCTGCGCGCCTATTCGGCCCGTAACCGTTCGGGTTGCGTCCGTATTCCGTGGACTGAAAGCCCGAAAGCCAAGCGCGTTGAGGCTCGTTTCCCCGATCCGGCCGCAAACCCCTACCTGGCGTTTGCCGCTCTGCTGATGGCCGGTCTGGACGGCATCAAAAACAAGATCGATCCGGGCGAAGCCATGGACAAGAACCTGTACGATCTGCCTGCCGAAGAACTGGCCGATATCCCGACCGTCTGCGGCAGCTTGCGCGAAGCTCTGGAAGCTCTGGCATCGGATCACGACTTCCTGCTGCAGGGTGACGTGTTCACCAAGGACCAGATCGACGGCTACATCGCACTGAAGATGGAAGAAGTCGAAACCTACGAGCACACCCCGCACCCGGTTGAATACGGCATGTACTACAGCTGCTAAGCTGCGGGTTAGCGAAAGATCAAACGGAAGGGCGTCCTTGTGGGCGCCCTTTTGTCGTTTCTCACCGTCACCCTCCAAGTACCTTGACTGAGGCGCAGGAACGTCAGAGCCTTTCTCTGACATATTAGCTTATGCATTTTTGGGAGAGAACGATGCGCCTGATGTTGAAATTCACAATACCAGTTGAAAAAGGCAATCAGGCAGAGCGGGACGGAACCCTTGGGCCAGCAATCGAAGCGCTGGTGAAAGATGTGAATGCCGAGGCCGCGTATTTCGCATTAGAGCATGGAAAACGCATGGGGATCGTCATCTTTGAGGAAAGTGATCAAGCGCGCATGCCAGCCATCAACGAACCGCTGTTCGCAGCTCTGGACGCCAATATTGAGATCCAGCCTGTCTTAACTTCTGAAGACCTACAGCGTGCTTTGTAGACCGCGTTCTACTTATTACCGGTTGTGCTTAAACCCATTGAAGGAAAAATTCATGCGATGCCTTGCCATTTCGTTTGTCATTGCCGTCACCCTGCCAGCAATCAGCGTCGCTGCTCCTTGCGGCAACACAAGTAGCGGCTTTGAGGTATGGAAAGCAGACTTTGCCAAGCAGGCGAAACGCGCGGGCGTCAAAAAGAAAGGATTGCAGGCACTGGCCCAATCCCAATACGCCACGCGAACCATTGCCGCGGACCGCAATCAAAAGAGCTTTAAATACTCGTTAGACAAGTTCATGCGCGTCCGAGGGGCAGACACCATCGTGGCGCAAGGGCGCAAACGCAAAGCGCGCAACCCACAATTCTATGCGGCACTCGAACGTCAATACGGCGTACCGGCCGGGGTGCTGATCGCCATTCACGGTATGGAAACCGGGTTCGGAAACTTCATGGGGGACAGTCAGGTTGTTTCCGCAATCACAACACTGGCCTACGACTGCCGCAGGTCCGAGTTTTTCATTCCTCACGCAATCGGAGCGCTGAAGCTGGTCGATCAAGGCAGCATTACGACAGCGACAAAAGGGGCAAAACATGGCGAACTTGGGCACACCCAGTTCCTGCCGGGCAATGCCATGCAATACGGGGTTGATGCCACCGGCGACGGTCAGGTCGACTTTTACAATATGACGGATGCATTGGCCTCAACCGCCAATTTTCTGCGTAAGAAGGGCTGGAAACTTGGTCGGGGCTATCAACAGGGTCAGCCCAACTTTGCTGTCATTCAACAGTGGAATGCCGCCTCGGTTTACCAACAGTCCATTGCAATAATGGCTGCCCGAATCGACGGTTGAAGCAGGCTTGGGATTCCGGCAGTTACACCCGATTTCGGCCACATTGTCGCCACAGACGTCAAAAGGCCCTTAAAATGCCTAGGTTTCCATAGCGTAATCAATCTGCCCGATTTCTCATTTTTTTCCATTTTTGCCCAAATCTGCCCCAGATCGCTTGCTAGATTGTTTCCAAACACAGGATGCGACAAAGGACAGCGCAGTGACTCCGAAGCACAGCTATCACGGTGGTCTACAATTTAACGGTAAGACCGAAAACGCGGTCGAGCGGTTCAGCGACATCGTTGCCAAGACCCTTGCGGACTATGGTCACCTGGTCGAGCGTAAGTCTCTGCAGAACGACACCGAAGCCAGCATTGTGTCCAGTCAGTATCTGGTGCGCCTGACGCTGGATACTAAGGTCGCCGAAACCGAAGACCGGTTCGAGCGCCTCAACCGCGCCGCAGGTCTGAAGACAATCCAGAGACCCGTCGTCACCCTGCCGAATAACCGGCTGACGATCACTGTGACCCCGGTTTCCCCCCTATTGGATGACAGCGAAGTGTCCGAGCTGATGCTGGTCGTGATCCTTTACAGAATGGTTGACGTCTGCGCGACCCAGCGGGTCGAATGGCTGTCGCCCAATACCGTTCTGACCATCGAACAATTCATGAGCGCATTTGACACGCTGGCCCCAAGCAGGCCGCGTGACAGAAAACAGATTTTCGAGGCAGTGACAGGCCCGTTTGCCGGACTGAATGTCACTGACGCAGAAGACCTGGATAAGCCAGAAAAAAAGGCGCTGACCCCAGTAGCCCGGCCAATCCAGCTGTCGGATGAGCAGTTGCTCAGCATCGCTTTTCGGACAGAACCTATCGAGCAGCCTACCGATCGGGACGACACGCCCCCCCTCGTCCACGAGCAACCCAGCGATATCCTCCGACTGACCAGTTGGGGATTGACAGGTGCCGTGGCAAGCGTGTCCGTCCCGATTGCGGCCTCTTTGGCCGCTGTGAACCTGATAAGGGGCGAAGACTTCCGCCTGAACACTCAGGTGCTGGTATATTCGGTCGCGATCTCCGCTCTCAGCACAAGCGGGGCACTTGCGGGCGCTGCCAGCGCGCTGGGCATGTAGCCTGGTATGAAATGACCCTCCTTGGAGGCCCCGCCATCAGGCGGGGTTTTCCATTTTTGTCACCTGCTCTGCCGCTAGAACATATGTATGGATCGAGAAAACCACGGCCTGTGTCTCAGGCAGTCGCAACAGCGTCTGCCGCTCACTTCGCAGGAACCGCGCGTGTCCTGGCTTCTGCAGGGCCCGTCGGTCGTTTGCACTGCGGGGTTGATGCAGCTCGGCTTCCTCATACCACAGCGCATTGAACCGCCACAGAGGGCGTCCCGGTTGTATCCCGTCAAACAACCGCTGAACCCGCCGGGCGATGTCGGCGTTGTAGCTGTCAACAGGCAGATGGATGTCGATCAGGGGCCGCATGAATTTCTCGGACAAGCGCCAACTGGCAGGAAAACACAGGATGGCTCCGGTCAGAATATGTTCATCCCCCTGCTTTTGCAGGATGCAGAAATCTTCCTGCACCAATCGGCACAGTGTATCCAATGGCTGATCCGGATCGATCGTAACATCTGTCCCGTCCGGGCGAGCGACGTGATCTGTGCACTCGGGATAGACTTGGTTCAGGACAAGATCCAACAACTCCTGCGCAGCGGGTTTGGCGCCTGCATCCAACGCCAGAACATCCGAACGATGACTGACCAACAGGTCCTCGCGTCTTTGCATCTGGGCGGCAAACGCATCATCGCGGTGCAACCAGTTGTCCATTTTCGCCGGCTGAATGCCTGGTAATGGGCGCGGGGCCCGCGGGTCATATGGGATTGAAGTCTGAAGAATGGGCGTCATGAATTTGAAGTATCATCAGAATTTCCGCTTGTCGGTCAAAAAGCGACGAACGCACCGTCGCAAACCTTCAAGACGTCGGGAGATTGATTCTTCACGCTAAAAGAACAGGCAGGGAGACCCACCATGAACCGACACTACCGCGACAGCCGCAAGATCGACCCGACCAAAGGTGCGACCCTTGGTGATGGTACCCCGAATGAAAACGACCGGATTGAGATTGGCCCGACGCAGCTTGCGTTTTCAGAATGGGAAAAGGCCGGCCTTGCCCTGCCCGATCTGGCCCGGATGCGCGAACACCGGTGGAAACGACTGACGCAAGCCATTGTCGACCGCGGCTATGGCGGGCTGCTGATGTTCGACCCGCTGAACATTCGTTATGCCACCGACAGCACCAACATGCAGTTGTGGAACACGCACAATCCGTTCCGCGCGGTGTTGCTGTGCGCTGACGGCTACATGGTGATCTGGGACTATAAGAACTCTCCGTTCCTTTCCACGTTCAACCCGCTGGTGCGCGAACAGCGATCCGGCGCTGACCTTTTTTACTTTGACCGGGGCGACAAGGTGGATGTGGCAGCGGACGTGTTTTCAAACGAGGTGCGCGTTCTGATCGACGAACATGGTGGCGGCAACAAGCGCCTCGGCGTGGACAAGATCATGCTGCACGGCCTGCGTGCGCTTGAGGCGCAAGGGTTCGAGATCATGGAAGGCGAAGAGGCTACGGAAAAGACCCGCGCCATCAAAGGCCCGGACGAAATCCTGGCCATGCGCTGCGCCAACCATGCCTGCGAAACCGCTGTGGCGGAAATGGAGAAATTCGCGCGCGCCAATGTGGGTGACGGCAAAACCTCGGAAGACGACATTTGGGCGGTTCTGCATGCCGAAAACATCCGGCGTGGCGGCGAGTGGATTGAAACCCGTCTGCTGGCTTCCGGTCAGCGCACCAATCCTTGGTTTCAGGAATGCGGTCCCAGGATCACGCAACAAAATGAGATCATCGCCTTTGATACCGACCTGATCGGATCCTATGGCATCTGTATTGATATCTCGCGCACGTGGTGGATCGGGGACGAAAAGCCCCGGCCGGACATGGTGTACGCCATGCAGCACGCGCATGAGCATATCATGACCAACATGGAAATGTTGAAGCCCGGCGTGATGATCCCGGAACTGACAGCCAATGCACACAAGTTGGACGACAAGTTCCTGGCGCAGAAATATGGCTGCCTGATGCACGGCGTCGGCCTGTGCGATGAGTGGCCTCTGGTTGCCTACCCGGACAAGGCAGTGGCGGGCTCTTACGACTACGCGCTCGAGCCCGGCATGGTCCTGTGTGTCGAGGCTGCCGTTGGAGAGGTTGGCGGAGATTTCTCGATCAAGCTGGAGGATCAGGTTCTGATCACCGAAGACGGCTATGAGAACCTGACCACCTATCCCTTTGATCGGCAGCTCATGGGGCTGAGCTGACGTTTCAGTTCGACCAATGTGACCGCCTGACATTTCCGTGCCAGTCTTCGGACACGGGATCAGTAACTTGCGCCTCAGTAGATGCCACCGGCGGCAGAGTTTGACCAAGCGTAAATCCGATCACCCCGGTCAGGGCAATCACGGCCAGTATATCCGGGCGTAGAACCACGCCCCTTGGATCCATTGCAGTATGTGCCATTTGAACCTCCTGGGCTGCACGTTTGCGATGGTCGTAAGATGGGGAGGTGATATAAATTAGTAAAACGAATATTTTTTAGAATATACTTCACGAAATTTGATGCTTTAGGCTCACAGCAAAGACAAAGGATTGCGCGCAATCTGTTCGCTTCACTCACCTTCCCGTGACGCTTCTTACAATGGGGTTGAGCGGCCAGTCGGAAGCACACACTATTAGTCATCCCGACGAACAAGGAACTGCCATGCCCACCGAACGCATTACCTTTGCCGGTCACGACGGCAACCAATTGGCCGCGCGCCTGGATTTGCCGGACGGACCGGTTCTGGCCACGGCGCTATTTGCGCATTGTTTTACCTGTTCTAAAGATATCCCTGCCGCGCGCAGGATTGCAGCCCGGCTGGCGGCGATGGGCATCGCCGTTCTGCGATTTGACTTCACCGGGCTGGGTCATTCCGGCGGGGAGTTTGCCAACACAACCTTCACCTCCAATGTCGAAGACCTGATCGCAGCCTCGCATTATCTGGCTGGCCGCAACATGGCTCCGGCATTGCTCATCGGCCATTCGCTGGGTGGTGCGGCTGTGTTGCGCGCCCGTGCCGGGATTCCTAGTGTCAAAGCTGTGGTCACTTTGGGTGCACCCGCAGATCCCGGCCATGTGGCGCATCACTTTGAAGATGCGCTGCCTGAAATCACGCAGGCGGGGTCAGCAGACGTGATGTTGGGCGGGCGTCCCTTCCGTATTGGCAAGGCGTTTGTGGAAGATATTTCCGAAGCAGCTCTGATACCGGCCATCGCAGACCTGAAGGCCGCTTTGCTGATCTTGCACGCACCTCGGGACGAGACCGTAAGCATAGACAATGCCAGCACAATCTTTCTGGCCGCGAAACATCCCAAAAGCTTTGTGACCCTCGACGATGCCGATCACCTGATTACCCGCGCATCCGACGCGGAATACGCGGCAGACGTGATCACCGCATGGGTTGCGCGCTACGTCAAGCTCTGCCCGCCGGCCCCACCACCTGGCGCACCCGAAGGTGTTGTTCGCGTGACCGAAGCTGATCCGGAAGGGTTCCTGCAAGACATTCAGTCCGGTCCCCGGCACCATGCCGTCGCGGATGAGCCCGCCTCATACGGCGGCACCGACCGAGGCATGTCGCCCTACGGGTTTGTGTCATCTGGTCTGGGGGCTTGCACATCAATGACTATCCGCATGTATGCGCGGCGCAAGCGGTGGCCGCTGAAAACCGTTTCAGTCGATGTGTGCCACAACAAGGTCCACGCACAAGATGCCGGGCTGGCCAACGAAGGAAAAGTCGATCAGTTCCGCCGCAAGATCCGCCTTGAAGGTCCGCTGACGGCCGAGCAACGCGCGCGATTGCTGGAAATCGCGGACAAATGCCCGGTCCACAGAACCTTGGAAGGGTCAGCCCAGATCACAACTGAATTACTGGACTGACCCGCTCGCTCAGCGCCGCCCTGCGGGGCGGTGAATGGGTGGCCGGGCCGCCGGGGGTCGTGCAACCGGAGGCCGTGGCCTGTTCGGCGGTCGCGACACCGGTGGTCTGTTCGGTGGCTTGGCGATTGGCGGAACGGGGCGCGCAGGTGGGCGACCATCAGGCGGCCGGGGGCGATCCGGCCGGTCGATGTCAATATCCACGTCTACGTCGTGATAATAGTCATTCCACAGCATCGAGTCGTAGAACGGGTCATAGCCGTAACCTACTCCGACGGTTACTCCGTCACAGGCCGATAGTGTCAGGCTTGCAACCCCCAATCCAAGGGCAAGGGCTGCGCGTTTGAACAGTTTGCGGGTCATGTGCGCCTCCTCACTGCAGGGACCGGAACGACGCGAACACGGCGTTCAGATCGTCCACATAAGCTGGATCGGCGCCGTCGCGCAGGATCGCAACTGCGATGGCCACGCGCCCCTTCGGCAAGTCAATCACGGAAACAGTAAAGTTCACACCGCGCCCTTCGCGACTGCCGGTCCCGCGAATGACACGCGCGGGCAACCCGCCAATGCGCGTCGTGGTTGTCTCAGACACTGTCGGATCTTTGACCAGAAACTTGTCGATATCCTCAAGATACCGAAGACCGCCCTCGATCGAGGCCACTCCAGCAGGCGACACAAAGCCCATCCAGACATTGTCGTCCGTGACTGGCCGCATCCCCATGACCCGGGCCACGGCACGTGCATCGCCCAGCTCGGTATCTTCAATTTCGCGCGGGCCACCGGTGCGCAGCGCCCAATAGTCGGGAACGGAAAAGCCGAACAGCGCACGCCCGTTGTCCGTATAAGTGACCGGAGTGTCGGCGGATGCCGTCCCGCCGCTCAGCAAAAGCGAGGCGCAAACAGCGAGTGCCGAAGCTAATTGAATACGCATATCTCAATAACCTGATGATTTCATTGAGTGCAGATTGGCCTGTAGTGGCCCCTTTTGTCCAGCATCCCGATGTGAGGGCACAAAAAAACCGCGCCGGGATATCTCCGGGCGCGGCTTCGTCAGACTTAGATTGGCCGAAACTTACGAACGAGCGTCGCCGACCAGTTTCCACAGCGCAGGGATCAGCAGCGCAGCCAGCACCAGTTTGATCGCGTCGCCCACCAGGAAAGGTGTCAGGCCCCACTGCAGGATCGGCTGGTCCCAGCCGTAAAGCTGACCCAGCCACACAAGACCGGGAACGTAGATCACTACATTGGCCAGAACCAACGCCAGTGCCATTTTTCCAACCGAGCGATCCCATCCGCACGCGGCCAGTGCGCCCAGAAGAACGGTTGCCAGCAGGTAGCCGACTAGATAGCCACCGGTGCCGCCCATCATGTAGGTCAAACCGAATTCCTCAGCCGAAGAGCCCGCGAACACGTCGAAGCCCAGCGCGCCGATCAGCAGGTAACCCAGCATGGTGACCAGACCCAGACGCGTGCCATAGGCGGTGCCGATTGTCAGCACGGCAAAGGTGCCCATAGTGATCGGGACAGGCCACATTGGAACCTTGATCTTGGCAGCTATTGCCAGCGCAAGAATACCTAGTGCCACCAGCACAACTTGCTTGACGCGCAGCGCGGTGCCTTCGCGCGGGCCAATCGCATTGGCCAGTACATTCGCATTCATTCTTATGTCTCCACCTATTTTCAACTGCAGAAATGCCCGCTTAGAGCTTTGACTGCAACATGATTACGCTATCTTAACCGATATTCGGTGCTCATTTCATAAGATTTTCTGGGTCCCGAGACGATCCAGCGCACTGACCAGACTGGCCAGGCCGAAAAATCGTAGACGACATCGTAGCTGTCGGGCGGACAATCGTGGTGGTCAGACGCATGTGCCTGACCCAAGGCCAGCCGGTGAAAATAGCGGCCGTCGTCAAAATGTATGGCAATCGCCTCACCCGCCGCGTGCCACAGGTACCTGCGCGTGCCTTTCATTCTGGCTTGCCCCGGCACACGCAGCGTGACTTCTTCGTCGTATATCAAGCCGTCCTCGGTCGGGCTCAGGACCGTGTGACCATCGGCCTGCACCACATGCCCCGCCTGCGTATCCAGAATGGTCCGGGTCAGGCTCCAACGGCCTTCGAAATCCGACAGTCTGCGCGGCAGGCTCATTCGGCAAATGTCCCGTCGGTCGTGGCACCGTTATCATCCACGAACCGGATCACTTTGCCGCTTTGCTGAACTTCATAGCAGGCCCAAAAATCCGAAGGCGGCCAGACCGAGCAATAGCGATCCTCGCCCACCGCCCACCGCCCGGCGCTGGGTCCGCCCGAAAAATACTGTGTCAGCATCGTATCGTCGAAGGTCTGCCAGATACCTTTCCCGTAATCGAGCTTCTGGCCGGTCAATGCAGACAGAATTTCATCCCCCGTCAGCGTTCTGAACTCCTCAGCCGCCAGAAAACCGGGCCAAAGGGCCAAAATCAGGGCAAACCGTCTCATATTCGCACTCGCGCCTTGTTCCTTTGTCTGCGCGGGTTTAAACCCCGCCGCAACGCCTCCTGCCAAATCACAATAAGGTGCCGCTGCCAATGATTCCACGCTATTCCCGCCCCGATATGGTCGCCATCTGGTCACCCGAATCCAAGTTTCGCATCTGGTACGAGATCGAGGCCCATGCCTGCGACGCCATGGCGGACCTGGGTGTGATCCCACGCGAGAATGCCGAGGCTGTCTGGAAAGCCAAAGACGTGGAATTCGACGTGGCACGCATCGACGAAATCGAAGCGGTTACCAAGCACGACGTCATCGCCTTCCTGACCCATTTGTCCGAACATGTCGGCAGTGAAGAGGCGCGTTTTGTCCATCAGGGCATGACCAGCTCGGACGTTCTGGACACTTGTTTCAACGTGCAACTCACCCACGCCGCCGACCTGCTGATCGCAGATCTCGAAGGTCTGCTGGCTGCACTGAAACGCCGCGCGATTGAACACAAGGATACCGTCCGTATCGGTCGCAGCCACGGTATCCACGCAGAGCCAACCACCATGGGCCTGACTTTCGCTCGTTTTTACGCCGAGATGGACCGCAACCTGTCCCGCATGCGCGACGCCCGCGCTGAAATCGCCACTGGCGCGATCAGCGGCGCGGTTGGCACCTTCGCCAATGTTGACCCGCGTGTGGAAGAGCATGTATGTGACCAGCTGGGTCTGGTGCCCGAGCCGATTAGCACTCAGGTCATCCCGCGCGACCGTCATGCTGCGTTCTTTGCCACGCTGGGGGTTATCGCCAGCAGCATCGAGAACGTCGCCATCGAAATCCGCCACATGCAGCGCACCGAGGTGCTGGAGGGGGCCGAGTTCTTCTCGATGGGTCAGAAAGGCTCCTCGGCCATGCCACACAAGAAAAACCCGGTGCTGACCGAGAACCTGACCGGGTTGGCCCGCATGGTGCGCGCGGCAGTGATCCCGGCGATGGAAAACGTGGCACTCTGGCATGAGCGCGATATCTCGCATTCCTCGGTCGAACGCATGATCGGGCCGGATGCCACGATCACGCTGGATTTTGCACTTGCGCGACTGACAGGCGTGATCGACAAGATGCTGATCTTCCCCGAGAACATGCTTGAGAACATGAACAAGTTCCCTGGCCTGGTCATGAGCCAGCGGGTTCTGCTGGCGTTGACCCAAGCAGGTGTCAGCCGCGAAGATGCCTATGCCATGGTGCAGCGCAACGCGCTGAAAGTCTGGGAACACCGCACCGATTTCAAAGAAGAACTGCTGGCAGACGCGGACGTCACCGCCGCGCTGAGCCCGGAAGAAATCGAAGAGAAATTCGACCTCGGCTATCACACCAAACACGTTGATACGATCTTCGCCCGCGTGTTCGGCGAATAAACTACGATTGATCAAATGCTTCGCTGGGCCCGGCTCGCACAACGCGATCCGGGCCCTGCTCTTTTGCCAGACAGGCCAAAACAGGCTATGATGCCCGCGTATGTCCGGACAGGAGAAACACGATGATCCGCACTTTGATTTGCGCTTTGGCCCTTAGTTGTTCAGCCTCCGTTGCCTTGGCCTGTAGTGGCCATTCCAAGCAAACCCAGTCCTGCGCGCCGGGCACGTTTTGGGATGCAGAAGCCCAAACCTGCGCCAAAATTGTGAATAGCTGAGAAAAAATCTTCCTATTCGTGAATAAACGCGAGCCTTCGGTTGTTAGCTTTTGAGAGAAACGCACTATGCTTTCTGTAAGTAGCCCAGACAACGGAGTAGGAAAATGCGCCTAGTACTCGCTTCAGCCATCGCCCTTCAGGCCTTTGCATTCGCGCCGGTCGCGATCGCCGCTGGCGGTGACAGCAGCCCGCCAAAACCGACCAACACGACCAAGAAGTGTTTCTTCGGTCGCGTCTATGACAAAGACGCCGGACGGTGCGTGAAGCCGGACAAGACCAACTTTACTGAAGAAGAGCTGTATGACGCCGTGCGCGAACTGGCCTATGACGGACAGTTCGAAAATGCTCAAGACATCCTGCGCATCATGGATCAGGATGATGATCGCGTGTTGACCTACTGGGGTTTCACCTACCGCAAAATGGGTGAGCTTGATCTGGCGAATGCCTTCTATTCGAACGCCATTGAGGCGAATCCCGACAACATACTGGCGCGCAGCTATATGGGTCAGGGCTTTGTCACCGAAGGCAAAACCGATCTTGCCATCGCACAGTGGCGCGAGATCAAGGCGCGCGGCGGTGAAGGCACCTGGGCCGAGGCATCCCTGCGCGAGGCGATCCGCACCGGGCTGACTTACAACTACTAAACTTCAGCCTTTCTTTACCCGACTCTCCGTAATCTGCCTGTGGAACAGAAACTTGGCACCACGGGCAGATGCAGGACACAAACTCTTTGGTTCAACTGGCACCGGGGACATCAACACCCGCAGCCGACGCCCAGAACGACGCGCCCCGCGTCGTCCCCAAGGCGTTGAGCAACCGACAAAAAGCCGCCGTCGTGGTGCGTCTTTTGTTGAATGAGGGCGCAGATATCCCCCTGGAAGAACTTCCCGACGATTTGCAGGAAAAGCTGACGCACCAGCTGGGTCAGATGGGCCTAGTGGATCGCATCACGCTGGCATCCGTCGCACATGAATTTGCCGAAGCGCTGGACAGTGTCGGCCTGTCTTTTCCACATGGGTTGGCCGGTGCTCTGGACGCAGTCAGCGACAAGATTACGCCGGCAACAGCGGCTAGGTTGCGGAAGGAAGCCGGGGTGCGCCAGATCGGCGATCCGTGGCAACGGCTGCGCGAAATCCCGACAGAAGATTTGGCCACCATCGCTCTGGCCGAAAGCACTGAAATTGCAGCGGTCATGTTGTCCAAGCTGGAAACTGCGAATGCCGCGCAACTTCTGGGTCACCTGCCCGGCCCGGTCGCGCGGCGCATCACCTATGCCGTGTCTAAAACGGCCAACATCACACCCGAGGCGGTTGAACGGATTGGCTGGTCGCTGGCGGCGCAACTTGATCGACGCCCTGCCACGGCCTTTTCGGATGGCCCCGGAGCGCGGGTCGGTGCGATTCTGAACCAAGCAGCCGCAGCGACGCGCGACGGGCTCTTGACGGCCCTGGATGAAGAAGACACCGACTTTGCAGCTTTGGTGCGCCAATCAATATTCACCTTCGCCCATATCCCGGCCCGCATCCTGCCCAGGGACGTGCCTGCGATTCTGCGTGGATTGGATCAGGCTGATCTCGTCACCGCCTTGGCTGGCGCCACGGCCGAGAATGACAAAGCCACGGTCGATTTCCTGCTATCCAACATGTCGACGCGTATGGCGGATAACCTGCGCGAGGAAATCACCGAACGCGGCAAGGTGAAGCTGGCAGAAGCCGAAGAAGCGATGACACTTGTCATCGGCTCAATTCGAACACTGGTCGACGAAGGTGCAATAGCGTTGATCGAAGAGGATAGCGAAGAGTGACGGGCAAGTCCGATCCGGCAGGACAAAGCATGGCTTTGGTTTGCAACGCTTGTGGTTGCGGTTTCCCCCTTGTATGTCTTGCCCGGCAAATCGCAACAGCCGGTGAGACCTATTCATGCCCGTCGAAAAGTCGGAACTAAGCCGCACAGAGCTTAGAAAATACTACATCACTGGATTGTTCATGAAGGGCGTGATCGGGACCTTGAGGTTGTTGCCCTATGAAACACGCCTAGCCACCATGGGCGCAATCGCACGTGGGCTTTCACCGTTGATCGGCTTTACCAAACGCGTGCGCAGCAACTTAAAATTGACCCGCCCTGACCTGTCAGAGGCCGAGGTCAACAGAATTTGCAGCGCCGTTCCGGACAATGCCGGTCGCGCGATTATGGAGCATTTTTCGCCGGAAGGGTTCACCGAACGTCAGCGCACGGCAAAGGTAAGCGGCTCGGGTGTTGCCGCATTTGACACTGCCGTCGCCGAAGGGCGGCCGATCATGATGATCACCGCGCATTTTGGTCACTATCTTGCAGCACGCATCGCCCTGCAGGAACGCAGCGGTCAACCAATTGGGTGCCTCTATCGCCGCATGGCGAACCCTTATTTTAACGACATGTATGTCGAGGCGTTCCATAAGACTGGCTCGCCGATGTTCGAACAGGGCCGTCGCGGAATGGTCGAGATGGTGCGTTCGCTCAAGAAAAATGGGATCATCGCGATCGTATCCGATCTGCACGCCCATGGCGGTGAAGAGCTGACATTCTTTGGTAAGCCCGCCGTGACCTCAGTCTTGAATGCAGAACTGGCAATGAAATACAACGCCGTCCTGATCCCGTGTTATGCGGTGCGGCAACCAAACGGCGTGGATTTCGAAATCGTGCTGCACGACCCGGTGCCGCATACAGACCCCAGGACCATGACCCAGTTCACCAATGACGATCTTGAGGCCATGGTAAGACAGCATATGGGCCAGTGGTTCTGGATCCACCGGCGCTGGAAAGCCTGGAACGGTTTGGGCGTTCAGCCCGAGGATATGCCCTGATTACTTGACCCGCGCGGCTGCCACAATCGGGCCGTGCCCTGCCCTTTGCACCAGCACAACTGCCGGAAAATCTGCGTCGACGGTTACCGAAAACGCCTGGGGCGCGACGCCGTCCCATTGACCCGCCATATGCCAGGCTTCGACAACATTGGCATAGTCCAGATCGTGACCAGCAAGCTCTCCGCGTCGGATCGAGGCATGGCGCACCGGTGAATACTGGATGACCCGGATGTCATAGGTTTCTCCGGCCGGCAGTTCGACCGGCGTCACATCCACCGTCACATCATCACCTGAGCGCGCGGCCGTCACGGACGCTTGCGGGGCGGCCTTGAGATGCGCATTGATCAGGCGATCCAGTTCCCGCGATTGCGCCCCGACCACATCCTGCTGCCCATTCACCACCATCTGAGGCGTATAGATCATCGACCGCCCCCCTTCTCGCGCATAAGTGCGCTGGCGCAGAGTGTGGTCCGGGTCGGCATATTCGTCCTTCCACCCGATGTAGTCCCAGTAATCCACATGCAGTGCCAGGCCGATCACATCGTCGCGTTTGGCCAAATCATGCATGATCCGGTCGGCAGGCGGACAGGACGAACAGCCCTGAGATGTGAACAACTCAACCACAACCGGGTCGCCCTCGGCCAAGGCTGCTGTGGAGAGAAACAAGGAAACTAACGCTGTCGCGCGAATGGATCTGAACATTACGGGTCTCGGGCCTTTGGCTGGATGTACCGACCGGTTTAAACGCAAGCCCGTTCAACCTCCAATCAACGTTTCTTGAGACATGCGACCATCGTTACCCTTAAATTTTGTGTGCAATGGTATACATAACTCAACAAGCTCACCACGTTGGTCCTTGAACCAAAGGCTTTCGTGATGCAGATAACTATTAGCGAATCCCGGGATCTAAGTCATTTCAGAGGGAGGCCACAGATGCCCATCAAAGTCGGACAAGATACCGCCAAAACACGCCGCAACCTTAGCGTGAATGGCAAATCCATTTCATATTACTCGATCCCTGCCGCGCAAGAGGCTGGTCTGGGTGATTTTTCCAAGCTTCCCGCCGCGCTGAAAGTGGTTCTGGAAAACATGCTGCGGTTTGAGGATGACGGCTTTTCCGTCGCGGTCGAAGATATCAAAGCCTTTGGCGAATGGGCACGCAATGGCGGCAAGAACCCCCGCGAGATCGCGTATCGCCCTGCCCGCGTGTTGATGCAGGACTTTACCGGCGTTCCGGCTGTTGTTGATCTGGCCGCGATGCGCGATGGCATCAAAGGGCTGGGCGGCGATGCGCAGAAGATCAACCCGCTGAACCCGGTTGATCTGGTCATCGACCACTCGGTCATGATTGATGAATTCGGCAACCCGCGCGCGTTCCAGATGAACGTTGATCGCGAATATGAACGCAACATGGAGCGTTACCAGTTCCTGAAATGGGGGCAGTCGGCCTTTAACAACTTCCGTGTTGTTCCCCCCGGAACCGGCATCTGCCATCAGGTGAACCTGGAATATCTGGCCCAGACCGTCTGGACCGACACCGACCAGAACGGCGACGAAGTCGCCTACCCCGACACGCTGGTTGGCACCGACAGCCACACCACCATGGTCAATGGCATGGCCGTTCTGGGCTGGGGTGTCGGCGGGATCGAGGCCGAGGCCGCGATGCTGGGTCAGCCGATATCGATGCTGATCCCTGAGGTTGTAGGTTTTGAGCTGACCGGCGCGATGCTCGAAGGCACCACTGGCACTGACCTTGTTCTGAAAGTCGTCGAGATGCTGCGCGCGAAAGGCGTGGTAGGCAAATTCGTCGAGTTCTACGGGAGCGGTCTGGACCGTTTGCCGCTGGCTGACCGCGCAACCATTGCTAATATGGCACCTGAATACGGCGCGACCTGCGGTTTCTTCCCGATCGATGGTGAGACCCTGCGCTATATGCGTAACACCGGCCGGGATGAGGATCGTCTGGCACTGGTCGAATCTTATGCCAAGGAAAACGGCCTTTGGCGTGATGAGAATTACGCGCCCATTTACACCGACACTCTGACTCTGGATATGGGCACAATCGTTCCCGCCATCTCGGGCCCGAAACGCCCGCAGGACTATGTTGCGCTGACTGGTGCCAAGGCGGCATTTACCAAAGAAATGGCGGATACCTTCAAGCGCCCGATGGGTAAGCAGATCGAAGTCAAAGGCGAAAACTACGGCATGGAATCGGGCAAGGTCGTGATCGCCTCGATCACATCCTGCACCAACACCTCGAACCCTTACGTGATGATCGGTGCCGGTCTGGTCGCAAAAAAAGCGCATGAGCTGGGCCTGAACCGTCAGCCCTGGGTCAAAACCTCGCTGGCCCCCGGTTCGCAGGTTGTGTCGGAATACCTTGAGGCAGCAGGCCTGCAGCAACATCTGGATGCCATCGGGTTCAACCTGGTTGGTTATGGCTGCACCACGTGCATCGGCAACTCTGGCCCGATCCAGAGGGAGATCAGCGAAGCGATTGCCGAGGGCGATCTGGTCGCCACGTCCGTTCTGTCCGGCAACCGCAACTTTGAAGGCCGGATTTCTCCGGACGTCCGGGCCAACTACCTAGCCTCGCCACCGCTGGTTGTAGTCTATGCGTTGGCTGGCACCATGGATATCGACCTGACATCCGAGCCGATTGGGCAGGACAAGGACGGCAATGACGTCTTCATGAAGGACATCTGGCCAACTCAAAGCGAAATTGCCGAGCTGGTGCAGGAAACCGTTACCCGCGAAGCGTTCCAGTCGAAATATGCGGATGTCTTCAAAGGCGATGAGAAATGGCAAAGCGTCGAGGTTCCGCAACAGGAAACCTATGACTGGCCGCCGACTTCGACCTATATCCAGAACCCTCCTTATTTTCAGGGAATGGGTTCCGAGCCGGGCACGATCTCAAATATCGAAGGGGCCAAGGTGTTGGCGGTTCTTGGGGACATGGTCACGACCGACCACATCTCACCCGCAGGGTCTTTTGCAAGCACTTCACCTGCCGGTCAGTACCTGATCGAACGTCAGGTGCAGCCACGCGAGTTCAACTCCTACGGTTCCCGCCGCGGCAACCACGAGGTCATGATGCGTGGCACATTTGCCAACATCCGCATCAAGAATGAGATGCTGGACGGCGTCGAAGGTGGCTATACCAAAGGTCCTGACGGCGAACAGGCTTCGATCTACGACGCTTCGATGGCCTACCAGGAACTAGGCCTGCCGCTGGTCGTCTTTGGTGGCGAGCAATACGGCGCCGGCTCATCCCGGGACTGGGCTGCCAAGGGCACTGCCCTGCTGGGCGTCAAAGCCGTGATCGCCGAAAGCTTTGAGCGTATTCACAGGTCCAACTTGGTTGGAATGGGCGTAATCCCGTTCGAGTTCACCGGAGGCGACACCCGCAAGACATTGGGCCTGACAGGCGATGAAACCGTATCAATCCACGGCTTGGATTCGGTCGAGCCGCTGCAAGAGGTGCTCTGCACCATCATTTTCGGCGACGGAACCGAGAAAACAATCACGCTGAAATGCCGGATCGATACCGCGCCCGAGATCGAATACATCGAAAATGGTGGCGTGCTGCAATATGTGCTGCGGAACCTTGCCAAGGAAACTTAAAACAACAAAGCCCCGGCCAATGCGCCGGGGCTTTTTCTTGAGTGCCAGCGCCACTAGCACCAATAAGAAATAGAGCGCGTGCAGCAGGCACGCTCCGCTTGGCAACGGTTCAGATCACTGGCCGGCTTTTTCCAATGCCGGGCGGATCGTGCTTTCAATCACGCGCTGCGTGATCGGACCGGCAAAGCGCAGAATGATCGTGCCCTCTCCGTCGATTACATAAGTTTCCGGAACACCGTAAAGACCCCAGTCCAGCGCCATGCGCCCTTGTTCATCCCGTCCGATGGCTTCGTAAGGGTCGCCCAGTTCGGTCAGAAAACCTTCGGCATTGGCCAACTGATCCTTGTAGTTGATGCCATAGACCGGGATGCCCTCTTTGGACAGCGCCTCAAGGTTGGGATGCTCGGCCCGGCAGGGGGCACACCAGCTGGCCCAATAGTTGACCAGCTTGACCTCACCATCACGCAGCGTGGCATCGTCAAATATCGTCTTGCCCGGAAACTCAGTCAGAACAACCGGTGGCGCGGGCTGCCCTTCGCGTGCAGATGGCAAGGCGTTAGGATCATCCCGGAACATTCCAATGCCTGCCAGAACGGCAAAAGCGCCGAAAATCAACGGCGGCGCAATCATCAGGGGTGAGATTTTAGCCATTGCGCGACATCCTGTGTTCGACCTTTTCCATTTCCGCCCGGACTTTGCGCCCGCGCATTACGCTGAGAACGACCAGTGCAATCAGCAACCCCAGCGAAGCCGCATAGGACCACAGGACCGCGTCGGCATATTTTCCAAGATCAGGGATCATCCGTTTAGCCTTTCTCGCGCCAGCAGCGCCTTGATCCGCCGCGCCCGGATTTCCGTTCCTGTGCGATACAGAACCAACGCAATGAACAGCAGCACAAATCCGATGATGCACAGCAACAGCGGATAGAAATAAATGTTGCTGACTTTTTCTTCGGTATCCGCGCCGGTGACGGCTGCGGCGCGCATCACGGATGCCCCCTGATGCAGGCCTTGGTTCCAGAAGTTCACCGCATAGCGGCTGAGCAAGGCAAAAACCGACCCCACCAGACACAGGACCGAGGTCAGATCGGCGGCTGTATCGGAATCCTCGATCGCTTCCCACAGGGCTACGTAGCCAAGGTAAAACAGAAACAGGATCAGGAAAGCCGTCAGGCGCGGATCCCAGGCCCACCATGTGCCCCACATCGGTTGCCCCCAGATCGCGCCAGTTGCCAACGCGATCAGGGTCATCACGATACCGATGGGAGCTGCAGCTCGCGCAGCGAGTGCACTGACATGGTGGCGGCGCACCAGCCAGACCAAAGATGTGGCCAGCATCATCAGCCAGCAATTGATCGCCATCAGCGCCGCAGGCACATGCAGGTAGATGATCTTGACGGTCGAGCCCTGTTTGTAGTCATCCGGCGTGAAGAAAAAGCCCCAGATCAGCCCAACGACCAGACACACAAAAGAAGTCATCCAGAAGAACGGCAGGACCCGCTCGCTGGTCGCGAGGAATTTGCGCGGGTTGGCGTATTCCCAGAGGGTATTGGCTTTGGCTGCGATAGACATGGGCTCTATTTAGTCCGACTCGTGTTTGTTCTCAATTGACATCAGTCAAACTGCGACAGCGTCACCGAAGGTTGATCCGCAATACTGCTGCGCTGGCAAAGGGCAACAGCGCAATTGTGGCGGCGGTGATCCCCGCCAACATCAAAAGCGGCGTCTGCGTTTCCATACCCGTGGCACCGCGGCGCGCGACCTCGGCCCCGAAGATCAGCGTGGGAACATACAGCGGCAGAACAAGCAATGACAACAACAGCCCGCCGCGTTTCAGGCCGACAGTCAGAGCTGCGCCAAAGGTCCCGATCACACTCATGGCCGGGGTGCCGACCAAAAGTGAGATCACCAGCCAGAAAAAGCCTGTCACCGGCAAGTTCAGTAGCACACCCAGAAACGGCGCGGCCAGAACCAGTGGCAAACCCGTTGTTATCCAGTGGGCCAGCGCCTTGATCGACACAACCGCCTCAAGCGGCAAGGGCGCCGTGGCCAACAGGTCAAGCGACCCGTCTTCCCAATCCAACGCAAGCAGGCGGTCGAGCGACAACAGGCAGGCCAAAAGCGCGCCCAGCCAAAGCACACCCGGCGCAATGGTCGACAGCAGTGAGGATTGCGGGCCGACTGAGAACGGCACCAGAACGGTCACAATCAAAAAGAACGCCAGACCAAGGCCAAAACCCCCGCCCGCGCGGAAGGCCAGTTTCAGGTCGCGCAGCAGCAGGGCGATCACAGGAAGCCTCCGTCAAAGTCGTCAATGGGTTTTGGTTTGGCTTTGTTGGGACCCACATCCATAATCTCGCCGTCCAGACCAAGGTCGATATGCGTGGCGATCAGGGCCGAGCCGCCCTGCCCCAGATGTGACCGAACGGCATCTGCGAACATCTGTACGGCGTCCTTGTCCAAAGACACGGTCGGTTCGTCCAGCATCCAGATCGGCCGTCCGGTGACCAGCATCCGGGCCAGTCCAAGGCGGCGTTTCTGACCGGCAGACAGATTTCCCGCATGGCGGTCCGACAGCTCGCCCAACGCAAAGGCATCCAATGCGGGTTGGATGTCATCTGTCCCAAAGACCGAGGCCCAGAAGGTCAGGTTTTCCACAACCGTCAACGTTGGCTTCAACCCGTCAGAATGCGAGGCGTAGGCAATTTGATCCTCGGCCCCGTCAATGGTTCCGCTCAATGCCGGCTGCAACCCCGCCAGTGTACGTAGTAAAGTCGTTTTGCCAATCCCGTTTGGCCCACGCAGGATCAGTGCTTGCCCGGGTCGAAGCGAGAAGTTCAGCCCCTCGAGCACGGGGATGCCCCCGCGGGTGATGGCAAGATCAGTTACGGTCAGTGTCATACGGTCCCGCTTATCTTATTGCGCATAGGGGCAAAAGGCGGGATTTGCCGCAGGGCAGTACCCGACCCGCTTTCGGATACGCATGGAAACGAGGGGCCAGCCCCTCGCGCTCCCCGGGATATTTTTGGCCAGATGAAGCGGATCCCGTCAGGTGGGAAGCAAAGCCAGCGCGATGCGGCGGCCTTCGGAGAGCAGAACATTATAGGTGCGGCAGGCTGCGGGTGAGTTCATGATCTCAACCCCCATGCCGGCCTGCTCAAGCGCCGCTCGGAGGTCAGAGGGGATGTGGGCCAGATCAGCGCCCGTTCCGATCAACAGGACATCCACCTGCCCAGCCAGTGCAAGCAAAGAGGATTGATCGTCGTACCCGCCCCAACCGGCGGTGCCGGAGGGGCCAGTCAGAACCGCACCTTCGTAGACCTGACCACCTATACGGAAAAAGCCGGGCCCGTAGCCATCGACCGGTGTTGCGTTGTTATATGTGATCTCATTCAACCGCATGGATATCTTCTATGCCCCAAAGCGGCAGGCCCGACAAGGCAGCAAGGGCGATGACCACATAGGCGGCGGTGCGGTAGAGCTTTTCCTTTTCGGGGTTGAACAGCCAGCCGCCCAGCCAATTGCCCAAAAGGTTCGGGACCGACAGAGCCAGCCCCAGAACAACACTGTCGAAGGTCACTCGCCCCATGCCGGACAGGAAGCCGAAGATGAGGAAGTCGAAACCGAAAAGGAACAGCAGGATCGTGGCCCGAATGACTTCTACCGGCAGCGGACGGGACATGTAGAACAGGATCACCGCCGGTCCAGGCAATCCAGCGACGCCGCCGAGAAATCCCGCAGCGCCACCGATCGCGGTCACCATCGCGCGTCGCACGCGGCCTTGGTAGCGTAATCCAAGGATCAGGATTGCGAGCATGAACAGCGCCAGGAAGCTGACCGCGTATCGAAAAACCTCGGGTTCGACCTGCGTGAGGACCCACAGGCCAACAGGCAGGACCAGGGCGCAGCCAAGCAGCAACCGTGCCAGGTCGCCGCGGTCTACGGCGCGCCACGCCCGTCGTAGGTTGGGGAGTGGCCCGAAGATATCCATGATCGTCAGTCCGATCAGCGCCCCAAACGGGCCGAGGAACGGAGTGGCCAGAGGCAGAAAAATCAACGCGGTGCCAAAGCCGGAAAACCCGCGTACGATGCCGCCTAGCGTCGCTGCAAAAAAGATAACGGCCAGCCCCGTGGGGGACTGGCCGAGCAGATCAGGCATCCACATTTGCGAACTGGTTGCCCGCGTTGTTGGACGGCTTCGACCAGTCGCGCTTGACGCCCAGCCACAGCAGGATGGTCGAGGCCACAAAGACTGAGGAATACGTCCCTACGATCACGCCCCAGATCATCGCGAAAACAAAGCCGCGGATCACGTCCCCGCCCAGTATGTAAAGCGAGATCAGCGCCAGCAGCGTGGTGACCGAGGTCATCACTGTCCGGCTAAGCGTTTCGTTGATCGAGATGTTCAGAACCTCTTTCAGGTCCTTTTTCTTGTATTTCCGCAGGTTCTCGCGGACGCGGTCGAACACGACCACGGTGTCGTTCAGCGAATACCCCACGATGGTCAGCAACGCGGCAATGATGGCCAGATCAAACCGGATTTGCAGTTCCGAGAATATGCCAATGGTCAGGATTACGTCGTGAACCAATGCGGCCACCGCGCCCAAGGCGAATTGCCATTCGAAACGCAGCCAGATATAGACCAGCACTGCCCCGATCGCCAACACCACCGCGATAACGGCAGTTTGGATCAGCTCACCGGACACTTTGGGGCCGACGGATTCAACGCTTTCAAATGGCAAATTGAGGCCTGGATCAGCAGCGGCAAGCACCTCGCCGACCTGAGTGATCACGTCCGATGTAACCGCCTCGGCGTCTTCTTGCGCCTGGATACGGATCATCGCAACATTCTCATCCGGTCCAAAGTTTGGATCGAAGATCTCTGTGATTGTCACATCCCCCAATTCCAACGGGGCAAGGGCGTCACGATAGACTCCGACATCAATCTCTTGTGTGCTTTGCGTCCGGATCGTTGTGCCACCGCGGAAGTCGATGCCGAAGTTCAGCCCCTGAAGCATGAAGGACGTGAACGCCACGATCATCATCAAGGCCGAGATACCCAGCCAGATTTTCCATCGGCTGAAGAAATCGAACGAGGTGTTCTGGGGTACGAGTTTCAGTCTCATGTCAAACCTCGATCGTTTTCGGGCGGCGGCGTTCAAACCAGATCACGATCATCAGGCGCGTCACGAAGATCGCGGTGAAGACCGAGGTCAGAATGCCCAGACCCAGCGTGATGGCAAAACCGCGCACCGGACCGCTGCCCATGGCAAACAGGATAACAGCGGTGATGAATGTGGTCACGTTTGCGTCCAGAATGGCCGACAACGCCTTTTCATAACCCAGTTCGATCGCGCGCGCCGGGCCTCTGGCGGATTTCAGCTCTTCGCGGATACGCTCAAAGATCAGCACGTTGGCATCCACCGCCATACCAACCGTCAGCACGATACCGGCGATACCGGGCAGTGTCAGGGTGGCTCCGATCAGGGACAACAGGCCAAACAGCAGGCCGACGTTGATGATCAGGGCGATGTTGGCAAAGAGACCAAACAAACCATAGCTGAGCGCCATAAAGGCAAGCACGGCGACGAAGGCCACGATGGTTGCAACCTTACCCGCGTCGATGCTGTCCTGCCCCAGTTCGGGGCCGATTGTACGCTCTTCGAGGAATTCCAGCCCAGCAGGCAACGCGCCTGCGCGCAACAGAACAGCCAGATTGGTGCTTTCTTCAACGGTGAAGTTGCCGGTGATGATGCCCGACCCGCCAGGAATGTGACTTTGAATGACAGGGGCCGAGATGACCTCATCATCAAGAATGATTGCGAACGGCTGGCCGATATTTTCCAGCGTATAGTCGCCGAATTTGCGTGCCCCCGATGTGTTGAATCGGAAGCTGACTGCTGGGCGACCGTTCTGGTCGAAGGCTGGCTGCGCATCCACAAGCTCTTCACCGGTGACGACTGGGGCCGACTCGACTGTGTAAAACAAACCGGTTTCGTCGATGGAGGGGAGGACCTGTTCGCCAATCCCCGGCACTGCGTCCGGGTTGGTGCCCCGCCCCACAACGGGATTGAATGTCAGCTGAGCGGTGGTGCCGATGATCTCTTTCAGTTCACCAGCACTGCCGATACCCGGCACCTGTATCAGGATACGATCCGCACCCTGGCGCTGAATCGTGGGTTCACGTGTTCCGACCTCGTCAATACGGCGGCGCACAATCTCAAGCGACTGGCGCACAGTGCGGTCGTCTGTGGCAAGTTTTTCGGCCTCGGACAGTTGAACGACGATTGTGTCGCCCTCAGCCCGTGCCTCGATATCGGTTGCACCTACACCAGTCAGGGTTTGTACCTGACGGGCCAGGCCGCGCACAACTTCAAGCGCGCGGGACATGCCCTCGGGCTGGCTGATGCGCACTCGAATCTCGTCCGGGGCCGACTCTTGTTTGCGGATGGTGCCTACGGTGGCACGTTCATCCCGCAGCGCATCGCGAATTTCGGGCCACATGGCCTCCATCCGGGATTCGTACACATCGCCGACCTGAACTTCGGCCAACAGATGCGCACCACCGCGCAGATCGAGGCCCAGATTGACCAGCGATGACGGCAACCAGTTCGGCCATTGCGCCGCCTCGGCCTGCATTTCGGGAGTGTCGATGCCAAGCTCAATTGCGGCCTTAGCATCGTTGGATTGCTCGACGCGCGTATAAAACGCATTCGGCAGGGCAAGGATCAGACCGATCACACAGACCAGCCAGATCAGAACCCGCTTCCAGGTATCAATTTGCAGCATTACCCTGCCTTTTCAAGGAATTGTGGCGCGAAGTTACTTCGCTGGTTCAGTCTTGTTCAGAACCTGCGCAATGGTCGACTTGACCACACGAACCTTCACACCCTCGGCGATTTCAACTTCGATCTCGTTGTCGCCTTCTTTGACCTTGGACACCTTGCCGATCATACCACCTTGGGTGACGACCTGATCGCCGCGACGCACGGCTTCGACCATGGCCTGATGTTGCTTCATCTTTTTTTGCTGCGGACGGATCAGCAGAAAATACATGATCGCGAAGATCAGGATCAGCGGGAGAAACTGGGCGATTGCGCCACCTTCCATGGGATATTCCTTTGTTTTGGTGCTGCGGAAATGCTCCGCAAATTTGGCGGGAACCTATGCTCTGAATTGCGCCTTTGCAAGCGAAGGCAACGCTGTACACCGCCCTGACCCGGCCACAGTGCACAAAGAACAAGCCAGGCGTTGCAGATATGTCCTAGGCACCTCGCTGAAACCGGGTATAGTTCGGGTTAAGGGGGACATATGGCAAGGCAATTCAAGCCCTTCCTTTTGCTGGTTTATTTTCTGACAGCCCTGGCGTCCAGCCTGTGGTTTTCGGACGTCGTACTGGCACAGGAAACACCGACAGAGCCCCCTGCTTCTGACGGGGCGGACTCAGACAGTTTCGTGGCGCCGGTCATCGTGGACGGGGACGTATTGTTCCAGGTCCGGGGATCCAGTGCCCTGCCTGCGCCAGAGCGGGCGGAAGACGTTCAGGACAAGATCATCGAAATCGCCGAAGCCTCGGACGCGCCGACGGTTGAGGTGACATACGAAGAGACCGAGTTCGGCATTTGGACTCTGGCCGACGGCGAGAGAGTCTCGATCGTCACCGAAGCCGATGCCGAGTTGGATCAGATGGAGCTTAGCGTTCTAAGCGTTTTGCACGGGAACGCGATCAAACAATCCATCGAAGACTACCGCGCCAACCGCACCGATCGGGCGCGCGTGTCAGGTGCAATTGAGGCAGTGGCCTGGACCATTGGTTTTGTGGCGTTTGTGGTGGCAATCCTGTGGGTGCACCGTCGGATTCGACGGAAGACATTAAAGTTTGTCTCACTTCACCTCAAGGACGTGGAAACTGCCACAGCCAAAAGCGTTCAGGCCGAAGCGATCGCCGCGCTGGTACGATATGGGCTGAACTTCGTTCTGCTTATCATCTTCTTTCTCGGCTTTTATTACTACCTCTCGTTTGTTCTGCTGGCTTTCGCCGAAACCCGCTATTTTGCGCAGCTGTTGCTGACCTATCTGACCGAGCCGGTACTGCTGATCTTCAAAGGCATTATCAGTTACATCCCCAATTTGATCATGCTGGGCCTGATTTCTTGGGTGGCGCTGTACATCATCAAGGGGATGCGGGTGTTCTTCGACGCGGTCGAGGCGGGTTCCTTCGATATGGGCGATTTCGAAAAGCACTGGGTCAGCCCAACCTTCAACATTGCCCGTGTTGTGGTGATCATGATCGCCTTGGTCTTTGCCGTTCCCTACATCCCCGGATCGGATTCGGCGGCGTTCCAGGGGTTGACGATCCTGGTGGGTGCCATGCTGTCGCTGGGTGCAAATTCTGTCGTCTCAAACATGCTGGCCGGCCTGTTCGTGATCTACCGTCGCTCGACCTCGATCGGGGACCGCATTCAGATCGGCGACCACATCGGCGATGTGGTTCAGATCAAACTGATGGAGACGCATCTGAAATCCATCAAGAACGAACTGATCTCGATCCCTAATGCGCAGCTGATGAACTCGGATGTGGTGAACTTTTCGAAGAAAACAGACGGCAGCGGACTGCTGCTGCATACCACGGTTGGCATCGGCTATGAAGAGCCGCCCGAGAAGGTCGAGGCGATGCTGATCGAGGCCGCCAACCGCACCAAGGGGATCAAGTCCAAGCCGGAACCGTTTGTTTTGTGGACCGCATTGGCGGATTACGCGATCAATTATCAAATCAACGGGTATTCGACACGCGGCAGTATTATTCCAAAGATAAAATCGGACCTGCATCGCAACATCGTGGCCGTGTTCAATGAAAACAGTGTGCAGATCATGACGCCCTCTTACATGGCTGATCCGCCTGATCCCAAGATCCCAACCGAACATTGGGATGGCCATCTGGCGCATGAAACACACGAGGATGCCGATAAGTCGTAACCGGCGCTACACCCCGCCTTTCAGATGGTGCATAAGCGGTTTCAGTGATTCACGCATTTAAGGATCTGAACCATGCACGACATCCGCGCCATTCGCGAAAACCCCGCCGCCTTCGACGCCGCACTTGCGCGCCGTGGGGACGCGCCGGTGTCGTCAGATTTGCTAAGGCTGGACGAAAGTCGCCGGGCCAAAATTCAGGCCGCAGAAACAGCGCAAGCCGAACAGAACAAGGCCAGCAAGGAAGTCGGTGCCGCCAAGGCACGCGGCGACGAGGCTGAATTTCAACGCCTGCGCGCGCTGGTCGCCGAAAAGAAAGCCGAGATTGCCCAGATGCAGACCGAGGCCAAGGATCTGGACGCACTGCTGACTGATCAGCTGATCCGCATCCCGAACCTGCCCGCCGAGGACGCGCCAGAAGGTGCGGACGAGAACGACAATGTCGAGGTCAGCCGCTGGGGCACTCCGCGTGAGTTGGATTTTGCACCGAAAGAGCATTTTGAAATCGAGTCCGTACAGAACGGCATGGATTTTGAAACGGCGGCAAAGCTGTCCGGCTCGCGCTTTGTCCTGTTGTCCGGCGGCGTCGCCCGCGTTCATCGCGCACTGGCGCAGTTCATGCTGGACACGCACATCAACGAAAACGAACTGACCGAAGTGAACGGCCCGGTTTTGGTTCTGTCCGAGATGATGCAGGGCACAGGCCAATTGCCGAAGTTTGGCGAAGACAGCTATCAGACCCGCGAAGGCTGGTGGCTGATCCCGACGTCCGAGGTGTCGCTGACCAATATCGTCAACGACACGATGATTGAAGAAAACTATCTGCCCCGCCGTTACACCGCGCATTCCTTGTGCTTCCGGTCTGAGGCCGGATCGGCTGGCAGGGACACGCGCGGCATGTTGCGCCAGCACCAGTTCGAAAAGGTCGAGATGGTTTCGGTCACCCATCCCGACAAGTCGGATGATGAGCAAAAACGCATGCTGCGCTGTGCCGAGGGTATTCTGGAAAAGCTGGGCATCCCCTATCGCACAGTGATCTTGTGCACAGGTGACATGGGCTTTGGCGCGCGCCGAACCTTTGACATCGAAGCGTGGCTACCGGGTCAGGATACGTATCGCGAGATCAGCTCAGTCTCGACTTGTGGTGATTTTCAGGCGCGCCGGATGAACGCGCGCTTCCGTCCCGAGGCTGGGGGCAAACCGGAATACGTTCACACGCTGAACGGATCGGGCCTGGCTGTTGGGCGCTGCCTGATCGCCGTGCTGGAAAACGGCCAGAATGCAGACGGCACCGTCACCCTGCCCGAGGTTCTGGCCCCCTATTTGGGTGGCAAACTGACGCTGCAGCTGGACGGCACGCTGGCATAAGAAAACCGGCGACCAACAGGGCGCCGGTTCAAGAAGCTGCAAGGCGGAGAAGGCTTACTTCTTCGCCTTTTTCTTATCCTTCTTCTTGTCTTTTTTCTTATCTTTCTTCTTGTCCGTCTTGTCGGCCTTTTTCTTTTTATCTTTCTTCTTATCCTTCTTCGTCTTGGCCTTCACCTTGTCCTTGGCTTTCGAGAAGACGGCTTCCATCTCCTGAAGCTTTTTAGCGGCCTTTTCAGCCTTGGCTTTGGCCTTGGCCTTCTTTTTTGCCTTGGCTTCTGCCAGTTCGGCTGCGGCCTTTTCCTCAGCCGCTTTGCGCGCAGCCTCTTCCGCCCGCTTCTCGGCAGCGGCGGCAGCGATCGTTTTGCGGGGCGCTGTTCGGCGCGCTGCAGGCTTTTTGGCAGGCGCGCGGCGCGTACTTGTTTTCGCCGCAGGGCGTTTGGCGGCTGGTTTCGCCGCGGCGGGTTTGGCGGCTGGCGGTTTCTCTGCAATCGCCTCTTTCGCGGCGGCAATCAAGACGGCTGCGCGGGCTTTGCCGATACGAGGAACTTTGACCAGTGCAGCGGGGCTTGCCTTGGCAACGGCTTCAGCGGTTTTGAAGCCGTTGGCTGTAAGTGACTTTCCTAGCCCCTCTCCAACGCCTTTTATTGCGGTCACTGCGGTCATTCTTTGTCCTTTCCGATTTTCCCTGCGTTATCTTATGTATACCAGATACACGTTCTCACAAGCCAGTGCCCAGGGATGCAGGTCATTTGTGTCAGCTACTGTGTGCGAGGTTACCGGATTGATCCTTTCCGGGAAACGGAACAAGCCGCTTGGCGTCTTCGTCCCACAGTTTCAGGTTTAAAGCGGCAACAGCCTCGGGGAATTTGATCCGGCGGGGCGTGAATTCGGGCGGTAGGTTATAGTGGCATGCACGCAGCCGATAAGACGGAATGCGCGCATTGAAATGATGGATGTCGTGCAGCGTGATGCACGCAACCGCATTGTCGAACCACCACCCGAAATCCAGCGCCGATGATCCCTGAAGCGCCGCTAGTTGCGGGTCCAGATCCGGACGACGGTCCCAGTATGTGTCTTCGAAATTGTGCTGCAGATAGACCAAAAACACACCCAGCATCCCGCCCAAAAGCGAAAACACCAACCAGACCAGAATACCCGTGGCGCCAGCTATCAGGTAAAGAAGGCCAAGAAAGACGATGATCGACAAGTTGTGGAGCAATACCCCCTTCACGCCAAACCGAATCGTGTTTTTGGGCCACCGATAGCGGACGAAATACGTGAACAGAGCCCCGGCCGGAACCAGGATGAAGGGATTTCGGTAGAGCCTGTAATACAGGCGCGCTTTCCAATCCGCCTTGTTCCATTCCCGTACGGTCATTGTGTGGATTTCGCCCGTCTCACGGTGCTCGAGATTGCCGATTCCGGCATGGTGCAAGTTGTGATTCTGTTTCATCACCTCGAACGGAGCAAAGGTGAACGGCGAAAGCCCGTGGCCCGCCCACTCGTTTTGGCGACGTGTCTCAAACAGCGAATGATGCCCGCAATCGTGCTGAAGCACGTACAGGCGCACCGCCGAAAAGGCAAAGACGACCCCGGCCGGGATCATGACATACCAGCGATCCACATAGATGATCGCCAGCGCCAGCGATGTGAAGTACATCGCGAAGGTTCCAAAATAGCTCAGCGCGGCCAATCTGTTATCCTGAACCGCGTATTGCCGAGTGTATTCCCTCAGATCCATCCAGCCGCTCCTCACGTTGGTCAGGTCCAATGGTTGTCAAAAACTGGTGCGGAAGCTCCGCGTGAAATTACGCGCACACAAAAACAGATGCACGCCAGTGAATGCTAGCGCGGGGAAATGGGGCTGTCACGCCCTTCAGCCGAAAATGCTGAAAATTAGCGCAGTTACGCGCGACCTTTGAGATGTTTGGCCAAGGCGCCCGCGTTTTTCTTACGGCGTCCCTTGTACGGGTTCTTGTCCCCCTGTCCGCGCAAAGTCAGGCGGATCGGAGTACCGGGCATGTCAAAAGATTCGCGCAGACCGTTGACCAGATACCGGGTGTAACTGGCTGGCATCTTGTCAGGGTGCGAACACATGACGACAAAGCCCGGCGGGCGGGTTTTGACCTGAGTCATATACCGCAGCTTGATCCGACGACCCTGCGGGGCTGGCGGCGGGTGCTGCTCCAACATGGCTGTCAGCCAGCGGTTCAACGCGGCCGTCGGCACACGGCGGTTCCAAATGTCATGAGCCCGCAGAATCGCGGCACGCAACCGTTCCAGACCCCGGCCTGTCTTTGCCGAGACCGTCACCAGCGGTGCGCCACGCAATTGCGGTAGCAAACGTTCGAACGACTCTTTCAGATCCCGCAGCTTTTCCTGTTTATCTTCTTCGATGTCCCATTTGTTGATGGCGACAACAACGGCACGACCCTCGCGCTCGGCCAGATCGGCAATACGCAGATCCTGCTGTTCGAAAGGGATGGCAGCGTCCAGCAGAACCACCACCACTTCGGCAAATTTTACGGCGCGCAGGCCATCCGAGACTGAAAGCTTTTCAAGCTTTTCCTGAACTTTGGCTTTTTTACGCATACCGGCCGTATCAAAGATACGCATCGGCGTGCTGTCCCCGTCCGGGTCGGCCCAATCGATCCGCAGACTGATGGCATCGCGCGTAATACCAGCCTCTGGCCCGGTCAGCAGGCGGTCTTCCCCAATGATCTTATTGATCAATGTGGATTTGCCGGCATTCGGGCGGCCAACAACTGCCACCTGCAAAGGCTTTTCGGCGGTGATCATTGGCGTCTCGCCCTCACCGTCCTCATCCAGTTCGATATCGGTTTCCGGCGCATCCACGACCGCCTGTTCTTCGGCGGCATCGGCCAATGGCATAAGCTGGGAATAAAGATCGGTCATCCCCTCGCCATGCTCGCCCGACAGGCGCACCGGCTCACCCAGACCAAGGTTATAGGCTTCAAGCACACCCGCATCCGCCGCGTTTCCTTCGGCCTTGTTGGCCGCAAGGATCACGTGTTTGGAACGTTTGCGCAGAATCTCGGCAAACATCTCATCGGTTGGCGTGACCCCGACGCGCGCGTCAAGCATGAACAGACAGACATCTGCCATGTCCACCGCACGCTCGGTCAGGCGGCGCATGCGACCCTCAAGGCTGTCGTCGGTTGCGTCTTCAAGCCCCGCAGTGTCGATCACGGTAAAGCGCAGATCCCCCAAACGCCCTTGGCCTTCGCGCAAATCGCGCGTCACGCCGGGCTGGTCATCGACCAAAGCCAGACGTTTGCCCACAAGGCGATTGAACAGGGTGGATTTGCCCACATTCGGGCGCCCCACGATGGCGAGGGTCAGCGACATGATACTCAACTTTCAAGACTCAGACGCGCCCTTTAGCGCATCTTGCCGTCAACGGAAAGCGTGCAAATCACCTTTGGTCGACACGACGTACAGTGTTTGACCCGCCACAACCGGTGCCGTGGTCGCGCCACCCGGCACTTCGACACGGTTCACCAGTGCTCCGTCAACAGGGCTGAAGAACCGAACATAGCCGTCATTCGAGGCGATGACGATGCGCCCACCCGCCATGATCGGACCATAATGCGCGTAGACCGGACCGCGGCGTCCCGGCTTATCCTTAACAAAACCCGGCAGGTCCTGCGCCCAGACAATCGCTCCGGTCGCAGCGTCCAGCCGCACCAGTTGGCTGCGGTCGCTGATCAGGAAAATACTGTTGCCAGCGGCCCAGACGGTATCGACGGCCCCTTCGTCTGCGGTCCATATCCGTTCGCCGGAATTGGCGTCAAACGCGACTGTGCGCCCGGAATGGTTGCCGATATAGATCTTATCGCCCGCAACCATTGGTCCACCAGTTACATCGACGATCTGCGCCGCCGCACGTCCGCGACGTCCCCCGGCCACTGACGCGTTCCAGCGGCGAATACCCCCCCGACGGAACGTCGCTGCAACATCACCCGAGCCAAAGGCGAACACGGAAAAATCTGATGCAATCACTGGCGCCGGCGCACCCAGAACGTTTCCAACGCTTGGGGTGCCCTGAATTTGCCAGGCAATGCGGCCGTCCTTGGTGTTGACTGCCCAACCGGTTTCGTCACCGGCCACCAGATACAGCAGCCCGTTACTGACCAAAGGCGCGCCGCTACCGGTCGCATTCAGCCTTTTCTGCCAACGAACTGCACCAGTCTTGGCATTCAGTGCTGTCAGGCGGCCATAACCGGACGACACGTAAAGCACACCGTTGTCGTACGCCATGCCACCACCCGTGGCATCCGAGTCGCCATCACTTGGCGGAATAAGATCGGTGTTCCAAACAACCTGCCCTTGCGGCGACACTGCAGACACCGTTGCGCCGGCATCAAGCGTATAGATCAAACCGCCCGCAACAACGGGATCAGCCGTGATCCGTTGCTTACGCGAGTCACCTTGACCGATTGATGCGGACCAGATGCGCTGCGGCGTTGCGCGCAACTGTGCATTGGTCGTCCGGAACGCGGCCGTGCCCGGGCTTTGCGGCCAGCTCGCGTTGGCTCTTTGCGCCGGAAGGCTGATCGATTTTGAGCCGCGGGTTTCCACCGTTTCGGTATCGGAAGCGGGCCGGATATCTTCTCGCGGTCCCGGCAAGATTACCTCGGGTTCCCGGCAGGCGGCGACCAGGGTCAATGAAAGGGCTGCCATCGGCAATCCAATACGGGAGAATAGACTTGCTACCATGATGTTCCGAACTCGCCTGTAAGTTTTCCTGCCGCCACCGGATCAGCCCTGCCGGGCGATCAACGGCTCTGGTTCGCCACCCAGCGCTACAATCAACTGAGCCGCACGCTGTTGCTGATCCACGCCAACTTCTGCGTCCTGACGTAAGGCCTGAAGCCGCGTGATGGCCGCGTCAACATTGCCCTCGGACACATCGATCAGGGCCAACTGTTCTTCGGCCAGCAACCGCAACGGAGCACCTGGTGCGGCCAGCGCTTCGAACTGAAGACGGCGATCGGCCGCGGGCAGAGTATCGCTCTGCAGCAGCAGCGCCTTGAAAGCCGCGATCGCGCGATAGATTTCCGGCAGATCCCCTTGGGACGCAATGGCATTCAGGCTGGTAACCGCATCCTGCTCCGATCCGGCGTCAACCTGAGAGGCCGACAACAGCATGTTAAGAACCGCATCCCCACCCGGCGATTGCGTTTCGACAGCGGCAAGGCTGGCTGCACGGTCTTCTGACTGATTCTGTGCCAGCGCCGCCAGGATTGAATCACCTAAATCCTGCGCTTGACTGGTTGCGCGCGACTTGCGGACTTCATTGAATGCAGCACCGCCCACGATCAGGACAACCACAAGCACACCGACCCAACCCCATCTGCGCAATAGCAAGAACAGGCGGTCCCGGCGCACCTCTTCGGTCACCTCATCAATAAAACTGTCGACGTCGCTCATCCCTGCCCTCCGGGGCTGCATCCTTGGTGTATGGCGCCATGTCATACCCCGGCGCAATCGCCAAGCCAAGAGCCCGATTTTTTACAATCCCGCCGGTGGCCTGCCCTCTTGTAGAAAAAAATAAACCGAACTATTCAGTTTAGTGTGGAAACGATACATAATCGTCCCCACTTTCTAGCATGACCGCAAAAAATATGTGGCGCAGAATTCTGGGAGTAGTCCTGCATGCGATTGATTTCATTAGTAAACGCCGCTTTGGTTATTGTTGTTTTGTTTTTTTTGGTTTTCGAACGGGACAGCCTGTTCTCTTTCGCCGGGCGCGCGGAAGCCGAGGCCAGCCCTGAGGTTGCCAGCGAATCTGGCGAAGTCGTGGACGTGGATCAGGCGACGATTGGCGTCGTTGCCGTAAGGTCAACTGCACGTGAAATTGACAGCGCCGTGTTGTTGCGGGGCCAGACCAAGGCCAATCGTCAGGTCGAAGTTCTGGCCGAAACCACATCGACCGTCATCTCAGAGCCCAAGCGCAAAGGCACGTTCGTCGAAGCCGGCGATCTTCTGTGCGAGCTTGACCCAGGCACCCGCCCCGCCAGTTTGGCCGAAGCGAAGGCCGCCAAGTTAGAAGCCCAAAGCCGCATTCCAGAAGCCGAAGCCCGCCTGGAAGAAGCGCATGCACGCGTCGCTGAGGCCGAGATCAACCTGACGGCTGCGAATAAACTGTCTGACTCCGGGTTTGGATCTGAGACACGCAGAATCTCAAGCGAGGCTTCTATGAGAACCGCTGAGGCGGGTATCAAGACCGCCGAAGCCGGTCTTGAGGCCACCCGCGCCGGAATCGAAGCCGCAACCGCCGAGGTCAAAGCCGCGGAACGCGAGATTGACCGCCAGACCATCACTGCACCCTTCAAAGGATTACTGGAAAGCGATACCGCCGAATTGGGCAGCTTGATGCAGCCCGGCGCGCTGTGCGCGACCGTTATCCAACTGGATCCGATCAAGCTGGTGGGTTTTGTGCCGGAAACCGAGGTGAACCGCATCATTGTCGGAACCGAAGCCACGGCGCAGTTGGTCACTGGCCTCCAGGTTTCTGGTCGTGTGACATTCCTGAGCCGCTCGGCCGATGAAACAACCCGTACGTTTGAGGTCGAAATTACTGTTCCGAACCCGGAACTGGCCATTCGGGACGGCCAAACCGCCGACATCCGCATTTCGGCCGCCGGAGCCAAAGCCCATTTCCTACCGCAATCGGCACTGACCCTGAGCAATAACGGTCAACTCGGTGTCCGCACCATTGGCCAGAGCAACGTCGTCGATTTCCAGCCCGTCGTTCTTCTGCGTGATACCGCCGAAGGCGTTTGGGTCGGTGGCCTGCCGGAGACTGTGGACATCATCGTCATCGGGCAAGAGTTCGTAACCCGCGGCGTCACAGTTGAACCCACATATCGGGAAGCTTCGAAATGACCGGAATCGTCAGTTGGGCCGCTGGCCGGGCCAGAATGGTTCTGGCCTTCATCGCCATCTCATTGGTGATTGGCGGCTTTGCCTATGTCAGCCTGCCGAAAGAAGGCGAGCCAGACATTGAAATCCCTGCCCTGTTTGTCTCGGTTCAGTTTCCGGGCATCTCAGCCGAGGATTCGGAAAATCTGTTGGTCAAACCAATGGAGACCGAGCTTGCGGACCTTGATGGGCTGAAAGAGATGACCTCGACCGCCGCCGAAGGGTATGCGGGCGTCGCGCTGGAGTTCGATTTCGGCTGGGACAAGACCGCGATCATGGCTGATGTGCGCGACGCGATGAACAGCGCGCAAGCCGAATTCCCAGACGGGGCCGAGCAATACTCGTTGACCGAGATCAATTTCTCAGAGTTCCCCATCGTTATCGTCAACCTGACAGGTGCAGTCCCCGAACGCACTATGGCGCGGGTCGCGAAGGCTTTGCAGGACGACCTTGAGGCGATGGATTCGGTGCTCGAAGCCGGTATCGCGGGCAACCGCGACGAATTGCTTGAGGTCATCATCGACCCTCTTCGGCTTGAGGCCTACAATGTCACCGCTGCCGAGCTTATCGATGTGGTGCGCAACAACAATCAGTTGATTGCTGCCGGTGAGGTTGAAACCGCACAGGGCACATTCTCGGTCAAGATCCCCTCTTCCTTCAAAACCGCGCAGGATGTTTATGGCCTGCCGGTCAAAGTGAATGGCGACCGGGTCGTCACCCTGGGGGAATTGGCGCAGATCAACTATACCTTTGAGGACCGCGAAGGCACCGCCCGTTTCAACGGCGAACAAACCGTCGCGTTACAGGTGGTCAAGCGCAAGGGCTACAACCTGATCGACACAGTCGAGGGTGTGAAACAAACCATTGCCGCTGCGCAGGCCAAATGGCCGCCCGAGATGCAGGCCGCAATCCAGCTGGGCACTTCGAACGACCAAAGCCGCATCGTCGGCTCGATGGTCAGCCAGTTGGAAGGCTCGGTTCTGACGGCCATCGCACTGGTGATGATCGTTGTTCTGGCCTCTTTGGGCACACGCGCCGCATTGCTGGTGGGTTTTGCGATCCCGACCTCATTCCTGCTGTGTTTTGCGTTCCTGGCAGTCATGGGCATCAGCATCTCGAACATCGTGATGTTCGGTCTGATCCTTGCGGTGGGTATGCTCGTCGACGGGGCCATTGTTGTCGTGGAATACGCTGACCGGCGCATCAAAGAGGGCGTCGGCCCGATGCACGCCTATGTCGAGGCTGCGCAGCGTATGTTCTGGCCTATCGTGTCATCCACGGCCACAACATTGTGCGCCTTCCTGCCGATGCTGTTTTGGCCGGGTGTCCCGGGTGAATTCATGGGCATGCTGCCTGTCACGCTGATCTTCGTTTTGTCCGCTTCGTTGATCGTTGCACTGATCTATCTGCCTGTCATGGGCGGTGTTTCGGGACGTCTGAGCCGGGTTTTTGACCGCACATCCGACTGGCTGCGCGCACGCACCCGGTGGTGGGTTCGTGCGGTTATGGTGCCGCCATCGCTGTACCTGATCTTCCTTGGTGCGATGCAACTGCTGAATCCGACCTATCTGTTACCCGAAGGCGCATTCGGAGCAGTTCTGCTTGGCGCCTTCCTGTTCATTTTTGGAGCATTTGCCGGTTCTGTTACGTTGAGTGCCGCCAAAATAGAACGCGCACCCGATCAGCATGTGCATACAGCACGCGAACACACACCCTTTGGCTATGTCATCAAGTTCCTCGTCGGCAACCCAATCATGCCGATTGTTTCGATTGTCGTCATTGGCTTCGCCGTGATGTCAGTCATGACCGCATTTGGGAACAACAATCGGGGTGTAGAGTTCTTCGTCGAAAGCGAACCCGAGCAAGCCACGGCCTATGTTCGTGCACGTGGCAACATATCGCTGGTCGAAAAGGACCAAATGGTACTGGCGGCCGAAGAAATTATCAGCGCACATCCCGCAGTCGTGAACGTGTTTTCCTTTGCCGGGGAAGGCGGACTGAACCAAAACAATGGAGGTGCGCAAGCACCGGCAGACACTGTCGGTCGCGTCCAGTTTGAAATCATCCCGTGGGAAGACCGGCCTAACGTGTCCGAACCGATCTTCGGCGGGTTGATCGACCGTGAAACGGTTGCCCCGGAATATGACGGTGACTTCGTGCTCGATCAATTGAACGCCGAACTTGCGAAAATTCCGGGCTTCATCGTGGAAATCCTACCGCTGGAACAGGGTCCGGCCTCGGCCAAACCCGTTCATTTGCGCATCAAGGCGGATGGCTGGGAAGAACTGAACTCAGCCACTGCTGCGGCCCGTAAAACGTTCGATGAAACGCCCGGCCTGATCAAGATCGAAGACACCCTGCCCTTGCCGGGTATCGACTGGCAAATCGACGTGGATGTTGCCAAAGCGGGTCGTTTTGGCGCGGATGTGGCAACCGTGGGCGCGATGGTGCAGCTGGTCACGCGCGGGCTGCTGCTGGGCGAAATGCGCCCCGACAGCGTGGACGAGGAAATCGAAATCCGCGTTCGCCTGCCCGATGAAGACCGGGTTTTGTCGACATTGGATACGCTCAAGGTGCGTACGCCGGATGGGCTGGTGCCTTTGTCGAACTTTGTCACCCGCAAGCCTGTGGCCAAACTGGCCGAGATCAACCGGATCAACCAGCAGCGCTATTACGATGTGAAAGCGGATGTTGAGCCAGGCTTGAGCAAAGTTGTGGTAGACAATGAAAATGGCACAGAGCAACGGCTGGCAATCGTGCGCGAGGTTGTCGACGGATCCGAACCTACCGGCGCGACGCTAACCGCCCCGACAGGCAATATCTATGAGCTGGTGACGCTTACAGGCGCAGAAAACGTCGACGTCATGCGGTCTGATATTGAATCCGGCGACGCCCGGATTAGCCTGATCAATCCCAACGAACGCATTGCAGTGCTGACCGAGTGGCTTGAAACCAATCCCTTCGGCAGCACCGTCAGTTGGGAATGGACCGGCGATCAGGAAGATCAGGCAGAAAGCCAGGCTTTCCTGTCCAGCGCTTTCCTGGCTGCTTTAGGCCTGATGTTTGTGATCCTGCTGGCGCAATTCAACTCGTTCTACAACTCGGTGCTTGTTCTGCTGGCCGTTGTGCTTTCGACCACCGGCGTTCTGATCGGGATGATGGTCATGCAGCAACCGTTCTCGATCATCATGACCGGTACAGGGATTGTGGCCTTGGCAGGGATTGTGGTGAACAACAACATAGTTCTGATCGATACATATCAGGAATATAGCCGATATATGCCCCGGATCGAGGCGATCATCCGCACGGCTGAAGCGCGTATCCGGCCGGTTCTACTGACCACCTTGACCACGATGGCCGGTCTGACGCCGATGATGTTCGGATTGTCGCTGGACTTCATCAATGGCGGCTATTCCATCGACAGCCCAACTGCGCTGTGGTGGAAACAGCTGGCTACGGCGGTTGTGTTCGGGCTTGGTATTGCAACGGTTCTGACCCTGATCGTGACGCCATCGTTCCTGGCCCTGCGGGTGTGGGTCACCACCTATGCGGTATGGCTGGCCAAGGCGATAGCTCGGGCCACTGCAGGCCGTTCCAGCCAAATCGCCCAGGATATGGCCGTTGGTCACGCTGCCCGTCAGGTACAGGCCACCGAGGTTGTCTGGGGTGATGAAACACCCGCCGCACCTGCACCGGATGCAGACAAGGATGAGCGTCCCGATCACCCACCAACATCGCCCCTCAAGGCGGCTGAGTAACATAAATGGCGAACCCCAGGGTTCGCCATTTTTCTTTTCTATGACTTAGTCGGTGAATACATATTCACCCAAATCACACAGATTCAGGCCGAAGTCTTCCGCCGACGACCCATCGTCGAACGCCCCCCGAATATCGTAGATACATGTGGTCAGACCATCCGCGATGACAACATCGATTTCGTAGTCGGGCGCGACATAGCCACCGCTCAGCAGGTTCCCCTCCCAGCTGCCGGAAGATGCAGGTGAGACATTGAACTCGACCAGATCCGCGCTGGAATCATTTACAACCAGAAATTCAAGATCCTCGGCAAATGCCGAAGTCGCCGTAAGAACAGTTGCGGCCAAGGCTGCTGCTGCACGCATTTTCATTAGATATTCCTTTGATTAAGGTCCGGCCAAAGAACCTGGCACCGTGACTTTAGGTGATTTGTCACCAAGGAAAATGAACGTCAAATTAAACTTGGAGGAATGAACGCATTTTTGCAGTGCTGTTCTACCTGGTCTCTGGAATTACACAGGTGAACGGATCAGGCCGCGTCCGCTTGCTGGCGACTCCAGAGCTGCGCGTAACGGCCCTCGCGCTTCAAAAGCTGGTCATGGGTGCCTTGTTCAAGGATTTCTCCGCGTTCCAGAACGACAATGCGGTCCGCTTCGGCAATGGTGCTAAGGCGGTGCGCGATCGTCAGCACGGTCCGTCCCTCACCAGCCCGTGCCAATGCGTCCTTGATGTCCTGTTCGGTATCTGTGTCCAGCGCCGAAGTCGCCTCATCCAACAGCAGGATCGGCGGGTTCTTCAGAAGGGTGCGCGCTATGCCCACTCGTTGTTTCTCGCCACCCGACAGCTTCAGGCCCCGCTCTCCAACCGTGGTGTCATAGCCTTCGGGCAACGTCACGATAAAGTCGTGAATCTGCGCAGCTTTGGCAGCCGCTTCGACTTCTTCCTGCGTGGCCCCGTCCCGGCCATAGGCGATGTTGTACCGGATGGTATCATTGAACAGCACCGTGTCCTGCGGCACGACGCCAATGGCCGCGTGCAGGCTGTTCAGGGTCACGTCGCGCACGTCCTGCCCGTCGATCTTCAACGCGCCCCCAGTGACATCGTAGAACCGGAACAGCAAGCGGCCTATCGTTGATTTACCCGAACCTGTGGCACCGACAATTGCAACAGTCTGGCCAGCAGGTACCGTCAGCGATACACCTTTGAGGATCTCGCGGTCCGCATCATAGCCAAAGCGCACATTGTCCAATGTCACCTCACCACCACTGACCACCAGATCTGGCGCGCCGGGCTTGTCCTGCACCTCGGTCGGTTGTTCCAGCAAGTCGAACATCTGCCCCATATCCACCAGCGATTGGCGGATTTCCCGGTAGACGGTGCCCAGGAAGTTCAGCGGCACAGTAATCTGAATCATATAGGCGTTGACCATGACGAAATCGCCGACGGTCAGCGTCCCTTGCTGCACCCCCATGGCCGCCAGAACCATCACGCCGATCAGCCCGCAAGTGATCAGAAGGGACTGACCGAAATTCAGGAAGGCCAGCGAATACGCCGTCTTAAGCGCTGCCCCGGCATAGGCCTTCATCGACACGTCGTACCGTGCCGCCTCGCGCGATTCAGCATTGAAATACTTGACGGTTTCGAAATTCAGCAGGCTGTCGATGGCGCGTTGGTTGGCCTCGGTATCCTGATCGTTCATTTCGCGGCGCAGTTTCACCCGCCATTCGGTCACCGCAAAGGTGAACCAGATGTACAGCGCGATGGTGACAGCAACGACAACCAGATACCAGACGTCGAACAGCCACATCAGAATGATCGCGACCAGCAGCAGTTCCAGGATCAACGGACCGATGGAAAACAGCAAAAAGCGCAGCAGGAATTCCACACCTTTCACACCACGCTCGATGATCCGGCTCAGCCCCCCGGTGCGGCGCGTTACGTGGTAGCGCATGGACAGCTGGTGGATGTGCTGGAAGGTCTCCAATGCCAGTGCGCGCAAGGCCCGCTGCCCTACCGGGGCAAAGGCCGCATCGCGTAACTGCTGGAAACCAACGGTCATCATACGCGCAACGCCATAGGCCACGGTAAGGCCAACAGCGCCCAACGCCAGTGGCGGAACACCCTCGCCCGCCAGCCCATCGACCGCGCCTTTATAAAGGATAGGGGTATAGACGGCGATCAGCTTGGCCAGAACCAGCATGCCCATGGCCAGAACGACGCGTCGTTTTACCCAAGGCTCATCCTCGGGCCACATATAAGGCGCAACCTTCCGGATCGTGCGCCAGCCAGAGCGGCGGTCGTCGGGCGTGGGCGTATCGGCTGAGGTCATTGGCGCTGCTCGTCTCATCACGTACCTGATCTGCGGTCAGAGATAGACCGCTGGCCCACCAAGGGCCAGCAGCAATAGTTCATTCCGGGATGGTGAATATCTGACCGGGATATATCAAATCAGGATCGCGGATCGCGTCGCGATTGGCCTCGAACAATTTCACGTAAAGGATACCATCGCCGAACCGGTCGCGCGAAATGGCCCAAAGCGTGTCGCCTTCCTGCACGGTGACCGCCCGGATCGGGGGCGCATCTGGTTCGCCCTCGGGCGCATCATTGGCCTCTGCCGCGCGCAGTATTTCCAGCGGTTCGCGTTTGAACGGCGTTTCCAGCCGGCTGACCACGGTGCCGTCCGAGGCGATTTCATCGACGCGCAAGGTATAGATGCCGGGATCAATTCCCTCGAGTTCGCTGCGCCATTTACCATCATCAACCGGTGACAGATCATCGACAAGCTGGTTGTCCAGATACAGTCGAACCGCAGACCCGTCTGGGACCCGGCCGGTAAGCTCTACGTCGCCAACGTCGGAATAGCCGATCGTGTCCAAAGCCACCTCGTCCGAGGCGTTGGGTTCGGCAGTTGGAGACTGAACCAGCTCAACCCCGTCTTCGCCGGAACGCAGAATGGCAACTTGTTGATTTTCATCGCCTTCTGCAGTGGTTTCTTGTGCCGTCTCCTGGGGTTGATCCGCAGACGGTTCCGCAGTTGCATCCGCCGTTTCAACATCACCTGTGGTTGTCGCTTCATCTGTTGGCTCTGACGAGGATGTGTTTTGCGTCTCTGCCGATCCATCATTGGTGGGCGCCGCGTCACCTGTTTCGGCGGCAGCGATCTGCTCGGTCGTCGGTTCCGGTTCAGGCAAGGCTGCAATCAAATAGTCGTCGGAACGAACGGGTTGATCCTCGCCCGCAGTTTCCAGCGTAAGCCCGCGTGCATCGTCTGAGAATGGGATCGAAAGGAACTCGGCAAACTGACCGGTGTTGTCGACGGTAAAGCTGTGCACTTGCTCACCATCCAGCAAGACACGAACATCCGTGCCTGGCTCTGCATTGCCAGAAAGAACGGTATTGCCGTCGGGCTCAACAAAGATCTGGTCCAGAGTCGGTGGCGCGACACCCGGGTCGGCCTCGGCGGTATCAGTCGCTGGTGCGACCGTGGAGTCAGATGGATCAGCGGTTTCCGGGTCCTCAATTGCCGTGCTCTGATCCTCAGCTGGGGTGGAAACCGAACTGGCCTTTTCCGTGGTTTGGACGGCGGTGTCTTGCTGCGGTGAAGCTTCCTGAGGACCCGTCCCGAAGACGCCGGACAGGTACAACCCGCCCGCCCCGACCAATGCAACGATGCCGGCGATCACCCCCCAGGTGAATGTCCCGGAGCTTTCGCTTCCCGAATTGGAGTCCATTCTTTTCCTTTCGCTCCGCAGCGCAAGTGCTTTGAGTATAACACATTCTGCCTGACGGTTGAGCCAATCTATCAATCCCGCTATCACGGGTCAAAACACCATATACAAGCCCGGAGAAGCCATCCCATGTCTCAGAAATCTGTCTGTGTGTATTGCGGGTCACGAAATGGCGCGAATCCGGCCTATTCCGGCGCGGCGCAACACTTCGGAACCCTTTTGGCCGAAGAAGGCTGGCGACTGGTCTACGGGGCCGGGGATGTGGGGCTAATGGGTGAGGTCGCGCGGGCCGCGCAAGCCGCCGGTGGTGACACGTTCGGCGTCATCCCCGTGCATCTTCTGCAACGCGAAGTCGGCAAAACGGACCTGACCCGCTTCGTGGTCACCGAGACTATGCACGAACGTAAGAAGGTCATGATCATGAACGCCGATGCAGTCATCGTCCTGCCCGGCGGTCCCGGGTCGCTGGACGAGTTGTTCGAGGCGCTCACTTGGCGTCAGTTGGGCCTGCACGAAAAGCCCATTCTAGTCATGAATGTGGATGGGTATTGGGATACGCTGCACGAGTTGTTGCAACAGGTCATCGGCCAAGGCTTTGCCGATGCGTCGCTGTCAGACTTCATCACATGGGTCGACGGCCCCAACGCCGCAATGTCAGTGCTCAGGAAAGTTCTGAACTAACGCGGCTGGTAAAACGGGCGGTCAGAACCGCCCGTTTAATTTCACCGAATTCAAGTCGCAGGGGCAAGGCGCTGTCGCAACACTTGTTCAACCTTGTGCAGCGGGTGATTGGTCAGGGTTTTATCAACCTCGGCAACCACTTTTCCCAGCACTTCGCTGTGCAACCGCCGACGCAGCAACCCCAGAACATGCGGGCTGGCCACCAGGACCAGACGTTTATAGGCCCCCTTTAATCCCTTGCGGTTCAACAGGTTGGCGACATCCTGCACGAACAGGGATTTCGCGTGGGTTTTCCATTTGCTCTCTTCCACGGCCGATTTCTGATGTGGCGCCGTGTCAAAACGACGACCGGCCCGGTCGGAAGGCTTGGACCTTGGTCCATCGCTTTCCTCGACGGATACGACGACCAGATTGGGATCTTCGGCGTCGGTTATATTCTCCATGAACAGCGCCTTTTCCCCGTCGGCAATGACAACCCATGTTCCCTGTGCAAGTTCGACCATTGTGTTCTCCTGTAATGGCGTTTTTTGGCCATCCCTCATGGGTCAGGCACAGCTTACCCGAGACGCACCGAAGTCTTTCAGCGCGTTGCCTGACCGTTTTCTTAGTGGTTTGCGGCTCTCTCCCTCCGCATACTTTAGCTAGGTATTGCAGGGCGGCGTACAATAGGTCTCAATTCGAAAGTTGACGTATAGGCAGGTTTTCTCCTGTGGCGTCACAAGGCCGAATAAGTAACATCGAATGGCACTGCTCCACTGAAGTCAACTATCCGAACAGAGGTGCCATTTCGGGTATTGCGATGAAGGGCCGGTATCTAATTCGGTTAAGGCGAGTGCTCCTTAATCTGACGCAGGTTTTGTCATATTTTTGATACAGTTCCGTGCAAGCGTAAGATTGTGATAGAACAGACCGTCATCCAATCATCGAAGCTACGCGTGGCCAGCATGCCTATCATGTGGACTTGCTTGGGACTAATTTGGCCTATACTTTACATTTTCGCAATTCACCCCGCTGACTATATCGGGACATTTTTCAAACCATTGTTCGCGCTTTGCGCTTTGGCGAGTTGTGCTATTGCAATGCGCGCGGGCCGAAGAATTTGGCGCGTTTTCAACACACCGGGCGATTGGAAAGCTACAATCGGCGGAGGCAGGCTAATATGGGATGCAGCCATACCTTGCGAGAATTTACCGATGGATGTCGCACTCGGGGGTATTGTGAAGGCGCTGCGTTTGGAAACGAGCCGTACGGGTAAAGACAGCGATGGTGAGTACACCGAAACCAGCCAACGCTTCGAGCTTCATTTGACCGATGGCCGCGTCCTGATCTTTGATCGCGAAGCCACAGGCATCAACCCACACCGAGTATTTCTGGCGCTTGCACAAAATGGTATTCGTTATGAACTTTGGTCGCAGGATTGCACAAAGGGCAGTGTCAATACGTCGAAGGTACTTCAGCGCTCTTGTTGAAATCTTTCAACGTTAAAACAATCATTTACCAGCATCGCAGCATCCTCCACTTTGCGTTCCAACCAATCGTTCGATATCGATTGCAAACGCGAAATCGGTGCCAGAAACAGCCATCCCGAACAGAAAAGACCTGCCAGTGTCACCACCAGCAGGCCCTTGAAAAACCCTTATTTGGTTAACAATCACATCCGCGATGCAACGTTTTCCCAGTTCACCAGATTGTCGACGAAGTTCGACAGGTAAGCCGGACGCTTGTTGCGGAAATCGATGTAGTAGGAGTGTTCCCACACGTCGCAACCCAGCAGAGCTGTCTGACCAAAGCACAGCGGGTTAACGCCGTTTTCAGTCTTGGTTACAGCCAGCGAGCCGTCGGCGTTCTTGACCAGCCACGCCCAGCCCGAGCCGAACTGACCAGCACCAGCAGCGCTGAACTGCGTCTTGAACTCGTCAACCGAGCCGAAGCTTTCGGTCAGGGCTTTTTCCAGGTCACCCGGCATTGCGTTGCCGCCGGGGCCCATCATTTCCCAAAACTGGTTGTGGTTCCACAATTGGCTGATGTTGTTGAAGATGCCGTTTTGCGCGACGGCATTTGCGTCGTAGGTGCCAACGATGATCTCTTCCAGCGACTTGCCGTCCCACTCGGTGCCGGCGATCAGCTTGTTGCCGTTGTCGACATAGGCCTTGTGGTGCAGGTCGTGGTGATATTCCAGTGTTTCCGCGGACATACCCTTGGCTGCCAGCGCGTCATGTGCATAAGGAAGATCAGGAAGTTCAAAAGCCATATCGGCCCCCTGTTAAAAATGTAAGTTGCGGTTCCCAAGGTTAAATGCTTTGGCAGCCGCCGCAGGTCAAGAGCCGAGACAAGAAAACCCGGAGGCAGGCGATGCTTACACAGGCGCGCAAGATGTTTTACCGTGCCCGCGGATACTATGCGGGCCAGTTGAATGGCGAGCCGTTTCGGCTGGACCCTTATCATTCGAAATTTTGGCGCAAGGCGTCTGATGGCAAGTGGGAGCCTGAAACCTTCGCGGTACTCGACAAGTATCTGTCGGCAGATCGGGATTATCTGGACATCGGCGCGTGGATTGGCCCCACGGTCCTGTACGGTGCCCGCAAAGCACGTCACGTCTGGTGTTTCGAACCGGACCCGACGGCATTTCGGCATCTGGCCTGGAACCTCGACCTGAACAACATCCACAACGTTTCGGCCTTTGGCGTGGCGTTGTCGGACCAGTTCGGAGTGGCCCGCATGGCGTCGGTGCGCGGCGAGCCGGGCGATTCCACCAGCTCACTTTTGCATGACGGAACACATGGCAACGACGCCTTGACGATCGCATGGGGCCAGTTCGAGGCCGTGAATGACCTTTCGGGCGTATCTCTGGTCAAGATGGATATTGAGGGGGCTGAGTTTTTTGTGCTGCCAACGATCCTGCCCTGGTTGAAACGGACGCGACCTACTCTGTACCTCTCACTCCACTCACCGCTTTTGCCCGAAGAGGACAGACATCAGCGGACCTCAGACCTGCTGAACAGTCTCTCCTTTTATTCTGAAATTACTGACGAAACCGGACGCCCGCTGGATGTTCAGAAAGCGCTCAGCCCAACGGAAATGACACGGTACCGTACGGTTTTGTTTACTGGCTAGAATGCGGAGGCCTGTCGAAGTCGGTGTTTCCCCCACTTGCAGCCCAAGCGCGAGCTTGTTGAAGTGCGCCCACGGAATAGTTTGAAGGATAACAAAAATGAAAGCTTCGCTTACGGCGATTGCTGCGATGATCGTTTCCGCGCAATCGGCAATTGCGGCTCCCGTGACATATACTTGTAGTCTCGACAATCAGGATAGTAGCGGATGGATTGCGCCGCAGTATGTATTCAATATTGAATCAGGTTCCAAACACGCATCTCACACAACGAGAAGTGGCGGTATTGCATCAAGTAAGCTTAGAGTAGATAGAAAAGGGAATTTTCGCATAAGTTGGCAAGAAAAACCGCAGGCTACAAACGGTCAGAATTTCTGGATCGACTACTTTGCCAGAATTGACACCAAGCAGAACACCATCAGTTTGCGGGGTGTTTTTGTTCAGCGCTGGATAGCGAACCCTCCTAAAACATTCGGTAAGTGTAGTGTGACAACGAAGTAAGCCGAAAAAGCCCTGAGTACTCAGAGCTTTTTCAATGTTTGATAAATCAGTAAACCCCAACTTCGCTGCCGGGCTGCGCCGCAACTTTAAGCAGCTTGAACACGTAGTCTGCGGCCGACCGGAAACAGACAACGCGGAAGGTTTCAGCGTCATCCATCCAGAACGCCCCTGCCACCTGAGCCAGGCGCGAGCGGCGGATCTGACCAGGTTGAAATGCCTCAGCCGACAGCTCGACTGGGGCAAGTTTGCCCAGCACCTCACGCGCATTGCTGCCCGAGATACGGAACACCGCGCGGGCGTCCGAGACGTTGACGGCCAACGCGTGTGTACCGCTTAGCGCGTTGGTCATGGCCGCCAGTTTGGCCTCAACCTCGGCGTAGGGAACAAGCACCAGTAATTCATCGGTGGACATCCAGCAGACGCCGGACTCACCATCGCGCAGAGCTTCGCGCTGACCGGGCATTTTCTGACCCGTTGCGTCCTTGACGGCCTTGGCTAACACCTTGTCGGACAGGTCGCCGCGCAAGGTAATCATACCCTGCAGGCCACATTCCTGGATCTTGGCGATGCCATCATAGCTTGCGTGGTTCAGTGCGCTGATGGGTTCAGACATTCTGCTTCTCCCCGTCCTTATCGAAGAAGATCGGGTCCACGATCTTAGCTTTGTAGGTTTTGCCATCGGTGCCTGGGAACTCGACGATCTCGCCCATGCGGTCAGGGCCGTGCTTGATCAGACCCATGGCGATACCCTTGCCCAGATTGGCCGAGTAATAGGTCGAGGTCACGCGCCCGATCATGTTGCGCTGACCATTGGCGTTGACCCCCTCGCCGACTGCGTAAGCTCCGTCAGGGATGACAGAACCATCCACAGTCTCAAGGCCGACCAGTTTCCAGCGGTCCGGATCGGCCATGTGGCTGCGCGAATGGGCACGTTTGCCGAGGTAGTCCTCTTTCTTTTTGGAAAGCGCCCAGTGCAGCCCCAGATCCTGTGGGATCACGGTGCCGTCGGTTTCGTCCCCGATCATGATAAAGCCCTTCTCGGCCCGCAGGATGTGTAGACATTCGGTGCCGTACGGCATCACTCCGAATTCCTTACCTGCCTCCATCAGAGCGGTCCAGAAGGCTTGCCCCTGGCTGGCCGGAACCGAGATTTCACAGCTCAGTTCACCTGAGAATGAAATCCGGTAGACCCGGCAATCGAAACCACCGATCTGCCCATCGCGCCACTCCATGAATGGCAGCGCCTCAGCGCTGACATCCATGCCGCCTAGCTTTTCAAGCACCTTCCGTGCGTTGGGGCCGACAACCGCCACCTGAGCGTATTGCTCGGTCACGTTGGCGACGTAGACCTTCCAGTCCCACCACTCGGTCTGCAGCCATTCTTCCATATGGGCATGGATGCGTTCGGCTCCGCCGGTGGTTGTGTGACACAGCCAGGTATCCTCGTCGATGCGGGCGACAACGCCGTCGTCGATCAGGAACCCGTTTTCCGAGCACATCAGGCCATAGCGGCATTTGCCGATCTTCAGCGTGGACATCATGTTGGTGTACATCATGTCCAGGAATTTGCCGGCATCGGGGCCTTTGACGATCAGTTTGCCAAGTGTCGAGGCATCCAGCAAACCGAGATTGTCGCGGGTGTTCTTCACCTCGCGGTTCACTGCATCGTGCACGGATTCGCCGGGTCGCACATAGGCATAGGTCCGGCGCCAGTGACCGACCGGCTCCCAATCGGCGCCGTTCTTATCGTGCCAGTTATGCATCGGTGTTTGGCGGATCGGCTGGAACACCTCACCCCGCGCTTCGCCGCCAATCGCACCCATCGAGATAGGGGTATACGGCGGGCGGAAGGTGGTGGTTCCAACCTTCGGGATTTCCGATTCCAATGCATCAGCAAGGATCGCTAGGCCGTTGATGTTGCTCAATTTACCTTGATCGGTCGCCATGCCCAGCGTGGTGTAACGCTTGGTATGTTCGACGCTTTCATAGCCTTCGCGCGCGGCCAGCTGCACGTCCGAGACCTTGACGTCATTCTGGAAATCCAGCCACGATTTCATGCGCAGCTGCACATCGGCGTTGGCGGGCATCAGCCAGACCGCTTCCATAGCAGCCTCTTGCGTGGTCTCACCAGTCGGAGCCTTGGTGTTCTTTGGCTTGAAACCAGCTGCTTTGGCGGCGGCTTTGCCCGCAGCGTGCGCGTCCGTCAGAACATCGCCCAATCCAAGAGGGCCATTAGACGCACCAGCAGCCACAACAAATCCCTCGCCGTTCGCGCCCAGTGGTGGCCGTGCCGGATCGGGGCGGAAATGTGCGTTTGCCTCATCCCAGATCAGCTTGCCACCGCAATGCGACCACATGTGAACAACCGGGGACCAACCGCCTGACATGGCAACCGCGTCGCACTCAACTTCTTCGCGAGCGCCACCGATGCCTTCCTGATTGCAGATCTCGACCTTTTTGACGCGCTTGCCGCCTTTGACTTTGGCAATGGCCTTGCCGGGGTCGACCCGGATGCCAAGCTGTCGCGCCTCTTCGGCCAGCGGCCCGGCTGCAGCGCGCGCATCGATCACACGCAGAACATCAACACCTGCCTGCTTGAGGATGATCGCCGTGCGATATGCGTCGTCATTGTTGGTCGCGACGATTACACGTTCGCCCGGGGTGACGCCCCAATTCACCACATAGTCGCGCATGGCTGCGGCCAACATGACGCCCGGAACATCATTGCCTGCAAAAGACAGCGGGCGTTCGATTGCGCCTGTCGCAGTGACGACCTGCTTGGCCCGGATACGCCACAGGCGATGACGTGGACCTTGTGTGCCCGGTTTATGGTCGTTCAGACGCTCATACCCCAGCACATAACCATGGTCGTAGACGCCCGCGCCCATGCAGCGGTTGCGCATGATTACGTTGTCCATTGTTTCCAGTTTGGAAACCAATTGTTCCACGAACTTATCCACAGGCTCATCATTGACGGTCCCGCCATCGACCGGAGCACGCCCGCCCCAATGCGCGGTTTGCTCGATCAGCAGAACCTTGGCGCCAGTCTCGGCCGCCGCCATGGCCGCCTGCAACCCGGCGACACCGCCACCGATCACCAGAACGTCGGTGAAAGCGTAGAAGTGCTCATAAGTATCTGCGTCGCGGTTGTCCTTATCGGGTGCTTTACCCAGACCGGCCGACCGCCGGATGATCGGCTCGTAGACATGCTTCCAGAACGGCTTGGGGTGGATGAATGTCTTGTAGTAGAAGCCCGCTGGCAGGAACCGCGCCAGTGCAGTGTTCACAGCACCGATGTCGAATTCCAGGTTCGGCCAGTGGTTCTGTGAAATTGAGGTCAGACCGTTGAACAGCTCGGTCGTGGTGGCGCGCTGGTTCGGCTCGAACCGGTTGCCCTGCCCCAGGCCGACCAGAGCGTTCGGCTCTTCCGCACCGCTGGCGACAACACCGCGGGGCCGGTGGTATTTGAATGACCGGCCCATCATCATTTGATCATTGGCCAGCAGGGCCGAGGCAAGCGTGTCGCCATCGTACCCCTGCATCGACGTGCCATTGAAGGTGAATGTGACCTGTTTCGACCGGTCAATCAGCCGGCCTTGTTTTGCGAGACGGGTGCTCATGTTGCGGACCTTTCGCAGGCGGAATTAGGGATGGCGGCGCAGATCATTCGTAGTCTCTCCACTTCCAGCCAGGGCGCTTTGCAGTGATCGCGTCCTTGAGTTCTTTCGGCGGCTCGGTGGTCTGGGCGGAATAGGTTCCGAACACTTCGAGCGTTTGTGTGCAGCGTGCGGCGTGGAACCACTTGCCGCAGCCGTTGCTGTGGCGCCAGCGTTCGAAATGAACGCCTTTGGGGTTTTCACGCATGAACAGGTAGTCGTGGAATTCGCCATCCGACGAGCCGGGACCGAAGCGTTTCAGATGCGCCTCACCTCCGGCGGACAGTTCAGATTCTTCGGCGTCAACGCCACAGTAGGGGCAATTCAGGATCAGCATGAGGCTACTCCTCGCTTGAATTCTTTGGACCACACGCCCAGATTGTAGGTATGGATATTTTGACCATTGTATTGACCGTAGTCGGCACGCTCGTCTTCTTTGGCCTGATCGCCTTTTTCATTTTCCGATCCGAGGAAACTAAAACCATCAAACCAAGATCTGACAGCCCGAATAGTTCCGAAACCATTCATGGGGCACATTGGGGCGACTGACATCAGTGTGCCACCCCGGCCGCGACGCTTTCGTCAATGAAGCGGCCCTCTTTGAAGCGGTCCAGCGTAAAGGCTTCGGTCAGCGGTGAGTGACCTGTGGCCATCAGCTGCGCCATGCCCCATCCCGATCCAGGGATCGACTTGAAGCCACCCGTGCCCCAGCCACAGTTGATAAAGCAGCCGCCCAGTGGCGTTTTCGACAGTATCGGAGACCGGTCACCAGTCATGTCCACAATCCCGCCCCACTGGCGCAGCATCTTCAGGCGCGAGATCATCGGGAAGGTTTCGACCAGTGCGCGAACGGTTTCCTCGATATGATGGAAGCTGCCGCGCTGGGTGTAGTTGTTGAAGGCATCAGTGCCGCCGCCGATCACCATCTCGCCCTTGTCGGACTGTGACATATAGCCATGCACTGTGTTGGCCATCACGACCACGTCCATGCAGGGTTTGATCGGCTCGGACACCAACGCCTGCAGCGCGATTGCCTCAAGCGGCAAACGGAAGCCCGCCATCTCGGCCAACTGACCGGAATGGCCCGCAACCACCATACCTAGCTTGTCACAGTCAATCGAACCTTTGGTGGTATCGACACCTACAACGCGGCCATTCTCGGACCGAACACCTTTGACTTCACACTGCTGGATAATATCCATACCCATCGCGGAACAGGCGCGTGCATAGCCCCAAGCCACAGCATCGTGGCGGGCGGTGCCACCGCGTTCCTGCCACAATGCGCCCAGAACCGGATAGCGCGGGCCGTCGATATTGATGATCGGCACCAGCTCTTTGACGCGTTCAGGGGTGATCCACTCGGTCTGAACACCTTGCAATGCGTTGGCGTGCGCCGTGCGCTGATAGCCGCGAATTTCGTGATGGGTCTGGGCCAGCATCATAACGCCACGGGGGCTGAACATGATGTTATAGTTCAGGTCCTGGCTTAGATCCTCGTACAGGCTGCGCGCTTTTTCGTAGATCGCTGCCGAAGGGTCCTGCAGGTAGTTCGAGCGGATGATAGTCGTGTTCCGACCGGTGTTACCACCGCCCAGCCAGCCTTTTTCGATCACGGCGACATTCTGGATGCCGTAGTTCTTACCCAGATAATAGGCCGTGGCCAGACCATGACCGCCCGCACCGACGATGATCACGTCGTATTTCTTCTTGGGTTCGGGTGAACGCCAAGCGCGTTCCCATCCGGTGTGATAGCGCAGCGCTTCGCGCGCTACAGCAAAGGCTGAATAGTGTTTCATAGGCGAATCCATCCGGTTCGGTGATTGCGCGAAGATATGCCGCGTAACGCCAGCGCGCCCCTGCCGTTCAACGCCGTAATATCGCACTATTGCGACATAGGCCCCATTATTGCGACACGAAGTCAACCAGCGGCCATTTGTCCCTTTTGTCGGCCCGCAGAGAGGTCTAAGTCAGGGCAGCCAAATCGGAGAAACCATGTCGTTCTGGGTCCTGATCATCCTAACAGCTGCCGTGACTGCAGTGTTCCTAGGCTATTCCATCCTGCGAACGCGCGACGCACGCGAACCCGCAGCGGCCTATGACCTGCGCGTTTATCGCGAACAGCTGGCGAGCGTCGACAAGGATCTGGCCCGAGGTGTCATCGGCGAAGCCGATGCCGAGCGTGTTCGCACCGAGATTTCGCGCCGTATTCTGGCCGCAGACGCCCAGATGCACGCACGTTCAACCCGACCGGGACCGCCACTTTGGGCCTCGGCCACCGCGATCGCAGCAGTGGGTCTTATCCTGGTCGGCGGTGCGGCCTGGATGTACGACCGGATGGGGGCGGCGGGGCTGCCGGATCAACCCCTGTCGCTGCGTATTGCGCAGGCGGAAAACTTGCGCGCGGAACGCCCCAGCCAGGCTGAATTCGAAGCCACCACAACACCTGCCCCCTTGCCGCAGCTGGAAGAGAGCTACGCCGCGCTTTTGGAGCAGTTACGTGAAACCGTCGAAGCCCGCCCCGATGACCTGCAAGGCCATATTCTTTTGGCGCAACACGAGGCGAACGCAGGCAACTTTCCGGCCGCATACAAGGCCCAGCAGCGTGTGATCGACCTGTCCGGTGACGCAGTCCCTGCAGACGCTTATTCGCATCTGGCCGAAATGATGATCCTGTCGGCGGGTGGATATGTATCCCCCGAAGCCGAAGCTGCATTGCGCGAAGCGTTAAAACGCGATCCGCGACATGGCCCGGCGCTGTATTACCTGGGCCAGATGATGGTGCAGGTCGGGCGCCCCGACATAGGGTATCGCATCTGGACCGACGCCTTGCGCAACGCACCAGCCGGCGCGCCGTGGGTCGACGCAATTCTGGCCCAACTAGATGAGCTGGCCTTTCGCGCAGGGGTGTTCAACGCACCCGAGGTTGCGGCCCCCGCAGGACCCGGCCCAAGCCAGGATGACGTCGAGGCTGCCGCTGCGCTGACCCCGGAAGAACGACAAGAGATGATCCGAGGCATGGTCAACCAGCTTTCAGACCGGCTGGCCACCGAAGGAGGCGCGCCCGAAGATTGGGCCCGTCTGATCGCGGCACTGGGCGTTCTGGGCGAAGGACAACGCGCCATCGACATCAGAAACGAAGCCATGGCAGTCTTTGCCGGAAACGCCGATGCGCTTGAGATCATCGACGCCGCCGCGCTTCAGGCAGGTATTGCGCAATGATTTACGACGAGTTCGAATACTTCGCCGCCGCATTATCCCCCATGACCGCCTTGATGGGGCTGGATCTGGGCGAAAAGACCATCGGCGTGGCCGTGTCCGACCGGATGCGCGGCGTGGCCAGCCCGCTTGAGACCGTGCGGCGCAAGAAATTCACCCTGGATTCGGCCCGATTGCTGGAAATCATCGCGGACCGCGAGATTGGTGGCGTGGTACTCGGCCTGCCCAAAAACATGGACGGAACAGAAGGCCCCCGCTGCCAATCGACCCGCGCTTTTGCCCGAAACCTGTCACGTCTGACCGAGGTTTCAATCAGCTTCTGGGACGAACGGCTAAGCACAGTCGCGGCGGAAAAGGCACTTCTTGAGGCGGATACGTCACGAAAACGTCGCGGACAGGTTATCGATCACGTTGCGGCAGGCTATATTCTACAAGGGGCGCTGGATAGGCTGCGCTTTCTTTAAGGGCAACGGGGTACACCGATGACAAACATGGTCTGGAAAAGGAACGAGGTCGAGAGCCCTTGCATCCAGATATGCGTCGTGCACCCGACAGAGCGCATCTGTACCGGTTGTTATCGCACAATTGATGAGATCACGCGCTGGTCGAAAATGGACAGCGTTGAGCGTGCCGAAATCATGGAAGATCTGCCTGCGCGCAAACCCCGCCTTGCCAAACGTCGCGGTGGACGAACTGCGCGTATGAACAAATCCTGATATCTACTTCTGGCTTTTTGGCTGAATTCGCGCCGCTGCGGGTTGGTCTGAACTCCGAGGGGGGGGTCAAGTTCGACGACATGCGTAAGTGAGTGGCAACCCACAGCGGCGCTCTTCAGCATTTAAGTTCTTCCGAAGTGGTCATACGGAAGACTAAAACACGTTTAATCTTTTTTTGACCGACTGATCAAGAAAAAATAAACAGCCGAAAATTTAACCTTACGTAATGGTAAAGCCAGGCGAAATCTTTCGCTCTGCCGGCCGCCGCCTTACCCGGCTGCAAGCCAGGATTTTGCGTTTTCGAAATCCTCAGAAGGAAAGAACTGCGTACGGGCACCCAGAACGTGACTGGCGACACGCTGCGCCATATGCTGCCACGCTTTGTCCCCGACGATGGCGGCGCGATCCAGCATTCCCACATGCCCTCGGGCCAGGCGGAAATGCGCGGCCAGTGCGGTCAGCCCCTGCCAGCCGTCAAACTCGCGCAGGTCGATCAACAGACGGAACCCGTTCTTTGAGCTTAGCAAGGTATCCAGATCACGCTCTGCCTGCTGGTACTCCTCGGGATCCAATTTGCCCATCAGGCTGATCTGCACGCAGGGTCCGCCCAGATCGGTCACATGAATGGCCCCCAGCGACTCGCGCATCCAACGGCGCGCGGCCTCAAGTTCCGAAAGTTCAAACACCTGAACGGGGCATGGCAGAATCGGCGCAGCCAGACGGATGCTGGTCTGCACCCAGCCTTGATCAGCCGCAACTGCGATACGGTCAAACCCGCGCCAGTGGCTGAGACCCAGCTTGGTATCGGACCACACGGCCCCAAGATCATAGCCTTTGAACTCTGGCTGCACGATCGCCAACAAACGCACCGCATCATGAGCCTCTAATGCCGCTTCGATCGCGGGGACCAATGTCTCGCTATAATCTTTGCTTGTCACTTCGCCGGACAGCTCGACCTCAATCTGGGCCCCTTCAGAATGCGTATGAACCGTAATCATCGAAAACCTCCAAACCTGAATAATGGCAACAGGTTACGGGGATTCGATCCACTCGGCTACTCCCCCCGCGCATTCCGGACGAAAATAGGCAATCATCCGTCCATCCGGCCCGGCGGTCGCCGCTTTGGTCCAGGGTGCGACACCGTGCAGGCAGTGGCGATGCAGCAGATAGGCTTCACCCGGCTTTGCAGGCAGCTCGATACGGGGGCAGGTTTCAAACACCTCTCGACGGGCGGTCTGATAGACATCGGTGATGTCAATCTGGTGAAGGCTGTCCTTGGGCTGGCCTTCCATGACACGCGCAAAGGCCGCACCCAGTATCTTGTGGCTGCCCTCCCACAGAACCATCGGCGCGGCATCCGCGCTGGCCTCGGTCAGCGGGATGCCAAGAATCCATGCGTGCGGTTCATCCACCCGGCGTCGGCGATCCGGCCCCATGGGGCGTAGCCCGTCCACATGCGCCGCGTCACGGTTTCGCCGGTATCTACTGGCGGTCTCGTTTTCGCCACGACGTGGGCGCGGATAGCCAGGATAGACGACCGAGACCTGCCCCTTGTGCAGTGGCAACCGCCCGCAATGTTCGGCGATAAAGTCCATGGCCAGACCAGACAAAAGGTCTGATTGCCCCACCCTGCCTTCTGGATCGTTATCCAGCGCATCCACACCGATGAACCACGTGCCTTCGCAATCCAGCCATTCCGCATAGGCCGGATCTGTGACCGAGGCGCGGGCCTGCGGCAAAGCGTGTTCAACCCATTTGGCAAGTGTCAGATCATGCGGAAACCTGATCCAGCCCTTGTCCCAAAAATCGGTCATAGCCCCAGCGCCTTGCGCAGCATGTTCAGGGCGACCAGCGTCAGAAACACCGCGAACACGCGCTTCAATGGCTTGGGGTCCATCGCATGCGCCAGCTTCACACCCCACGGCGCGGTGATCATCGTCATGGTCACGACAATTGCAAATGCTATCAAATTAACAGCGCCAATTGTAAACGGCGGGCGGTGTTCAGGCGCGATGTCCAAGAACAGAAAACCCAGAACTGAAGGCACGGCGATGACCACGCCAAACCCGGCCGCCGTTGCAACCGCCCTGTGGATGGGCGTGTTGAACAGGCTCATCAACGGCACGCCAAAGCTGCCGCCGCCAATGCCCATCAGAACTGAAAGGAACCCGACCGAAGGCGACAAAACGGCCCGCTTCACGCCTTTTGGCATCGCATCACCAAGCCGCCATTCCGATTTGCCCAAGCCCAGATAAGCGCCGATGACCATACCCAACACTCCGAACAACGCCTGCAACGCTTCGGTTCGTAGCGCCGAGGCGACCAGCACGCCGACAATGGCACCCACCGCAATTCCCGGCCCCCAACCGCGCAAAATATCCCAGTCTACCGCGCCTTTCTTGTTGTGCGCCAAGACGGATCGCAGTGAGGTGATGATGATGGTTGCCAGCGAAGTCGCAAGACACAACTGCATCAACTGCGGGCCACCATATCCAAGTGTTTGGAACGCATAGAAAAACGCAGGCACCAGAACGATCCCACCACCGACACCCAGCATTCCGGCCAAGACACCGGCCAGCGCCCCGATTACAAGCAAAAGGCCCAGCATTTGGGCCAGTAACATCGTCTCGGGCATCACCCCCCCAAACCGGCCAACTGGCCGTATCCTGTTGCTGTCAAACCTCTGCCAAAGGCGCGATGCTGTCCAGCGCCTGCAGCATCACCTCGGGGCCTGCTCCGTCGTGAACCGCACCCTCGGACAGGGACCGCCTCCACGCGCGCGCACCGGGACGACCGGCAAACAAGCCCAGCATGTGACGCGTGATCTGGTGCAGACGACCGCTCGCGGCAAGGTGGTTTTCGACATAGGGCACCATTTTGTGAACAACATCAATCGGATCAGCCACCTGCCCGCTGCCGAAGATCATGGCATCCGCCTGGGCCAAAATATCCGTGGGTTGGTGATAGGCCGCGCGGCCAATCATGACACCGTCCAGCCCGGCGTCCAGTTGCGCCTGTGCCTGATTCAGAGACGTGATACCGCCATTGATCGAGATATGCAGGTCCGGGAACGCCGCTTTCATCCGATGCACAAGATCATAGTCCAAGGGCGGGATATCCCTGTTTTCCTTGGGGCTAAGTCCTTGCAGCCATGCTTTGCGCGCGTGGATTGTTACGCGTCGGCATCCGGCTGCATGAATGGCCTGCAGGAATTCAGGCAAGACCCGTTCCGGATCCTGATCATCGACCCCAATACGGCATTTGACCGTCACCTCGACATCAACAGCGTCGCGCATCGCGGCAACGCAATCAGCAACACGAGCGGGATCTTTCATCAAGACGGCCCCGAATGTACCCGATTGCACCCGATCCGAAGGACAGCCGCAGTTCAGGTTGATCTCATCATACCCCGCTTGCGCGCCCAGCTGGGCCGCCTGCGACAGCTCCTCTGCATCAGAACCGCCCAATTGCAGCGCGACGGGGTGTTCCTGCGAACTGAAGTCCAACAAATGCAATGCGCCACCTCGCACCAACGCCGGGGCGGTTACCATTTCCGTGTATAGAAGTGTCTGCTGGCTGAGCAGTCGGTGCACAAATCGGCAATGCCGGTCTGTCCAATCCATCATCGGTGCAACCGACAGCCTCGCGGCCTTGGTGACAAGGCCTGTTGAAGCCGACTGGCGCTGTAAAACAGGGTTTGACGATGCGGTCATGGATGGGTCTCGGTGTACACTGAATAGGTGGCTTACTGCACCGGACCGCGTTTCGCAACCAAGGACGAACTGTGGTCAAGACGTGTACCTAAAAGGCACTCCAGCACAAAAAGAAAGGGCAGGTCTTTCGACCTGCCCTGCGCGATAGCACCGATTGGGAGGAGTGGGTGCGCCTCGCGGCGTTTGCTTACTTGGCAGCAGTTGCTTTCTTGGCAGCTGCGGTCACGTCGTTGGTGGCTTTTTTGACAGCCGCGGTAGTGTCTTCGGCTACATCTTTGCCAGCTGCCATCAGCAGCTCAACAGTTTCGGACTGCACTTTTTTCGCGATCTCTGCGAAGGCTGCCATGTTTTCAGCTGCAACTTCAGCCGATGCACTGGCGAAATCGGTGGCCGCTTTGGCGTAGTCTGCAGGCTCTGCCTTGGCTTTCGACATCTCGGTCAGCTTGGCCAGGGTGTCCTTGGTCCATTTGCTCGAGATCTCAGCCGACTTTTCAGCCGCTTCCAGCGCAACACCCGACAGCTTTTCGTTCAGCGTCGCGGTCGATTTGAAAGCACCTTC
>NZ_JBXWOU010000010.1:0-163364 GCF_059611045.1 Ruegeria sp. CDSB113
CCGGACAGACGAAGGTACTGACAAAATACCCGCAAACATCACCAAAAAGTTCTTGCAATGCAGGAGCCACCCACAGATGCCTTTCCCGCTTTATTTGACCGCTGCAATTGCATTCTTCGGCTTTGGTTGGATTGCTGATCTTCACGGCTTGATTGGCGAACTCACAGGTCGCGGACGAAGCTGCCGTTAGCTACAACAAATTCCGATGACCGCTTTCGGTGTTTAACACTACCAAGGTATGTTCACTTGTGTTGGCGATAAAACACACTTTACGCACATGTGCCTGTCTCCAACCATGGCTCGAAAAGGAAAATCTTAAAACCGCCATCCCGCATCTGTTAAGGCTGAAATCACCCCTTCCGACAAATCTGGGCTGGAGTAAAACGCTGCCAGAACCAATTCTGGCCTGAACTCTGGCCAGGACTGTTTCAGTTGGTTCAGTATTGCCTTCGCTTTGTTGGTTTCACCCAACCTCTGATGGGCAGCCGCCAGATAAACCAATGACAACGCACTGACAGGGTCACCGTTGTCACTCGCAAATTTCAGAGACGAGATTGCCTCCCTGAACTCTCCAATGTGAAAGCTGGCAACTGCGTGAATGTTCCTGTGTGCAAACCGATGGCTCCCAATTTCTCGCGGATGGCTTGGGTCACTGACTTCATACGCTTCTTCAAAACGACCCAGAACCAGCAATATCAGGCCGCGAAAGTCCAGAACATTTCCATCTTTGGGACGTAGCGACTGCGCGAGTGCTGAATATTCCAGTGCATTGTCATAGTCGCCAGAGACATAAGACACCCATGCCAGCGCGGATTGGCTCCAGCCGTTTGAGGGCGCAATGTCCACCGCTTTCTGTGCCATTTCTATTGAATACAGTATCAGTGCGTCACGCTCTTCCCCGCCTCGCGATAGGAGGGCCTGGGTTCCCAGGCTGTGGGCCAACCCAGCATATCCACAGTAGAAATCGGGGGCTTCTTTAATAGCCATACTGAATATGTCGCCAGCCAGGATCTGGTTATCGATAGATGCGATTGGAAACAGCAGGCCCCGAGCTTGATCGCAGTAGTTTGACGCCTGTACTGCAGCGGGTGATTTAGCGGAAAGAGCACGTCGCTCAAGTGAGCGCGTGGGGGTCTTTTGGTTGAGGTCAACAACCTGTTCCATCCGCCCGCCCAGGATGTAGGCAAGAGCAATGATCGCTATGGTGATAGCAGGGATGCCAATCAGCCAGGGCAATCCTGGGCTGAATGGCGTACGATCAACATTGCTCTGAATTTTGCCAGAGCGGTCCTCGAACCAAGGCGCGTAGCCGCCGCTATCAATGTGAATGCGCAGATCGTCTCCAGCACCTGCCGTTTCATAGTACTGCTGCAGTTTCCGCCGTAACCGCCCCGCATCCACACGAACAACGTTGATGTGGCCGTCATCACTGGCAAAACTCTTGAAGTAAACATCCTGAGCGATTGTTTTGCCAAGAATAGCCTCGGATCTACCCGCAATGGCCTCTTCGACAACGTAGCTCAGAAAATTCCGAAGGCGTTCCGCCTTGCCAAATATGTCACTCGCCAATACCTGGTCCAGCGCGTACTTCACACGGGTCGCGTGACGTTCCGGATCAAGGGTCAATTCTCTGTCGGGCATCTGAAACTTCAAGTTTCTCTGTATTTTCAACTTCATACTGTCAAATGAATATTTGAATGTCACCCTAATTTCACGGTGTAACCCTTCCGCGTTGCGCGATGTGCCCTCAGCCTGGTGCCCAGAGATGGACTAGGCGCCAGGGCAATGACGGACATCAACTTACTAAAGCTCGCTTTTCCGGACCAAATCATCTGCATCCGCGTCATGCGAAAGAACCATCGTGGATTCGAGGCACTTTGCAGTGACTTCGAGTTGCTCTCAGCCGAGTTGGAGAGGGCCCGGAAGGTCAATGAGCAGACGTCACCATGTCTGATCGATCCTGTCACCGAAAGCCTAGACGGGCTGGCCGAGGAAATCGCCGAGCATCTCTCTCGCTTCACCAATTCAGAGATTGTCCCGAAAGCCATTTCAGAAGTGGTTCCCATATTCACCCAGGCTCGAACAAAGGACTGAAAATATGCTGCAAGACAGACAGAGGAAGTCAATTAAGTCACTCAGCGCACTCGCCGTCGCAGCGACATTGTTCGCCACAAGTGCGTTCGGTCAGGCTTCTCCGGTACAGGAGCCCTCATCCCAAGAAGATATTGAGGCTGCACTGACTGGCGGCGTCCCAATGGGACGTTGGAAAGAGGGCCTGACCTTTGAGGGCATCTCTCCTCAACCGTGGTTGAAAAGTGCGGCAAACTGGTTCCCACGCACCGAAGATGTACAGCCCAACGAGATGAGAATTATCTTCATGGGATCTGCTCCGTTCATTCGCCCTGGGCAAATGAACACAGCGATTCTTGTTGAGCTGGGTAACGGTAAGATTTTCATGTTTGACATTGGTGAGGGCTCACCAGCGAACATCATTGCCAGTGGATATGCACTGAATGAAATTACCGATGTATTCATCACGCACCTGCACGTAGACCACTTTGGTGGGTTGCCGTACCTGTGGATGTTCGGAACCTGGGCCGGTGGATGGCACGAGCAGCTCACGGTCCACGGTCCATCCGGCCGCACCAAAGAGTACGGCACCGCAACGATGGTAGAAGGTATGAAAATGATGACCGGCTGGCACCGGGATGCGTTCAGCGTCTTTCCCGTTGGCAAAGGTTGGGACATCGAAGTCAACGAATTTGATTTCCGTGACAATGGCGGCGTGATCTATGATGAAGACGGGGTCAAAGTCACACACTGGCAAAGAAGCCATGCCAAGGACGGTGCGTCTGGATACCGGATGGATTGGAATGGCATGTGCTTCATCTGGACAGGTGACGGTCGACCCAACATGATCGATATTCCTTTTGCCAAAGGCTGTGATGTCTTCGTCACGGAACAGCAGCAGGAAATCATCGAAATCTCCTCTGGAGTTCAAGGCGTGCCGCCATTCCTCGGGCGGTATACCGTCGATACCCATCACACGCCCAGTTATGCGGCTGGCTACATTGCCAACCTGGTGCAACCCAGGCTTTTGATGAATACGCACATGAGCTATGACCCCTATCAGATTGAAGAAACCGTCGCGGAAATCCGCGAGCACTGGAAGGGTCCCTATCACTTTGGCGCGCCAGACGGCATCGTAGTGAATGTGACCAAAGATCAGATATGGGTTCGCGAAGGCATATTGCCCGAGTTTCCAAACTCACGTGCGCCGCAGTTTGACTTTAGCAATGGTCAACTGATCGTGCCGAAGCCACCCCATCGGCGCGAAGACATTCAAGAACCCTACGTGCGCGATATGGAGATCGATCCTAAGCTGTACTATCCCGAGGGATATCATCCTGAGCTGCTGACCGAGTGGCCAGTTGATGACGATCTTGTTGTTCCTCTGGAAGCGCTTCCCGAAAACCTAAAAGAGAGTATGGGCGCGGCGTGGCGCCATCGTGAAGCCAACCGCAAAGTGTTGGAAGAGCAAGGTGACAACTAAGTCATCATGACAAACAGGGCGATCACTCGTAAGTTCGGGTGGTCGTTCGAGCTTTTCTGGAAACATCACGAAGGAATGAAGTCTTGTTAATCGTACTTGGCCTCTACTTTGGAATAGTCTGGCTGGTCTTTTCCAAGTTTCACCTTCTCCCCTGGAATGGATTCTGGAAAACTCTGGTTTACGGTGTAGCCGCTGTTATCGCTCTGGTGGTCATCGGTGCGCTGAACCACACAACTCCGACTGGCCCTGTATCCATTCAGGGTGTTTCAACGAATATTGCTCCGAACGTGGCGGGCACGGTTACAGAAGTCGTTGTGGAGCCAAACCAGGAAGTCGCAAAGGGCGAGACCCTATTTCGGATAGATAATGAGGTTTTCAAAGCCGAGGTTTCCCGGCTCGAAGCTGTCTTGGAAACTGCAAAGTCATCTGCCGACCAACTGGTATCAGATTTATCAGCTGCCGAGGCCGAGATTGAATCCTTGACTGCTCAGCTGACTTTCGGAATTCAGCGTCGTGATGACATCATCCGTTTGGAAGAACGCGGGGCATCAACCACGTTCCAACTGCAAGAAGCTGTCTCAACCATCGACCAGTTGACCGCGAATATCCGCGCAGCAGAAGCCCGGAAGACAAGCCTTGAGCGGCGTATCGCCGCGAAGATCGACGGGCGTGACGCAGGTGTTGTGGAGGCCGAGCAGACACTTGCGCAAGCTCTTTGGGATTTAGAGCAAACAGTTGTAAAAGCGCCGGGAAACGGCGTTGTCACGGCTGTATCACTACGGCCAGGTAACCGCGCCACTCCGCTACAAGGGGCAATAACTTTTGTCGAACCCGGAGACTTTGCAGTAATTGCTACTCTTCCCCAATCCAGTCGTGCCAATGTTTCGGTCGGTGACGAAATCCGGCTGGCATTTAGAACGGAACCCGGTGGAGAAATTACCGGCCGTATTTCCGATTTTCCGGTCGGAACTGTCGAAGGTACTGTTGATCTAAGATCAGGCCTTCCCTCATTGCGGGAACTAACCGGGATATCCAGCTACATCGTATTGGTTGAACTACCTGCAGATGCAGACAATATTTACTTGCAATTTGGAACGTCAGGAACAGCTTTGGTCAAGACAGACAAAGCCGGAGCCATTGGTGTTTTGGCAGAGGTCCTTTTCTGGGTCACCAAGAAGCTCAATTATCTTTGAAAAACCAAGCCAAAGCATCTGTGTCATCAATGAAAACGGTCGAACTCAAATCCTTGATGTTTCGGTGGCCCGGTCAACCTGACCCGGTTCTCTCAGTCGATAGCTTCGATCTTGAGGCCGGGGAAAGCGTGTTTATGAGAGGTCCCAGTGGCAGCGGAAAGACCACGTTGCTCTCGGCAATTGCTGGCGTGATCGATGTACCGCAAAGCGCGGTTCGCGTTGCAGGCAGGGATGTCGGGGCTTTGGCCGGAGGTGATCGTGACTGTTTTCGCGTGGATCATTTGGGGATTGTTTTCCAAATCTTTAATCTTTTGCCTTGGCTCAGCGCGCTTGAAAACACATTACTGCCCTGCCGGTTTTCAGTGAAACGTCGCGATCGATCAGGGCCAGATTCCAAGGCTACCGCAACACGGTTGCTAAGTGAACTGGGTCTTGAGGATGCTGAGCTGATCAATCGACCTGCCAGCGCCCTGAGTGTCGGGCAGCAACAACGCGTTGCGGCGGCGCGGGCGTTGATTGGAGCGCCCGAAGTTGTGTTGGCGGATGAACCCACCTCGGCTTTGGATGAGGACGCAAAAGGCTCGTTTGTCCAGTTGTTGTTGAAGGAATGCAAAGCATCAGGGGCGAGTTTGCTATTTGTGAGCCATGATCGCAGCCTGGAAAAACACTTCGATCGGAGCGTTGACTTGCCGAAGCTGAACGCGGGCAAAACGTGATGTTCAACCTTTGTTTGAAAAGCCTTCTCAATCGCCGCTTTATCGCTGCGTTGACTGTTCTTAGCATTGCCTTGAGCGTGGCTTTGATTGTTGGGGTTGAACGACTGCGAACAGAGGCACGAGCGGGTTTTGCCAATTCTGCATCAGGGATCGATCTGATCATTGCGGCACGCGGAAACGATGTGCAGATCCTGATGGCAACGGTTTTTGGTGTCGGCACAACAGGCGCTGGTATCAACTGGGACAGCTACGAGATGATCGAAGATTTGCCTCAAGTAAGCTGGACAGTGCCGATTATGATGGGTGACAACCACCGTGGATATCCAGTGATTGGTACGTCCGAGCAATATTTTGACCACTTTCGTCATAGTGGCGGCCAGCAACTGATATTTGCTGAAGGTGTTCCCTTTAAGTCTCCAGATGGCGCAGTGATTGGAGCAAAAGTTGCTCAGGCTTTCGGGTACACGTCAGGCACTGAAATCGTGAATGCCCATGGCTCAGGGGAAGTCGCCTTTGATGTTCACGACGAAGCGCCTTTCACAGTGACCGGCGTGCTGGGGTATACCGGGACGGCCGTCGACAGAATGGTTTTTGTCTCGCTCGAGGGGTTTGACGCCTTGCACGAAGAACCTGCGTCAGAGGTTGCGGACCCATTCGTTTTGATCGATGCACCTGAGGTCGCCGAAGAACACGAAGACCATCACACCGCGCATTCCCATAGCGAAGATCACGCAGACAGCGAATTTGCGGACGGGCATGTGGATCACGGCGACGGCCATGGACAAAACGATGACTATGCGGAGCACGGCGAGCCTGACGAGCACGAAGAAGGGCATCAGGAACATGACGACAGTCATGCCCACGAAAGCGACCATGAAGACGAGGCGGAAGCTGTCAAGACCTCTGACGGGCACGATCACGATGGCCATGATCATGAACCGGGGACCATCAACGCGATTTTTGCCGGGCTTGAGGAGAAGACGGCGGTGCTTTCAGTTCAACGGCAACTGGCAGACCATCGCGACGAGGCACTGACTGCTGTTCTTCCTAATGTTGCGCTGTTGCAGCTTTGGTCGATTACCAGTACGGCCGAGACCGCGCTGCGTCTGATGGCCGGCGCTGTGGCAGTGGCTGGAATGATCGGCATGGTGGTCATGTTGTCTGCTTCGCTCGACAACCGGCGGCGTGAATTTGCGATCCTTCGATCCGTGGGCGCAACTCCAGCCGGCGTCTTTTCCCTGATCTTGCTTGAAGCCGTTTTATTGTTGTCGGCCGGCATCGTGCTTGGAGTAATCGCACTCAGCGCTCTCACGCTCGTGATAGATCCGGTTCTTGCCGCAAATTTTGGGCTTCGCATCGGTGTTGGCCTGCCGAGTTTTCGCGAGGTTCTTCTCATAGCCATCGTTTTCTGCTCTGGTCTTCTTGCCAGTATTATACCTGCGTTAAGGGTGTACCGTATGACGCTGTCAGACGGATTGTCGGTGCGGCTTTGAATAAGAGGACCCGCTGAAATGAAGACCATTACGCATTTTCTGAATATCTTATTCGCCCTTGCGATTGCGGGGCCTCTTCTAGCAGCGGATCCGCGCAACATACGTTGGCAGGATCTCCTTCCTGAAGAGCGGCCTTACCACGATCCATTTGCCACCTTAGAATATTCTCAGATCAATTCGTTGGCCATGCTTTATCGGATTGAGGTTCTGCATGCGGACACTGCGGATGACGAGAAGCGCGCCGAAGCGGTTCAGATCCGCGAAGACCTCGTATCTCAAGGCCTTGACCCAGATTGGCTGTTTGAACAACGCGAAGTTGTGATGAACCAACGGTTGATTGCCGCGCGCGAACCGAACCTTGACCTTTTGGGGGAGAACGTGCGTCTTCCCGGCTATCTCCTTCCCCTGGATATTGTCGACCAGAAGGCGGTCGAATTCCTTCTGGTTCCGACAGTTGGAGCCTGCATCCACACACCACCACCTCCCGCCAATCAGATGGTCTATGTGCGATACGAACAAGGCTTCGAAATTGACGAGTTATATAAGCCAGTTTGGATAAGCGGGGAAATGCGGGCACAGAGCAGGTCCCAGTCACTCAATTACGTGGACGGCCAGGCCAATATCGAAACCTCATATGCGATGGATGCGCTGTCGGTAGAAATCTATGACTGATCAGTCAGACTAGAGGTCCGTTCTTTGGCTTCACCGGGATACATTTTTGCACCGAACCCTGTATCAGAATCTTTGGTTCGTGCAGATGTGACGCTGCAAATCTCTTCTGAAGCTCCTTGATGATCAATTCGGCGATTTTTTTTGTCACGATCCGCCATTTTGTGTCCACACCAATCCGCGCGCATGGGTTTAACAAGTACACCCGGCAACCCTCGCTGGTTAATCAGCGTATCATAAGTGGCGAGAACTCTTTTTCATTGCTCTTGATCGATCATGTTGTCTCTTTGACTTATTGATCAGAGTTCTTAATCGAATCGCATACCGCGCTTGTAAGCCGCCTTTCGTGCGTGTCGCAGCATCCGTTAGTTTGGGCTCTCCCCCGCCGTTCTCTGCGGCACGCATCAACTGACTGAACGAGCCCAATGCCGTCATTACCGTACCATCTAAGTGCTGTGGGTATATTCGTCGGGTTGCAACCTGAAGCGGACAATGGATTTGAGGCGCACTTGGCGGGTCAGCGGAAAAAGCTGCCAGCCTGGATGACTGTCTTTTCACGAGCACAAAATTGTTGGTTGTTTTCAAATAAACTCAAGAAAAGTTGCACGCCAACAACGCTGCCATACTCTTGGAACAAAAATTGTCTGAGAAAGAGACTGAAGACTTAACTGCGTTTATGAAGACGCTGTCCTGTACATAGTCGCCCGAGGTTCAAATTTATGGTTTCGTTCCTACAGGTCAGGTCAGAAAAACCACCGCCGTTCGCTGCTACTTACGTGACTATCTGCAGCATGTCTGAAGGGAACACAAATATCCATCGAGATAGCCAAAACTCACTCCCCAAAAAAACAAAGAGTGAATGGCGTGAGCTAAATTCCAAAAATTAGTCTTTTAGGTTCCAAATGCATCTGCCCTTAAAAAAAGTTTTTTCCGAGTAGTTTCGAAAAGTCCGCACGCCGCCGGTTGTCTAAATTTTTTTGTTTTCAATACAGTAAGGCGCTGTATCTTGAGCGGAAAGGACCACCGTTGGGACGCGGGAGATTTCACAATGGAATTGATTACAGAACAACTGCGCGCCTTCCCGATCATGGCACTGTTTCTTTGTCTGGGTCTGGGATACGGCGTAGGAAAGTTTCGGGTCGGCAAGTTCGAACTGGGGGGCATCGCTGGTACGTTGTTGGTGGCGGTCTTCATTGGCCAGATCGGCGGTATCAACCTTAGCACCGATGTTCAGAATGTTTTCTTTTCCCTCTTCATTTTTATGGTTGGCTATAATGGCGGCCCTCAATTTTTTGCGGCTTTGAACCGAACTGCGCTCACCAAGTTACTTGCCGCGTTTATGATGACCCTCTGGGGGTTGTTTTTTGTTATTGTTGTTGCTCGGTTGGCCGGCTTGGATAAAGGGTTGGCGGCTGGATTGGCCGCTGGTGGTCTGACACAATCAGCGATCATTGGCACCGCTGGAAATGCCATCGATCTGCTTGGGCTGGCCGCAGATGAGGCGGAAAAGTTAAAAACCAACATCGCCGTAGGATACTCGGTTACTTATATCTTCGGCTCGATCGGCCCAATATTGGCAGTTAGTGTCATTCCAATCATCATGCGTGTCGACCTGCGGCAAGAAGCGATTAAGCTGGCTCAGAAACTCAGCGGCGGCGGTCGCAAACTAGAGGAAGGTGAGTTCCTTCCTATGAACCGGTTTGACGCCCGAGCCTATCAGGTAAATGCCGATGCAACCATTGCCGGAAAACCCATTAAAGACATCGAAAGCGGCTATGATGGTGATCTGATCGTCGAACGGTTACTCCACGATGGCGCTCCTGTGGATCCGAATCCTGAAACAGTGGTCAATGCAGGAGACGTTGTGGTCGTCTCCGGCCTCGTAGCGACTTTGACCCAGTTCGAGGGTAGCGCCAGTGGTGAAATCGGAGAGTATCCTCCTGAACTGACGGTTGTAGAGGAACGCCGTAACGTAGTGGTCACCAACCGCAAACTGACTGGCAAAACCTTGGCAGAATTGAGTGAGGCTCTGACAGCGGATCAGAGGCGCGGTGTTCACATCTCAAAGATCACCCGCATGGGCCATGATGTCCCTGTCCTGCACAACACTGAGATACACGCAGGTGACGAGGTCAGCATTGTCGGTCACAAGGACGATCTGAACCGAGTTGCGAAAGTTGCGGGCTACGTTCCGCCTTCGGCCTCGGTAACCAATTTCATTGCATTGGGGATCGGCGTGGCCATCGGCTTTCTGATAGGAGAGATCAGTTTTGTCATCGCAGGAACCAAGGTGGCTTTGGGGTCCGGTCTTGGTTGCCTAGTTACAGGGTTGATCATCGGCTACATGCGCATCCGGCGACCCAAGATCGGCGGTATTAACCGTGGGGCCGCGAATTTCCTTCAGAGCTTTGGATTAGCTGTGTTTGTTGGTGTCGTTGGCCTCAATGCAGGCAAGCCCGCACTAGAGGCGATTCAGGAATATGGGATCACGCTGCTGCTGTTGGGTGTGGTGGTTACATTGATGCCCATGATCGTGCAGTTCCCAATCAACTATTTCGCCCTGCGTATTAAAAACCCGATTGAGGCCTGTGCGGTTGTGACCGGATCACGCTCGGGCAATCCCGGTTTTGCGACACTATTGGAAAAGGCCGGAAACTCGACTCCCACACCAGCCTTCACCATGACCTATGCCGTGGCCAACATCTTCCTGACGCTCTGGGGACCGTTGGTTGTGGCTTTTGTTCCGTAAGTCAAACCGGAAATGGGCGCGACAACCGGGGTCCTGACTTGGAAGGGTGGGATCAGCGTGTGTGCCAATCATCACGCTGATCCGTTCCTCTTTGCTATTGCTAGATATCAACCGTGCAACGGCAGTCCTTTCGAGGCACGGTAGGCCTGCACGTAGCCAGTGGCCACAGCGCGCACCGCTTTTCCGATCTGGCGGTAAGCGCTATCATCCAAATTGGCGAACGATACCCGCGCCGACCAGTTGGGCGCGTCAAAGCCCGATCCATTCAGCAAAACGATCCCGTGATCCTGAGCCAGTTTGAAGGATATATCTAGCGGGTGGACATTCTCCTTGATCCATTCGACCACCTCTTCGCCCACGTATTTACGGAGCCAGAATTCGAAGTCGATGATACCGTAGTATTTGTCGAACAGCGGGTTATCTGGAACTTCGATGCCCATCCCTTCGACCAACTCGTCAAAGCGATGCTTCAGAATACCCCAGCAGAATTTCTGATAGGCCTTCTCTTCGTCCATAAGCTCGACCAGTGAAAACAAAGTCATCATCACCTGCTGCGGCAGTGATAGACCGGCGGTGTGGTTCAGCGCAACATCGCGGCTGTCGGCGACGATCCGGTCAATGAACTTGAACGAGGATGGATCAGGCGTCAACGTTTCGTACCGTGCGTTGACGACGGCCTTGGTTTCGTCCGGAGCCTCCGCAATCATCTTGTCGAAGATGTTGTTCTCGGCCACCAAAATTGCGCCCAAGCGCCATCCGGTACAACCAAAATACTTGGAGTAGGAATAGACCCCGATGGTATTTTCAGGCAGGTGCCCCAAGATCGACTGAAAGCTTGGAACAAAGGTCCCGTAAACATCGTCAGTCAGAATGATCAGGTCCGGGCGGCGGTTCTTTACGAACTCGACAAGCCGGGTCGTGACCTCGGGGCTGATTGCAACTGATGACGGGTTGCCCGGATTGACCAGAAACAGCGCTTTGACTTTCGGGTCGGACAAAAGTTCGAAATCATCGTCGTTCAGTTGAAAGTGGTCCTCTTCTTTCGAAGATACATCCACTGTGTTCAGCCCGTAGTCCTCAAGTACCGGCATTTCCAGATACGGTGTGAAGATCGGTGTGCCCAACGCAATGGTGTCGCCGGCATTCAGCAACCGCTGGTTCTTGAGTGCCTTGAAAATGTAACACATCGCAGCGGTTCCACCCTCAACTGCGTAGATATCGAACTTTGCATCCGGTCGGTGCCCCGCGCACATCGCCCACATGACGTATTCGTGGACAATCGCCTCGTTGTGCTCCATGCACCGGTCGGGCATCGGGTAGTGGTCGCCAACAATACCGTCGGTCAACTCGAGCACGAAATCGTCCGGTGTAAAACCAAATTTCTCAATCGCAAAATCCACTACGGCCACCAAAGTTTCCGCACCTGGAGGGCCGTTTCCTTCAACCGATTTGGAACAATATGCTTTTAGCCGGTCATAACAGCCTGGCCCTTGCGGCATCCCGGCCAAACCGACCTGCGGCTCATTACGATGGCGCTGAGCTTCTGTCATAGCGAACTGCCCTAAAAGGAAAAACGCCTCCCGCGCTTTAGTGGCGATCCAGTTAGGGTTCCCTCGACCGGCATTGAGGTATGGCAAAGCCATCTGCCGCGCCTCTTTTTGCGCCAACTTAATAAGTTCGTCTTTGATTTGGAAAGGACTTAGGTTTTCAAATTTATGCAGGTTGAGCGATTCTGGCATGACATCAAATCCTTGCGTTAAAACAGATGACGTAGTTTAGCGGATCGCATGCAAGGCAATGTGTCAATGAAAACAACACTATTTGAAGGGAACGGCGCAAAATCGAGGATTACGAGTCTTCATTTCAAGCCTTAGCTGTAACCATTTTTCAGGGCAGACAGAGTGATTGAAATTTCGCCGAGGCTTTGGGCTGGGAGCTGATGCCCCACGAAAATTTACAAAGTTCTCTATCTGCGCAAAACTGCCTTTCGTGGCCGCTAATACTGCGCATGCAGCGAAAGTCCGGAAGGTGGCCACTCCACCAACTCTGATCCTTGGAGGAACGTCTGTTTTATCCGAGGTAGGATGACGGTGGAATGTTCGCATCGGGATGGGTGCCGTCATTTGTCGCGTTTGGCATCAACCCTGCTTCTTGAAAATACCCGTGATTGCCCTTGAGCTGGCACCAACACGATGACCATGCTTTATGACAGATCAGGCACATTAATAAGGTAGACGAAAACCATGGCAGAACGTTTTGAGCGCCACCGTCAAGCTTGGACACAAGAAGAAATTCAAAAATTGCACCTACTGGTGTCAAAGGGCGTCGGCTTGAAGGCCATAGCCAAAGCTCTCACACGCTCTGAGGAATCGACCAAGAGCAGAGCGAAGCTTGACAAGATAAAGATCAAGAAAGCACGTTGATCTTGGTGCCCTTAGTGTACTCCTGTCTTTCTTTGCAGCCGCGACCAATGGCTTCTTTGGCCTGCGAACAATCAATTGAGCTGAGCGTATAGCATGGTGGCAACGAGCCCAGTTTCACGGCTGCTGTGTGGAGATAGAGTGATCACTTTAGGGCCGGTAGAACTGCATCGACACACCATTTCCGCAGTGCTCAAATCTGGTTCGCTTTAGTTGACAAGGCGGGCTCCCATTCTCGAAAAGACGTTTACCCCCGCCGACAACCACCGGAAAGATCCACAAGCGGAACTCGTCGATGAGATTATGGGCACGAAGCGTTTGAATCAGCCGGGCGCTGCCATGAACCTGTAAAAGAGGCCCATCCCTTGCCTTCAAAGCCGAGATTTCGCCGATAACGTCATCGTTGATCGGGTGCGAGTTTTCCCAGCGCAAACTGTCAGGCTGCGAAGTAACGACGTATTTCCTGGCGCCATTCATTCGGTCTGAAAGAGCGGACTTTGGTGCACCCGGCCAATGACCCGCGAAGATGTCGTAGGTTTTGCGACCAAAAACCATGTCATATGGCTCGGACATGGCGTGACGCTCGACTTGCTCCATCACGCCGTCCCAATACGGCGCGGCCCAGCCACCGTGTTCAAATCCTTCCGACGGATCTTCTTCTGGCATACTCGGGGATTGCATCACGCCATCGAGCGTCACGAATGTCAGAATGGCAAGCTGTCGCATGTGTCCGACCTGTCAGCTAACTTCTCTTGCAGAAAGGTACTCAGCGAGCTTGTCAAAGGCCTGATTCCAGCCACCGGCACCTGCCGTGCCCGCCTCAACACCGATGTGGACCATGGTCATCAAAATTTTGCCATTCACCTCAGAGAGTTCAACAATGATCTCGGTGATGTCAGGAAAGTCATCAGGCATGCCCATCGCCTGAGGTGTGATAAGGGTTCCATCCTCATCACACATGCTCTCCGTATAGACGAGGCGATGCGGTCGGGTGACTTCTTTGTACACGCCTGTGAACCACATTTTCATGGGTCGCTCAGCCGACTTCATTTCCATGCAAACCTTACGCATGCCGCCAACAACCACGTCCATTTCGGCTACTGGAACCGACATGCCACGGGGTCCATACCATGCACTAAACAGGGCCGGGTCAGTCCACATGTCCCAGATGGTGCCAATCGGGGCGTCAAATTCTCGCTCGATCTTTACCCATTTCTTCTCGTCATTCATCCGGTGTTTCCTTCATTCCATTCAGAATTCTGTCCATTGCGTCGAACCGTGCTTCCCAGATGAAACGGTATTGGTCGGTCCAGCCTGCAACGGCCTCCAGCGGTTTTGTGTCCAAAGCACAAGGGCGGAACTGAGCATCCTTGCCACGTAAGACCAAGCCAGCAGCCTCCAGTACCCGGATATGTTTGGAAATCGCGGGTAAGGTCGCATCGAAGGGTTTTGCAAGCTCATTCACAGTCGCTGTGCCTTTGGCCAATCGGGCCAGAATTGCGCGCCTCGTCGGGTGGGCTAGCGCTGAAAAAGCTGCATCAAGTTGTTCGTCACCTGTCATGCTGACATATTATACCATTTAGTTAATTAATCAACTGGTATAATAGAGTTCTGCAAGTACGTGTTCGCATTCACCGCTTTTGTGCGGCTTAGGCGAGCCGAAGTTCAATACACCGTCGGCAGACACCATCAGTTTTGGAGCGTTCCCAGGCAAATGGTTGACTTCAACCTGAATGGTGAACTAATTCGATATACATGATGAAAGCGTTCGACATTTCCAAAGGTTATTACCCTCAGCTTGCATAGCTGCGGACGCTTCACTGTGAATTTTCCGCTGCCCTGACAGCGGTCTTAACACGAAATGATCTCCTGCCGGGCGGCAGTTTTTTGAGGTCATGAGATGAAAAACTCTAGAGTTGAAAAAACCGAGACGTCTGTCGGTATCATCGGTTTCGGCGCATTTGGGCAGCTGATCGCCAGACACTTGAACCAGAAATTTGAGTTGCTTGCATATGATCCGTCACCACACCTGGGAGAAGACGCGTCGAAGCTCGGCGTGTCATTTGCTTCTCTTGGTCAAGTTGCAATGTGCGACGTTATTGTAATCGCTTCACCTGTTTCAAGCTTTGAGAGTGTAGTGAAATCCATTGCTGCAATCTGCCGGCCAGGTGCGATCATAGTTGATGTAGGCTCGGTAAAAGTTCAACCCTCTGAAATTATGGACAGGCTACTCCCAGATTACGTTAGTATCGTCGCAACCCATCCACTATTCGGCCCGCAAAGCGCTCGCAATGGTGTCAGAGGTCTAAAGATCGCGGTTTGTCCAATACGCGGGCATCACCATACCCATGTTGCGGCTTTTCTACGAAAACACCTAGGCCTTCACGTCATAATGACGACACCTGACCAGCACGACAGGGATGCGGCAACTGTTCAAGGCATTACCCATTTGATTGCTAAAGTGTTGCTGCGCATGGGGCCTTTACCGTCTCGCATGACGACCAGAAGTTTTGATCTGATCTCAGAAGCGATCTCGATGGTACAACATGATGCGCCAGAGGTTTTTGAGGCTATTGAGAACGCAAACCCCTACACAAAAGAAGTCAGGCAACGGTTCTTTGGTTTGGCATTCGAACTGAGTTCTATTTTGGAAGATAGCGAGAAGCACGATTGAGCAGCTACCTGCGCCTACCGCCGTTCCTCGCGACGATGAATGCAGCCGAACCCTGCTCTGGACGCCATTTGTGTTCGATACTGAACCCGTGAGCCAGCATTCGCTCAACAAGGATTTCTTGGCTAAGCACACGGATCTTGGGCAACAAACCAATGGCCCCGAGGGCCGGTATGGCGTATTTTTCCATGCCTTCCAGGCAAACTGTCGAGCTGAAGAGCAGGCCACCTTCTTTCAATGAGCCTCGAACCCGCTCCAAGGCTTCGTTAAGATCCAGAACCAGGTGCAGTATCGACATAGCCAATACGGCATCATACTTCTGATCCTTCACCGGAATGGGCCAGTTGCCGAACGCGCTCACTTCGAAGTTCACGTTCTCAACACCCTGTTCTTTGGCTTTTTCCCGAGCAATTGCGATCATTTCTGAAGAGTAATCGATGGCGTCAATATGAGCGACATAGGGGGCGTGAATGAGCGCTGTCGTTCCCGTGCCGCAACCGATTTCCAGGAGGCGATCCTGAGGAGCGAGATGTCTCGCAGTAAAGTCGAGCTTGTATTCGTAGGCAGCTTGGTTTCCGACGGGGCGGCGCGCATATGAACGCGCCATCATGTTCCAAAATCGTGGTGGATGGATGAGCATATCTGTTCCTTGGAATAATATGTTGCAGTCGCGAAGACTTAACTGGCGTCTTGGATGTCGAAAACTTTTCGAGGGGCTTGTCGAAGACGCGTGAGATTAGGATCGCTAGTTCAAGTGTTGGTGAATATTTTGCATTTTCGATGGCAACGATAGTTTGTCGGGTGACACCAACTCTTTCGGCGAGCTCTTTCTGGGTCATTTCGTTGGCGTCAAACCGTAAACGTCTGATGTTGTTGGTGATCTTGAGCTTTCCTATGGCTCAATACCCACGCCGATAGCTAACGAATTTGACTATATCTGCCGCAAAAGACCCGAATGCCATGCCGAAATAGATAATGTTAAACCCAATCAAAGCTGATGCGTTGAAGGCCAGGGCCAAAACGGCAGAGACAAAGCCTGCACCTGCGAAGACAATGATGGCGAGGCTACCGCGGCGTTCGAACAGTTTGTCACGTTCATCGACGACGAAACTGGGCTTGGGTTCGCGTGTGACAATCGCAAAACCGATATAAGCTGTAGGTGTGCGCATAACGCTGCATTACCGCCATTGATTTAATTAAAGAAAATCTTGGAACTTTGCCCAAATCTCTGCGCGGTATATGCGCATAACTTTGCACGATTTGCCCATAAGTTTGCACGTTTCAAAGTACGCGCTCAATTTAAGATAGTTCCTGCATGGTTCCCACAATTTTAACAAATTGTACTTCAATCATAAATGCACTTTGATTGGCAATCTTCAACCCTTGTTTGATGAATGCGGCTCACTCGCACGTTGACGATAGATCGCCAAAATGGACTACAACGGCTGGGGCTTGAGGTCTGTGGCAGATCCTTTGAAACCAATAACTGTCCTTAGGAATTTACGACGGATTGGTTCGGCACTCATCTGGCCGAAATTCAATACCGAGATGTGATATAGTTCCATCATGAGCACCGAAACCCTAATCAGCCTTACCATATCATTTGCTCTAACCAGCCCATACGTTTGGCTAGTGCGTCACGTCTTAAAGCACAGCGGTCGAGACAGAACAGTAGACCCAGAGGCCGTGAAAGAGCTTATGCGAACCCTCGACTGGTCACAGCTCGATAGAGTCTTGGATCGGTCCCGGGGACAAGCAGCCCGCCGCTGAATGCTCGTAACGAATGCCTTAGGGTCAGGATGCATTGATTTTCAAAGCGCTGCGTGATTCACGGCTCGAAAAACGGAGCGGTGATATGAGCGACCTTTTCTGGCCGACTAACGAGTAGATGGCCAAGCTTTCCCCTCTCTTCCCGCGGTCGCATGGCAAGCCACGGGTCAATGACAAGAGGGTGCTGAGCGGGATTATCTTTATCAATCGCAACGGGTTGCGGTGGCGCGACGCTCCCAATGACTACGGACTGCACAGTTGAAGGGGACCGTGATGATCGACGCGACCTATCTGAACGCACATCGCACCGCGACCAGCATGGCCGCGAAAAAAGGGGGGCGTGGCCGCCTGATCGGCCGAACCAAGGCGGCATGAATACCAAACTGCATGCTATCTGTGACAGCCAAGGGCGACCGATCAGCCTTTTTGTCACCGCTGGCCAAGTCAGTGACTCCATCGGTGCGCGAGCGCTACTGAGCAGTATTCCAGATGTCGACTGGCTGCTCGGGGATCGCGGCTATGATGCGGACTGGTTCCGAGGCGCGTTGAAAGACAAAGGAATAAGCACCTGTATCCCAGGTCGAAAGCAACGCAAGACAACCGTGAAGTATGACAAGCGCCGATACATAAGCTGTAGGGACGCGCATAACGCTGTGCTTCTGCTATTGATTTCAATCATTAAATTCAGATGTTCTTGCCCATAACAATGCGTGGTATTTGCGCATAAAATTGCACGATTTACCCAAAAGTTTGCACAATCCCCCTATCGGTGTCCAACTACATCCTTCCAAAAGTCTCTTTGAGTTCTGCGACTTGTTCTGCATCCAACATCCGGGTTGGCATACCCCGCAGTGCCACGAGCAGCTTGGCTGTTTCTTCCAACTCTTCCGCTGCACAGACCGCTGAGAAGAGATCCATTCCTGATACGACGGGACCGTGATTGGCCAGCAGAACAGCACTATACTTGCCGCCCAGTTCGCGGATCAAATCACCGGATTTTGGATCACCGGGCTTAACGTATCGAACCAGTTTGACCGTGCCTACGCGCATGACCACGTATGGTGTAAGCGGCGGAATACAGTCATTGGGATCGGTGTCTTCCAGACACGACAGTGCGGTGGCCCAGGTCGAATGCAGATGCACCACTGCACGAGCTTCCGGCCGCGTCTCATAAAAGGCTTGGTGCAGAAAGACCTCCTTGGTCGGCTTGTCTCCGGAAACGTGGTTGCCATCCAAATCAATCTTGGCAATTCGCTCGGGGTCAACATTGCCTAAAGTCGAATTCGTTGGCGTCATGAGAATCCCGTCCGGTAAACGCGCAGAGACATTGCCCGCAGTGCCAACGGAAAAGCCACGCACAAACAGCGAGGCACACAGCTCCGACATCTGCTGCCGCAGCGCCATTTCTTCAGAGCTCATTTGCCCGACTCCATCATTCTCAGCGCTTTCGCGAAAAAATCCGGAGCGCCAAAGTTTCCGGATTTCAAAGCCATCGCAATGGGTTCAGTTTTTCCAACGCTCAGGACAGGTACGCCTGGGTCAATCTCTGTCCCAATTGACATGGCCGGTGACCCCAGTGCCTCAGAGACAGCCTGGGCGACAGCTCCCGACGTCTCTCCTCCGGCCACGACAAGGCGCTCATAACCCGTTTGGACAAGTTCCCGTGCAGTTTCTGCAAAGAGATTATCCAGCCTGTTCGCTACAGCTTCCTGACCAAATTGATTTTGGATCGCTCGCACATCATCCGGACTTCCCGATGAATATGCGAGCGGCGCCTGACCCCGATGCGCTTTAAAGAAATCCAGAAGCGTTTGCGTGGTCACATCCCCGGACATGACACCCGGAACATCAATGGCGAAGGTTGGATGGGATTTCGCATGAACATCGATCTGCCCGCGGGTCGCACCTGAACAAGAACCCGCAAGGATCGCGGCAGGCCCTGCGATACCAGTGAACGCACTGCCAGCACTTTTGGATGAAGTCTCTCTCAGGAAGTTTCTTGGTAGACCCAGCGCTATACCCGATCCCCCGGTAATGAGCTTGGCATCTTTTATAGCTTCGCCCCAGGCCAACAAATCTTCATCCGAAATCGCATCGCCAATCACAAATCGTTCGTCGGCTTTCTGCAAAGCATCAGCAATCGCCTTTGAACCTTGCTTCACAGTGTCAATTGACACCAACCCAACCGCTTCTTCAGTCTGATACTGCAACCATCGCCCGATGTTGGCATCCCTCATCGGAGTAAGAGGGTGATTTTCCATCCCAGACTCGTGCAACAACTTACCAAGCACAAAGAGATGACCGTAATAGATAGTACGCCCCGTTGTCGGAAAGGCCGGACAGAAAATCACTTTTTCCGCGCCCAGTTCGTTGGCCAGCGCTTCCGCAACGGGACCGATGTTTCCCTCCGTCGTGGAATCAAAGGTCGAACAATATTTGAAGATGAACTGCTGGCATCCTTGGTCCACGAGCCATCGCAAGGCACTCAAACTGTCTGCAACAGCTTCCTCGACCGGTCCAGTGCGGCTCTTGAGCGATACGACACCCGCTTCGATCTCCTCGTCGGCTGGGATATTGGGAACACCCGGAAACTGCGCGGTTCGTAATCCGCCTTCCGGCTCAACGCCTTTTGCCAGGGTGTTCGCTACATCACTCGCACCGGTAAAATCGTCCGCTATGACACCGATCTTCATAATTTGATGTCCCTGGTTGGCCCGAAATCCAGCCTATGGATATGCGGTGCCGCTCCGACGGGAAAAATCTCTCGCACAAGTGGATCATGGCCGGGCACGATGAGTCGAGGGTGCGAGGCCAACCTCTCGAGCGTCTCGAAACCATCCATCATGTCTTGCAGGTCGACGACGATGGGAAACGCTTTGCGCGCCATGAAATTCTCATAGTAATGCGAGGCATCAGAGGCGAGCACCATCCACCCGGCTTCCGTTCTCACGCGAACGCATTGCAACCCGCGCGAATGCCCACCGATGCAGTGCACCGTGATCCCATCTGCAATCTCGGTATCTCCATCGTAGAACACGACCTTGCCTGAATAGAGACGCTTTATGACCTCGCAGACATGGCCGGCCGTGAAAGGCGCGCGCAGATGGTCGTGGCACATGCAGGGGCCTGTGGCGAAGGCCATCTCCGCCGATTGCATATGCAACTTCGCGTTCGGGAACATATGCAGCCCACCCGCGTGGTCATAATGAAGATGGGTCACGATGATGTCTGTCACCGCTTCCGGCGTGATGTCCAAGGGGCGCAGAGCCTCGCGTGGGTCCATCGCAATGGGACGACCACGGGCGGCGGCCTCATCGGAGTCGTAGCCGGTATCGACCAGAATGACTTCGTTGCCGCGCTTCAATACCCAAACGAAATAGTCCATCGCGTGAGGTGCGTCGTGATTGTCATCCAAGATGAAGCTGTCGCGTCGAGTGCGGGCATTGCGATCCGCATACTTGACAGCGTGAATCTCCCAATCGTTCATCGGATGACCTCGAAATACTGGTGAACTGTCTTCGTGGCGATCATATCAGCCACAGCCGCATCGAAGGATTTGAAATGCGCGCTTTCCAGGTGGGCGGAGAACGCCGCGCTGTCATCATAAACCTCATAGAGAAAAACTGTCTCGGGATCGTCGCCGAGGCAAACGTCAAACTGCTGGCATCCGGCTTCGTCACGCAAAGAGGTTGAAGCGTTTTCAACCATCAGCGGTAAAAAAGTGTCTCTCGTACCGGGTTTGAGAGTGAAAGTGACAGTGACTACAAACATCAGACAGAAAGTCCTTTCAGACGTGAGAAAGCGCGCTTTGCAACGGGCAACTGGCTGAGGATCAGACCAATGTTGAGCACCAGCAGAATGGCCGCACCGGGTCGTGAAAAGAAGACCGAAAGATCCCCGTCCGACAAGAACAGCGACCGGCGGAATGTTTCGTCAAACAGGCTGCCCAAAATAACACCTATCACCAACGGCGCGATTGGGTATTTCATCAAGTTCATGAAATAGGCAACGGCGCCGACGCCAAGCATCAGGTAAAGATCATTGATGCCACCACCGACGCTGAAAGACCCAATTGTTGTTAGAACCATCACAACCGGCAAGAAGATAGTCTGCGGAATGGCGAGTATTCTGATGAAAACCCGAGCAGTGAACAGGCCCATAAGGAACATTGTCAGGGAGGCCAACACAAGTATTGCAACCACGCGCAGAATGATCTCGGGATCTATCGTGGGGCCCGGGATCACGTTGTTGATCTTGAAAGCCCCCATCAAAGCCGCGGCGGGTGGTGAACCGGGAATGCCCAACACCAAGAGCGGGATTAGCGCGCCCCCAATGCAGGCGTTGTTTGCTGTTTCAGAGCACAGCAGACCTTCCAATGACCCTTTTCCAAACTTGTCGCCCTCGGCAGATACGGTCTTGCCGACACCGTAACTGACCCAACCGGCGACATCTTCGCCCACGCCGGGAAGCGCTCCTACCCCGGTCCCGATCACTCCTGACCGGCCAATGGTGGGCAGGTAGCGTCGGATGGAGCGTAGGTTCGGAAAGATGCGACCTTTCAGGGCCAGAACTTTCCCGGCCTCAACGTGCCTTAAACCGTCGATGATTTGGGGAATGGCAAATGCCCCCATCAAAACCGGCACGACCTGAAACCCGCTCATCAAGTAAGACCAGCCGAAGGTATAGCGCGGTTCAGACAACAGAGGGTCAAGCCCCACCATGGACATCGCAAGCCCGATCAGACCGGCGATCCATCCCTTGATCACCAGGTCTTCGCTCATCAAAGTGCCAGAAAGCAGAATGCCGAAAAGGGCCAGCAAGGCTTTCTCCGGGCTTGCGATGTTCTTTGAAACCAAAAGCAGCGCCCAGACAAAGATCAAAAGCGTGATGGTCCCGATAACCGTGCCAATGAAACTGGCCGTCGTGGTCAGCCCAAGTGCTTCACCCCCTCGACCCGCTTTGGCCAGAGGGTAGCCATCCATGGCCGTCGCCGCGCTGGCTGCCGTGCCCGGAATGTTCAGCAAAATAGACGGGTAAGAGCCGCCGTAAATCGCGCCGACATATGCCCCGAGCAAAGCGATAAGCGAATAGTCCAATGGGATCTTGTTGCCGAAGAAACCCGTCAGGATCGTCACTGCCAGCGTTGCGGTCAGGCCGGGCAATGCGCCGAAGGTGATGCCCAGGAACACGGATGCGATCAAATACAGATAGGTCAGCGGGTCTACTGCCAGGCCCACGAATGCGGTCCCAAATCCAGCCAGTTGCGAAAGGATAAAGTCCATCCGGTCAATCTTTCCATAACGGACGAAGCGTCACGTAGTAGTGGTATTCGATTTGCTTGAAGATCAACCCGCCGCGCGCGGGCACGTTCTGCCGGAAAACAAAGGCCATCGCACAAACGAGGATGAGCGGGGCAAGTATTGCCACCAAAGGAACGAACCGCAAAACGCGTTCGGAAACCGCCTTGCTCAACACCACAAGTGTGAGCGAGACCCATAAGGCCAGTGTAAACCAATCATCACTGTGTGCGTTCCAGTCCGCCTGCGCGGGAAATACAGCAAACGCAAATAGCCCGGCAGAGACAACCGCGCTACAGGCCACCAAAGCACGCCGCGCATGACCTCCGTAGTAGCCGTAAGTCAAAGCTGTAATCAGCAACCCAGAACACAGAATGAAGTCCACTCTGGGAACGAGCCCCACGACATAGGCAAGAAGGATCAGGCCTATTGTAGAAGCTCGATAGGCTTCCGACTTATCCCATCCGATGCCCAAAGCACTGAGCGCGTTTTGGGCACCACCTGAGCGGATTGAAATAGCCAGCAAAACGAAGGACAAGCCAAGCAATCCCCCGAAGATGAACAGCGGTACAATTGCAGCCGAGTTGTACCAATCCGATCCACTTACACCTGCGCGGTTTTCGCCCCAAAGTGGAATGTCCGACGTCTTCCAAAGAAAAAAGACGGACACTGTTATAAGAACAATTGCTGCCCAAAAGTCGCGCGACCGCATGACCAGTGTTTCGTCAGGTTTGTCCATTGCCTGCCTCCTGAGGGAAAGGGCGCGATCAAGCGCGCCCTTTCAAAATTGATCGGATTAGGGTTGCGCGATACCCAGCGAGGCCGGATCCACTGTGGCAGCGCCAAGGTCTTGCAAGGTATAGGCAAAAGTAGCCTCGAGGTTCGCAAACAGTTCTTGAGCTTCTTCACCGTGTTGACCACCGACATCGTAATTGTTTGCCGCGGCCCATTCGGCGACGGTGTCGGAGGCAATAGCTTGCTCGAAGGCATCACCAAGCGCGGCCTTTACGTCGTCCCCGGCTGAACTGTGGACTGCAAACCCGATGGCCTGTTTGAGTGGTAAATACTGATCGAGACCGTCATAAATGCCAAAGGCAGAAGGCACCGTTGCCCCTGCAATCTGCGCATCTTCGGGCGTCAACATCGCGAGCGGTTTAAGTTGACCGCCTTCAATCAACGGAGCCTGTTCAGCCAGTGACGTCACAACCAACGCAACTTCACCCGCTATCGCTGCTTCCTGCCCGGGCGCTGAGCCTTTGTATGGAACAAACTTGAATTCTGCACCGGCCCCTTTTTCGATGGCCAGAAGATTCAAGTGGTGGATCGAACCCGCGCCGGAGGCCGCCGCTGGAATAGTGCCAGGAGCAGCTTTTGCAGCATCAACCAGTTCTTCCAGCGTATTGTAAGGGCTGTCCGCCGGAACCGAGATCAGATCAGGTGATCCGCCAACAATAAACGGATACCAAAAATCAAATTTCTTATCCCAACCACCTTGCACAGCAGCGGTGACGTTGGACTCTGACAGACCAACCAATGTATAACCATCGTCTGGTTGGTTCATGACATAGACCATCCCGTTGGAGCCTGCGACGCCACCTGTTTGATTGATCACATTGATCGAAACCGGAAGGTGTTTTTCCATCTCGGCCATGATCATTCGGTTGATCGTGTCCGTGCCACCACCGGCCCCCCAGACCACAGCTGTGGTGATATCACGATAGGGATAATCCTGCGCAGCAGCTGCCCCTGTAATCCCGGTCGCCATCACGGCTGCGGCCGCCAACCGCCCTAGCTTTAGTTTCATTTCCAAGTCCTCCCAAACAACTTTGCGTTTATTATTGCATTTATTTGCGTATACATTAAAGAATGCATTGTCAACGGACTGTAGTGAAAGCTGCTATCGCGCTATGAATGCGAAACGGGAAGGAAGCGGGCTAAGATGAAAAAAAGTTATGATGTGGCAGTGTTCCACGGGGACGGAATCGGCCCTGAAATTATGGCCCCTACGCTTGGAATCCTGCGTCAGCTCTCGCGCGGCAGTCCTTCCTACGAACTGGTGTTTACAGACGCTCCGGCAGGCGCAGGCCACTACGCCAAAACTGGAGAATCGTTTCCGGCTGGATCACTCGAAACCGCACGCAATGCGGACGCAATTCTGCTGTCTGCAATGGGCTTGCCGGATGTTCGTTACCCTGACGGAACCGAGATTTCACCGCAGATCGATCTGCGAAAGAAACTGGGACTTTTTGCTGGTGTGCGGCCAGTAAAGGTAAGCAGCGGACAAATGACCCCTTTGGCGCTGCCTCCCGAAAAAGAGATCGACTTTGTCTTAATACGCGAAAGCACAGAAGGGCTGTTCTTCACCCAAGGCGCTGGCGAAGTTACCGATGACGAAGCACGTGAAACTCTGCTGATCACTCGTGAGGTGTCCGAAAAACTGTTCCGGTTCGCGTTTGAACTCGCCCAGAACCGCAAAAGAACCGGGCGCGGTCCGGGTCGAGTTACATGTGTCGACAAAGCCAATGTATTCCGCGCCTTTGCATTCTTCAGATCGATGTTTGATGCAGAAGCCGCCCACCATCCCGAATTACAGGCAGACCATGCTTATGTTGATGCTACCGCTCTGTGGATGGTTCAAAAGCCTTGGGAATTTGACGTTTTGGTCACTGAGAACATGTTCGGAGACATTCTCTCCGACCTTGGTGCGGGTCTCATGGGTGGTCTAGGACTGGCGCCATCAGCGGATATCGGGTTGAACCACGCTGTATTCCAACCCTGCCATGGTTCCGCTCCCGACATTGCGGGACAGGGTATTGCCAACCCGTTTGCGATGATCTTGTCCGCAGCAATGATGCTTGAATGGTTGGGGTTCACCCATGATCATCCAGACCTGTCCAGCGACGGCGAACGATTGCGTGAAGCCGTGGAAAAGGTGACGGCGAACGGACAGAACCTGACCCGTGACCTAGGTGGAACGGCCGGAACGCAGGGTGCCGCGGCATCGGTATTGGAAGCAATGCGGGCATGAATACTCAACAAGCCATCAGGGTCGCGTGCGTGGGTGCGGGGTATTTCAGCAGGTTCCACTACGAAAGCTGGTCCCGAATGCCCGGAGCGGTTCCGATTGCATCCTGCAACCGTGATATCAACAAGGCGAAAGAAACAGGACTGGCCGCTTACGATGATCTATCAAAAATGCTGGAGGCGGAAAAACCAGATCTCGTGGACATCATCCTTCCACCTGTGGCGCAGGCCGACGCCATTCGAACTGCGCTGCATTCGGGCATAAAATGGCTGATCTGCCAAAAACCTTTCTGCATGTCTCTGGATGAAGCGGAGAAAATCGCCTCCGAGGCTGAGGCGGTAGGCGCAACTATTGTTGTGCACGAGAACTTTCGCTTCCAGCCTTGGTATCGCGCAATCAAAGAGGCGATGACCGAGGGTCGAATTGGTACACCTCTCCAAGCGACTTTCCGGCTTCGGCCCGGCGACGGACAGGGACCACGCGCCTACCTAGACCGGCAGCCGTACTTTCAGAACATGCAACGTTTCCTTGTTCACGAAACAGCGGTTCACTGGGTAGACACATTCCGATTTTTGTTCGATACGCCCAGCGCAGTTTATGCGGACTTGCGCCAAGTTAACCCAGTTATCGCAGGCGAGGATGCAGGTTACATCCTGTTTGACCACGCCAACGGTTTAAGAGCTCTGTTCGATGGCAACAGATGCCTTGACCACTGCGCCGAAAACCTGCGTCAGACCATGGGCGAAGCGCTCATCGAAGGAACGGAAGGATCACTGGTTCTTAACGGCGACGGTTCAGTCGAGATCCGCGCTTTTGGAAAACAGGAGCGACAGCAGATTCTACCTCCAAGCGATCATGATGGGTTTGGAGGAGACTGCGTCCACGCCTTGCAAAGTCACGTCGTTTCAGGCCTTCTAAGAGGCACGCCGTTGGAGAACACGGCTCGAGACTATTTGGACGTGATCCGCATCGAAGAAAGCATCTATCTCTCGGCTGCGGAGGGACGAAAGATCAACCTGGAGACGCCGTGAAGGATCAGGACGCAAAAACTCTTTCCAATACGCAACGCGCTGTTAGGGATTTGCGCCAAATGATCCTGTCCGGCGAACTTGCGGCCGGAACTGACCATCTGGAATCGGAACTCGCCGAGACCCTTGGCATGTCCCGCACCCCGATACGGGAAGCTGCGCTGATGTTGGAAAGTAAGGGGTTGCTGGAAATGCGGCCCCGCAAAGGTGTGCGAATACTGCCCGTTTCGTCGGACGATATGCGCGAAATCTATGACATCCTAACGGAACTCGAGAGTCTCGCAGCACAGCGCGCTGCCGAAGCGGGTTATTCAGATGATGAACTGGCGGTACTTGCCGGATCAATTGCAAAGATGGACCAAGCCATCGAAGCCGAAGACCTTGAAGCCTGGGCCGAGGCCGACGAGTTGTTTCACCAGGAGCTTGTTCGGTTGGGCGGCAACAAACGGGTCGAAGCGATTGTCGCCATGATGAGCGATCAGGTGCGTCGCGCGCGCGCATCGACGTTGTTCATCAGGCCCCTGCCCGTCAAGTCCAATGAAGATCACCGAGTCGTTTTCCAAGCGATTAGTGAAGGTCGACCGGATGTCGCCCGTGAACGCCATCGAGAACACAGGCTGCAAGCACAGGTTATGCTTTGCGGGATACTCGAAAAGCATCGGCTCACCAGCCTCTGATCTTCTCGTGTCCGGTCGTTAATCGCTTAAAATAGCTGCCTATTTTCGGCATTAAAGGCGCTCCGAATACTTGTCTCCCACGGCAGCCCACGGTTGCGTCCGGCTGCTCTGATTTACTTTTTTTCAAGCCACTCATCCAATCACCGCATTGACAGGGTTGAAGTAGTACGATTTCGTATTATTTAGTTCGATATCGTACTATTGGAGAGTCAAAATGCCAAACAGAAGACATTTTCTAAAAGTTCTAGGCGGAGGCACGATTTTGGCGGCAACGGGTGCGGTTGGATTCCTCGCTACACGCACGCCGCATGCCGCGCTGGCTCCGTGGACGCCAAAACCGTATGACGACCCACGCAAAACCGCTTTGTCCTACGCAATTCTCGCCCCCAATCCACACAATTTGCAACCTTGGCTGGTCGAGTTGGTTGGACAAGACAAGGTGCGCATCCACCGCGATCCTGATCGCGAGCTTCCGGAAACCGATCCTTACCACCGCCAGCTCTATATTGGCCTCGGTGCATTTGTTGAGACTATGGTCCTGGCGGCAGGTGCACAGGGATTTGATACCGAGGTCAAGATACTGCCAGATGGGAATGATGGACCTATCGCTGAAGCAGTGTTTGTTCCTGGTGGAGCACCCGACCCAATCTCAGATCAAATCCTCAAACGGCATTCCAACAAAGAACCATACACTGAACAGCGCCTCTCTGCCGACCAAGTGTCTACGCTTGGCGATTATGCAACTTTGATTACCGATGAAGATTTGGTGGCCCGTATTCAAGATCTTACGAAACGCGCTTTCGATATCGAAATGCGAACGCCGCAGACTCTGAAAGAATCCGTCGACCTGATGCGGATCGGGAAAGCAGAAATCAATGCCAACCCAGACGGGATTGAATTACGCGATCCCATGCTGGAAACGCTGCGACTTACCGGCCTATTGGACAATGAGACCCTGATGAACGTTGACCACCCAGGCACTCAGTCACACATGCGAGGCTACTTCGCCATGCTAGACGCGACGCCGCAATACGCAGTCCTCACGACAGCCTCAAATACGCGAAGCGATCAACTCGATGCCGGGCGTCAGTTGATGTGTTTTTACCTGAAGACAACCGAAATGGGCCTGGGCGTTCATCCGGTCAGTCAGGCCCTTCAGGAATATCCTGAGATGGCTAACGAATATGCTCTGGCTCATGAGCTTCTTGCGTCACCGGGCCACACAGTGCAAATGTTGCTGCGTTTGGGGTATGGACCCGAGCCAATCGCCACACCCCGCTGGCCGCTGGAGACACGAATTCTGAATGAAGCCTGAAGATGAGACCAACGAAGTCTACCGGTTCTTCACCGAGGTCGGGATCATCAATCAGTTGATCTCGACCAAGCTTGAAGCGTTCTTACCTGGTCGAATGACGGCGACTCAATTTGGAATTTTGGGCCATCTGGTACGGCGGCCCGAAGGTGAAACCCCACTGCAACTCTCAAACGGGTTTCAGGTGCCCAAGACTTCGATGACGCATATGCTCGCCAGCCTTGAAAATCATAACTTGATCACTCTTGAGACCAACCCAAAGGACAAGCGTTCGAAAATTGCCCGGTCAACGCCGCAAGGCGCAGAGTTCCTGAAAACTTGTATGGAGCGGATGTCGGAAGCCCTGGCTCCAATTTTGTCCGAACTCGGGGCAAGTCCATTTCACAATTCGCTGCCGAATCTGACGCTCATACGCGAAGCTTTGGACAGCGAACGGGACTAGGCAAAAACCGGTGTTAGCCAGATTACGAAGCCAAATTCTTAGAACATCATGCAATCTCCGCCCGGGGGGAACGCCAAGGATCGGCGCAAGGTTGTGTGAGTTTGAAATTTCCAGCGCTTCAAACCAAGGTGAAGAACTGGAGCAGTTTCTTAAATCACAGCGAGACCCGAGGGAGGTCCCGTATCGCGCAACAACTATAGAAGAGCCTATCGCGTCACCATTCTCGGCGCTGAGTGTTCCTTGGCTTTGGTGTTACCAATTGCAGAGTTCGATCTGATTTACCCTAACTCACAGAAAGCCTGGTGTTGTGCCCCGAAGCGCTCAAGCTTCAGCGATCATTGTGCCCCAGCTGGAAAAGCCACTCTCTGTCTCACAGATGATCGTTTCCGCCCCGGTTACCTCATCGTTCCCAAAGTAGCACTCCGCAAACGCACCAGTGCCAACAAATGATAGGGTCAGGGCAACAAGGCCCAATGCTGCAATCCTCTTCATGATACTCACTCCTTTAGATAAGCGTCATGTGGGAGTTGTTTTTTGCTAAAAGTACTTTGCTTTGATTAAGTATTTTTAACTTGGGACTGCCAGTCGAGTTGTCTCTTCAGAAAGCAGCACACTCTGAATGTTCGCTCAGAAAAGACAGGTTCAGCATCTAAAAAAGAAACAGCACATCCGCATTCAGGAACTGACAGAAGAAGAAATACCGGCGTTGCGGACCTATTTGAAGAACACAGCCCTCGTTTGAGAGACCTTCAGTAGAATCCAATCTCGCTGACATCTACGCTGGCCTCGTGATCGCGCCCGTAGGCTACAACTCCAACAGAGGTGATTTCGTTAGCAACGGGAATAGCGCGCAACATGGCACCTGAAGCCTTGAAGCCTGACAGAGGTAAAGAGACTTCGGTCCATTTGTCAGAAGTTGCGAACTCGGCCTGATAGTATTGCCACGGAAGCACCGTGCCACGTGTCCTGAGGTGGACGAAGTATTGCTCGCCATTCCCCCGTACCAACAGCCTGACGCCCGATACACTTGCATCTGGCCTGTCTGGCAACTTGCGTCGGAACTGGATGAAGCCGCCGTTGTTTTCTGTGCTGACGGTTCCGGTCAACCGCGCGAATCCACCATCACCTTCCGAACGGAACTGCACCTGCCCTGAGGAAACTCCTCCCATGACGGTGTCGGCAACGTAGTCCCAACGCGTCTCCGGAGACTCGGAGAAGTCTTCTGCAAGATTTTCATCAGCCTGTGCCATTGTAGATCCGATGATAAGAAGACTTGAAACAAGCCCAGCGAAGTTTCCACGCATATCGTTCTTTCTCAGTTCAGTATCGCGATAGAAAAGTTCAAGGCCGTGGCAAATGCGACCCATGCTAAGTACGGCACGAAGCCCAGTGCAGAAACCCTATCCGAGTCCCTGACTCGAGCGATGAACACGACGACGACAATCAGCAACCCGACAATGACCACAAGGGCAAACCACGGCTGTTGCAGTACGAAAAAGGTTGGGGACCACAAAAAGTTCAGACCCATCTGCGCCCACCACAGCTTCATGGCAGTCGAGCTTCGGTCTGCTTCGAACTGGCGCCAACCCGCCATAGCGATCAACACATAAAGCACCGTCCAGACCGGGCCAAATACCCAATTTGGTGGATTGAAAGCCGGTTTAGAAAGCTGAGCATACCAATCGCCAGGTGCGGTCAGTGTCCCGATCAGGATGCCGCCTCCCAACATGAGCGCAAGAAATGCTATGCGGATCAACAAATTCGACATTGCGGGACTGCTTTCAGCAATCCTTGGTCGTCACGTTGACAAGCGCTTCGGAAGAGAATGTTGCAGTACTGACCTTGTCCGCATCGGAATATGATACCGTGGCGCCTTCGATCTCCGACCCTGTTACGGTGATTTCGCGTTGCCCGATGGTGTCGTCTACATCGATGGTAAAGGCGAGTTTGTCCCCGGCTGGAAGGGAGGCGATCTCAAGTTCAATTGAATCTTGCCCGTCCACGACCACTGGAATTTGCCGCAGAGCATCCGCACCCTCAACGAATTCGAGAGGTTGAAAGACCTCTACGCCCGCACCTTTTTCGGTAACGTCGAAGATCAATCGTCCGGTAGATTGCGACAAATCAATTTTGACAGTCGAGGCATCTACTTCGCACGCTCCGACATTTGTCAGAACAAAACGGTCCTTGGGTGCGCCCTCTATGAACCGAATTTGTACACCAGCTTGAAGCGAAGTAGCTGCAAACAATCCAAGGGTCGCGGCAAGATTACTCTTCGAGAGCATATTTATCTCCTTTCTAAAAGGTTCTTGATAAATACGCTTCGGCGGGTTTCTTGGATCAGACTTATGACTTTTAACTATCGTGGCTCAGCCGACAGGGCCTTTCGAAGTTCCATGCACCGCTGTCAGAACGGTTAAGTCAAAACATGCCATTGTCATTCTCGCTGTTTGCTGGAACTTCCTGAAGAACGTCCCAATGTTCGACAACCTTACCATCAGCATCCAGGTGAAAAATATCGATCCCTGCGTACTCGAGACCATCGGGCCAGATTTGGTGGCAATGCAGAATTACGTGATCGTCTTCAGCAAAGGCACGTTTGATGTCCACGCGCTTTCCCGGGTATTCGGCGGCCATGCGCTCGAAGTACTCGACAAAAGCTTGCTTGCCGTCGCCAACATGCGGGTTGTGCTGCGTATAGGTTTCACCAACAAAGGTCGCTATGGCCTCGGCAGGTCGACACTCGTTGAACATCATTTCGTAGAAAGCGATGACGTTTTTCTTGTTTGTTTCGAGGTCCGGCATGCTGATCTCCAAGTCGACGTTTGCACCTCCCGAAAATGTTGACCCGCGTAGTTCTAGGAAGCAACCCCGGCAAGGATCTCAATCCCTAATCGACAAGAAGTTACGAGCATGATTTTGCGTTCCATCTATTTCGCGGGTTAGCCACTTACTCGGTTTCTTCGAAGTCTATATGAATATGATTTCCATCAGGATCGGCCACATGGATTTGGACCATTCGAACCCCCGGGACGTCAGTTTTTCGATACTGGATCTGACTCGAGATCAGCTTTTCTTCGAATGCGCTCAGCCCCGTGGCTGAGAGCGCAAAATGCTCGAGCTTGAGTTTCACTTCGGAGCCGACATTTGGCGTGCCTTCGTGACCCACAAGGTGAACCACGGCGTGATCACCCGCATACAACCAAGCCCCGGAAAACGGAAAATCAGGGCGGGCCCCTGATTTCAAACCCAAGACCTCTTCATACCAAGTAGACATTTCAGACAACTTAGTTGTTACGATATTCACATGATCTAGCCGCTCAATTCTCATCTAAAAACCCTCAAGCACAAGCTTACCTTTGGCCTTGCCGCTTTCGAGGATAGCATGCGCTTTCATTAAGTTTGCAGCATTGATTGTACCAAGTGTATCGGTTGCTGTGGATCTGATCTTTCCATCGTCTATCAACCCGGCAACCTGATTCAGGATTTCGCTTTGACGGTTCATATCTCCAGTCCCAAAAAGCGACCGAGTGTACATGAACTCCCAATGCAATGAGATCGATTTGGGTTTGAATGGCGCGATGTCAAAGGTCTCAGGATCATCGATCAACCCAAAGCGACCTTGAGGTGTCATCACCTCTCCGGCTTGAGACGCATAAAGCTGGGAATGGTTCGTTGAATAGATGAAATCCACGCTTTCGATACCGAGAGCCCCGAGTTGTGTGCCAAAAGGTTCCGCATGGTTGATGACATGGTGTGCGCCAAGCTCTTTAACCCAGTCTTGTGTTTCGGGTCGGGACGCCGTCGCTATCACTGTCAATTCAGTGAGAGCCCGGGCCAATTGAATGGTGATTGACCCGACACCGCCTGCGCCACCAATAACCAGCAACGTTTTTGTCCCGCCGGGAATGGCATCTTGGACTCGCAAGCGGTCGAACAGCATCTCATAAGCAGTGAGCGTCGTAAGCGGCATCGCCGCAGCCGCTGATGCAGGTATGGATTTTGGAGCAGCCCCCACGATGCGCTCATCCACAAGATGGTATTCGGCATTGGTTCCAGGCCGATTGATCGCCCCGGCATACCAAACGGTGTCTCCCGGTTTGAAAGCCTCGACCTCTTCGCCAACGGCTTCGACGATCCCTACGGCGTCCCACCCTAGAATGTCAGGTGCCGGTCCCTCAGGAGCACGCCGTTGCCGAATTTTTGTGTCGACCGGGTTCACCGAAACGGCTTGCACTTCGACAAGCAAATCATGACCTGACGGGGTGGGTTTGTCTGCTTCGAATTCGATCAACGCATCCGCCTGATCAATTGGCCCGGCCGTACGAAATCCAACAGCTTTCATGGCGTGCTCCTCGTTCTGGTTCAAAATCAATCGATGACGGTCATCTCATTCAATGTGAATTCGGCGACCGCTCCGTCTGTCGCCGCCATGTATGCAGCCAGATGTGAGGCCCCCATATGAGTCTGCCAAAGCTCTCGGCTTTCCCAGTTTTCGTAGAAAACGAAATGAGTCGGGTTATCGTTGTCTTGGTGCAGGTCGTAGTTGATGCAACCTTTTTCAGACCGGGTGATGTCGATGAGCTTGGTGAGTTCTGCTTTGACAAGGTCGATCTTGCCGGGGTTGGCTTTGATGTTGGCGACAATGGTCAGCTTGGCCATCAGGTCGTTCCTTTGCTGTTTCGTTGATGTCGTAGATTTACGCCGCCGTCAAAACGGGATAAACAGCCATTCATCGGAAATATAATCCGGAAATACCGACTAATGCTATTCGACAACCTCCGCCTCTTCCTGACCATTGCCGAGAAAGGCAGCCTTGTCGCGGCGGCCCGAGAGACAGGTTTATCGAGCACAACTGTCTCCGAACGGCTCGCTGCGCTGGAATCACACTACGGTGTGGTATTGTTCAACCGAACGACACGCTCAATCAGTTTGACCGAAGAGGGTCGGGTCCTGATCGATGGCGCCAAGAGCATTCTCAGTGAAGTCACCGACCTCGACACCCGCATTCGCCTCGGCGCCGAAACCCTTTCTGGCCTGATCCGCGTCAGTGCGCCTATTGATTTAGGTCGTGGTGTTGTCTCTGACGTGATCTCTGAATTCACCGAAGAGAACCCGGCTGTGTCATTAGAACTGTCGCTATCCGATGGCTATGTCGATCTCGTGGGTCAGGGTTTTGACTTGGCTGTTCGGTTTGGGGACATCACCGACAGCTCACTCCGAATACGCAACCTTGGAAGCTACCAGCGTTTCGTCTGCGCAGCACCCAGCTATCTGGCGACATATGGAGCACCAGAACTGCCCGAAGACCTCGCAAATCATAACTGCCTGGTTATGCGTTTCGGTGGTTCGCTCGACAACGTTTGGGAGTTTGGCGCAGGCCGAGAACGCCAGCTTGTTCCAGTCAAGGGAAACCGAATTGTAAATGATGGCTCGCTTATCCGCAGTTGGGCTCTGGCAGGCCATGGCATTGTGTTGAAATCGGAACTGGATGTTGGCGATGATGTCAGAGCCGGAAAGCTTGTGGCCCTGTTAGGCGAATTCCTCCCACCACCCAAGCCACTACAAATGATGTTTCCACCCGGCCGAGCCCAACCTCGCCGAGTGGCGGAGTTCGCGCAGTATCTACGCCGGAAAATGGGTGCGATCTGACCCAAACGGGAACAGGCAGCCGCGAACTGTTCCAAGAGGGCAATTCTTCAGCGCTCAGTTTCAAGATCACTCAACGACCCGCCACTTTTTTGGAAGTCGCGCCAGACCCAGACCATTCGATCTACAAACCACATTCTACCACCTGAGATCATAACGATTCCAAGGCAGATGAACCCGATATCGAACTTCCACAAAATTGTAGGTTTGCGCATAACGGGCATTTCCGACGTTGATTTCATTAAAGAAAATCTTGGAAGTTCGCCAATAACTCTGCGCGGTATTTCCGCATAACTTTGCACGATTTGCCCATAACTTTGCATGCTACGGAGAACCCATCGAACAAACAGGCTCTCAGGCTTATCTGCGGTGCCCAATTGCAGTTTACTCCCAATCACTAGCAGACGAGCGCCACGTCGTAGCTTCCGCATCCCAAACACTGGCCGTGACGCAAGGCGTTGGGTTTACTCCGTAGCAATTGGATCCATGAATATCTGCCACGACAACGCGTTGACGCCCAAAATCAACAACAGTCCAGCCTTGATTGAGCAATGAATGAACCTCTTCTTTTATCAGGAAGTGCGACATGCATCCGCCAGTTCCGCAATAAAGAGATGCGGCGCTTGAACACGCGAAACCAGACTCATTCAGAACCCAGTCGTGTTGTAGATCTCCGTCGAGATCGACCCTTTCAACTGCGCCCCAGGCTATATCAAACTGACCGTCGTTGAACTCAGCGCAGGCTCGTGCCGCCAGATCAACCTTCGCCTGCAAACCGGGCGGAAGTTGCGAAACATCAGCCGCAACAGCTGGTGGGGTCCAAACAAGGCCCGAAGCAAGCACAATCCCGGCGACCAAACATTTCATCTGACGCGCTATTTGGAAAGCTGGTTTGCAGGAGGTATCAATTGCACTGATCATACCTGTAGTCCCCATATTCCAGCCAGTTTGCCGAGCCGTCGCTAAAAATCAGAAACTCGGACCTGTCTTCTCCAAGCAGGGCGACGACAAATCCAGCGGGCGGCTCAGAGTTCCCGAAGTAACTGTAGGCCGTCATGGCTCTGATCGACTCGCCGTTAACCGCTACTCGCACGTCCCACTCCCCCTCCGGCTTGTCCAAAATTACGGGTTCGATCACGCGCTCTATCGCTCCGCCACCACAATAGACGATGCCTTCGGGCGCTTCGTAGGAGGTCTCTTGGCTAACTTCTGAAACGCACGCAGAACGAAGGGACCGAATTGCTGCGCTGGAACCTTTCAAGTCAAAGATCCCATAGCTGACATCTTGATCAATCATCGACAGATTAACCGATGCATTGGCCGCAAGCTGATCCAGAACAAATCCATAGTCCGGCTGACTATTGAAACTGACCTCGACGGGATAGTTGTCGACGATCTGCACGGCAGCGTTTTCTGCGCCAACCTGAAATGCTCCAACTTCGGTGGTGCCGTTCTTCAAAAAACGAATGGAAAGCCCCTGCTTGTCCGCAATGTCCTGGCTGTCCTCGAATCCAGCCGGAGCAAAGCGAATACGGTCACACTGAAGTTCCAGCGTCATGTTTCCTGTCTGAATAAACGCATTGGGGTTGGGCCCGGAGCTGAACGACCACTCCGCTGATGCTGTGGTCGCCATTGCCATCAGTAGCATTCCAATGGAAATGGTTTTGCAGCTCATTTTTTTCTCTCCATTGAGTTACGGTTCGCACTGTCGTTCAGCAGAAGTTCCAGCCAATTGCCCGGACAGCCAGATCAGGAAACAGGTTCGCCGTATTCGTTTGCGCCTTCTTGGGAAGGTCGTGTCAGCCACCAGATCATAAGGATAGACAGAACCAATTGAAGAATTGAGACAACCACAATACCGGTCACGCCCAGTACTGCCGCGGGTCCTCGTAATGCATCGGGGTTTTCGGTCCCTTGCTCCAATACCGAAAAGAACGCCACCCCACCCAGCATAACAAATAGCGTTGTAATGCTGAGCGCCATCGGCAGCAGCAAATACCAGCCAGGTCGTCCTGTATCATGCAGCCTTCGCCAGCCGGCGGCCAGCATAGGTATGAGAACAGCCAGCTGGAAAACAGAGGACAGGACCCGAGATCCCTGGCCTGTTTCGGGGTTGGTCCCGAATATGATCTTATCCAGCACAGCTAAGGCAGCATTCACGAGAACCACAAACAAGAAGAACCACCAGTATTCTGAGCGTATAGCCCGACCGGAGAACTGGAAGTATTTCGAGAAACACGTCTTAACGGCTTCACCAAATCCCATCTTTCAATCCCTTCATTGTTTTTGTGCGGCCTCAAATCGCTTCGCCGCTCAGGGGAACACACTCGTAGCTCCCACTTACTTTTTTGTTTGAACGCAGAGGCCTATCGTACGAGAGCGTAGAAAAATTTACGCGCGAAAAAAATATTGATTTATAAAAAATTAGATTCAAACATGCGAATTCGACACGGCTTTATTTTACCTCCGTTGTTGTCGCTGTCGCCCGACTTATCGGGCCCTTCCGACTGCTAGAGTGAGTGCTGGCGGTTGGAAGGCACTTTACAATGATTGAGCGCTGGGAGGACGCGATGCTCAGACTTAACGTACTCGCCCTCTCTCCAAAACTCGCTCTAGCTCTTGCCAGCGACGTCATTCGGCCATCACGCGTTTTTGGCGACCCAGATATACAACGAAATATCGTTCCACCGACCAAGCCCCCCGCGACAAGTTGTTGGGAAGGGAAATTACAGGGTCGAAGTATGTTCCATAGCCTGCTCTGACGCGAGAACTTCAAACAAGCCCATCCAATTTCACTAGTTTCAAGGGAACCAGAGGGAGAAGAAAATGTCTAACAAGATGGTGATGATTGCAGGCGCAACATGTTTCGCACTGCTTGCGGCCTGCGACGATACGAGTACATCAAGCGCGTCCGCCGAGCTCACGCCGGCTCAGCAGGCGTGTTTGCGAGATGTAGCCAACACGACGAACAATTCGCAAGTCGTGGTGCTCTCATCCGCGTTTAGCGAGGCGGGAACACAGGTCACAGTCGGCGTTGGCGAGGATCGTGCTCCTTGGAATTGCATTGCTTACAGTGATGGCGCGACGGCTGGAATCGAGTTCCTGGGCGACGAAGGGGCATTGTGATCCGTTTGGTGCGCAGCTGAATACGGCTGCGCAGTACCGGCTCGCACTTCAGAAAACTCGGCTTGGCCTGTCGGATACGCCTTTCAAAGCATAGCGTGGGCATCCGGCTCGGATTATCGGATGCCCGAAAAAACCGACTAGGAATTTCACAAAAAAGCGCGACCACTACGAGAAGGAGTCCTCCATGAGTGCTAGATTAGTCCTTCTGCTTGCTGCCGTCGGCCTCGTGCCAATTGCGTTATCATATGGCCTGATGCCGAGCAGTTCGATCCCAGTTTTGCTGGGATTTCCGGTGGAAGGGACGAACCAAACCCACGTGTTCCGAGCGATTATGGGTCTTTATCTGGCAAACGCGTTGTTCTGGTTGGTGGCCGCTTCGAAACCAGAATTACAGCGCCCTGCGATGTGGGTTCTATTTTTGTTTATGTCAGGACTAGCCTTTGGACGCATACTGAGCATTCTTATTGATGGAGTTCCGAACGGGATACTTCTCTTTTACCTTGCGGCCGAGGTAGCTTTTGCGGCTCTGGCGGCGGTTTCCCTGAAAAAAGTACGGTGAAATAGGAAGTGGTAAAATGGTGAGGTTTGACTTTGTTTTCTCGATGATTGCAACTCTATCAGTTTCGACATCCGCTTTTGCACAATCTTCATCTGCCCAGACTGCGGTGGACGAAAACTTCTTAAGGCTTGAGACTGCCGTTGCCGAAGCGGGAGCTACTCCAATCGCATCGATAGATCACGCGCGCCTGGCCAAAGCCGAAGGCGTAGAAATGCCAGCATCTCGCGTGCTCATTTTCTCTGATCCAGAGATAAACACACCAATTCTGGAAGAGAACGTGCGTGCAGGGCTGGACCTTCCTTTTTGAGTTCTTTCATTCGATCAGGATGGCCGTCCGCAGATCGCATACACAGACTCTCAGTTTCTCAAAGTTCGGCATGATCTAGGTAACACCCAAGCGTTGAATGCACTTGAGAACAAGTTGCTCGAAGTCCTGAACGACTTGGATGCAGCACCGGCGCCGACCAAAGGATTAATTGCGAACTATGGCATCATCGAATTGCGATCTGAGCTCAGTGTGTCCAAGGCAGTGGAACGTCTCAGGACAGCTGTGATGGGACAGGACGATACAGTCTGGTTTGCCGAAATCGATTTTACGACCGAAGCGTCCCAGCTGGGGGTGGAGCTGCCAGAGGCGGTACTTTTACTGTTCGGCGGACCAGCACCCGGTGGCGTGGCAATGGCGGGCTTTCCCGCAATTGGTTTGGATGCCTTTTGCCAAAAACTATTGGTTTACGCGTATGAAGAAGGCGGCTCCGTATTCATTTTCAATGACATCGCTGCCATGGCAGAGTTGCACTACGGCTCCTCAGCCGAACCTCATCACGGCTTGAACAAACGGCTTACCGAAACGTTTCGTTCCGCAATTGAGTAGCCGCTAGTTGGAAGCCACAATTTTCTGAATTGCTATATTCCGTATTTGGCTGCCCATTCTGAGCTGGGTACAGACCATCGCAACACTTAACCCATAACGGCAGTTTGCGGGCAATGTCGCCCTGGGCCCAAGCATATAGTTTTCATTCCAAAACAACGCAGCACGGTCTTGACCATACTCAGTTGCACATTTAGCCAAAAATGATCTGCCCGCTGGGACGACCCGGCCCAACAAGGGCGTTTCTTCAGGACGAACTGGCAAATTGGTGGTCGAACATGACGACTAAAACCAAACAAGCTAGGAAACTGATTGAGGGTAGACCTGCCCTAATCGTAATCGACATTCAAAAGAGCACGTTTATTGATAATAGCGAAGTACGCTCCATCGACAACATGTCGGGCTACAAAGAGCGCATGATCGCTGCACGTGAATTGGTTGATGCCGCACATGATTACAATGTGCCAGTCATTTTCATCCAAGAAATCCATCGTCCCGATAGGATAGACTTCGGCCGTGAACTAGATGGTGACGAAGACATACACTGTCTCGAAGGCAATCCAAGAACGGAGGTTGCAAAAGATGAGATGGGATACCGCAAAGGTGACTACATCGTCCCGAAGCGACGGTATTCTGCATTTTTTGGAACCGATTTCGAAATCCTGCTACGAGGTTTAAAGGTAGACACACTTTTATTGTGCGGCGGTTTGACGGATGTTTGTGTGCACTACACATTCGTCGATGGCCACCAATCAGATTACTTCTGCCGCGTTGTAGAGGACTGCGTTGGCGGGTCATCTGTCCAAGCCCATGAAGCTGCTCTCAAAGCAATGGAATATCTACATAAGCCTAGAAATCCAGGTTTTCCACATTCAGGGCATTTTTCTGGATGAACTCGCGGCGTGGTTCCACCACGTCGCCCATCAGTTTGGTGAACAGATCATCCGCTTCGACCATGTCGTCCACCCGCACCTGCAAAAGCGTACGTGCGTCCGGATCCAGCGTCGTTTCCCAGAGCTGATCCGGGTTCATCTCACCCAGGCCCTTGTAGCGCTGCAGCGACAAGCCCTTTTCACCTTCTTCCAGAATGGCGCGCAGCAGATCCAACGGGCCGTGAATTGCCTGTGACCGGTCGCGACGGACCAGCGTAGCCGGGGTGTTGTAGATCTCTTGCAGACTTTGCGTGAAGCTGCCGGTCTTGCGCGCCTCGCCCGAGCGCAGCATCGGACCGTCCAAGGTACGCACCTCTTCCACGCCGCGCAAAATACGGGCAAGACGAATTCCGTGATCCTGTGTGATCCGACCCTGCCAGCCGCGTTCGTATTCCAGCGCGATGAGGTCAAGACGTGCGGCGACCTTGTCTGCCACGCCCTGCAAATCCGCATCGACCGCGCCTGGCACGAAGGCACCTGCAACGGCGGCCTGTTCCAAGATGTGACGTGGATAATGGGTTGGGAAGGCGTCCAAGACGCGCTTCAACTGACGCGCTTCGTCGACAATGCGCGTCAGATCCTGACCCAGGATCTCTTCGCCAGAACCGAGCTTCAGCACGGCCCCTTCGACACCTTGGTTGACCAGGTATTCATCCATCGCCGCCTGATCCTTCAGGTACACTTCGGATTTACCGCGCGCCACTTTGTAAAGCGGCGGTTGGGCGATGTAGAGATAACCGCCCTCAATCAGCTCAGGCATCTGCCGGTAGAAAAACGTCAACAGCAATGTCCGGATATGCGCACCGTCGACGTCCGCATCGGTCATGATGACGATTTTATGATAGCGCAGTTTTTCGATATTGAACTCGTCTCGCCCGATCCCGGTGCCCAGCGCCATGACGAGGTTGCCGATTTCCTGAGATGACAACATCCGGTCAAACCGTGCACGTTCTACGTTCAGGATTTTACCCTTGAGAGGCAAAATTGCCTGAGTTTGCCGATCGCGGCCCGTTTGCGCTGATCCGCCTGCGGAATCACCCTCAACCAGGAAGACTTCAGTTTTGGTCGGGTCCTTTTCCGAACAATCCTTGAGCTTACCGGCCAGAAAATTCACATCCATTGCCGTTTTGCGGCGGGTCAGCTCGCGCGCCTTGCGGGCGGCTTCACGCGCCAGAGCGGCCTCGATAATTTTGCCAACGATAATCTTGGCCACGTTCGGGTTTTCTTCAAACCATTCAGCCAGCTTTTCGTTCATCAGACCTTCGACCGCAGGGCGCACTTCTGATGACACCAGTTTGTCCTTGGTCTGGGACGAGAATTTAGGGTCGGGGACTTTGACCGACAGCACACAGGTCAGACCCTCGCGCGCATCGTCGCCGGTAAAGCTGACCTTTTCCTTTTTCGCGATCCCGCTGGTCTGGGCGTAGTTGTTGATGGTCCGGGTCAACGCACCGCGGAAACCGGCGATATGGGTTCCGCCATCGCGCTGTGGGATGTTGTTGGTGAAGGGCAGGACTGTCTCGTGATAGCTGTCGTTCCACCACATGGCGATTTCGACACCGATATCGTCGCGCTCACCCTTGATATAGATCGGTTCGGGCATCGCGGACGTCTTGGAGCGGTCCAGGTATTTGACAAATTCCTTGACGCCGCCTTCGTAAAACAACTCGGTCTCTAACCGTTCTGCCGGGCGTTCATCAATCAGGATGATCCGCACGCCCGAGTTCAGGAAGGCCAGTTCGCGCAGACGCTTTTCCAGCGTCTCGAACGAGTACTCCAGGTTTGAGAACGTGTCTAACGAGGCCAGAAACCGCACCTCGGTTCCGGTCCGGTCACCGCATTCAGCGACAACTTTCAGATGCTCGACCGTCTCACCACCTTCGAACCGTGCAACGTGTTCCTTACCGTTGCGCCAGACACGCAATTCCAGCCAATTGGACAGTGCATTCACCACCGAAACGCCCACGCCGTGCAGACCGCCGGACACCTTGTAGGAATTGCTGTCGAACTTGCCGCCGGCATGCAGCTGGGTCATGATCACTTCGGCTGCGGACACACCTTCTTCGGGGTGAATGTCGACGGGAATTCCGCGACCATTATCGCTGACCGAGACGCTGGAATCAGCGTGGATTTTAACGGTTACATGGTCCGCGTGACCGGCCAGCGCTTCGTCAATCCCATTGTCAACGACCTCATACACCATATGGTGCAGACCCGAGCCATCGTCCGTATCCCCGATATACATACCAGGGCGCTTTCGAACTGCCTCTAACCCTTTGAGAACTTTGATGGAATCTGCACCGTATTCCTGGGGTGCCTGTGCGTCTTCGGACATGCCGTCAGTACCTATATTATTTTGGTAACTTATACGTTTTCTGGGGGGGATTGTCACGCGCTACCCCAACATTTTGTGTCCGTCTTGCGTGATTTAGTTTCTTTCGACAGCTGACTGCCGTATCCCTACAAACGGTCGATATCAGCCGCTATATCCGCTGCGATTTCATGGGCGTCGACATCACTGCGCTCGGCTGACAAACGCAGCCCCAAAAGGTCGGATTGATAACGCGTCGCCAGCCGGTTCGGATCGTGGCTTGGGGCAATATCCCCGGCCTCTTGCGCCTGACGGAACAGCTCTGCAAAACAGGCCTTCATCTCGGACATAAGAACACCCGCCCGACCGGCGAGCTCGTGATCCTTAGCCTGCAATTCAGCGTAAGTCTTGGCCAACATACAAGCCTTCGCGGGCGCTCCGCTTGCCTCGATAACCAAACGCGGCTGCGCCTTTAAAGCCTCGAGCGGACCTACTCGGTCAGCCAATGCCCTCAGCCGCGCGACACCCTCTTGCGCGTAGCGGTCCAACGCCAGCCCGTAAAGCGCGTCCTTTGACCCAAATGCCGCATAGAAACTGCCGGGTTTCAACTTCAATTCGCGCTCAAGGTCTTTCAGGGATGTGCCAGCCCAACCCTGACGCCAGAAGACATCCCTGGCCCGGGCAATCAGGTCATCACGGTCATATTCGGGTTTGCGTGGCATCGACTTCACCAATTCTTGAACGATTGCTCAAATATATACTTGAGTGATCACTCAAGAAAACCTATTTCTGCCTGAACGCGCCAGAAAAGGAGTTCCGACATGGCCAATTTCCCGTCACATGATCTCGAGTCCGCCCCCGAAGGGTCCAAACCGCTGCTGGAGAAATCGCAGGCCGCTTTTGGTCGCCTGCCCGGCCTGCATAAGGTCATGGCCGAAAGCCCCCAGCATCTGGAAGGCTATCAGGTACTGCACGGCCTGTTCATGCAGACCGAGTTCGACAATGACGAAAAAACCGTCGTCTGGCAGACCATCAACGTGGAAAACGAATGCCACTATTGCGTGCCCGCTCATACCGGCATCGCCAAGATGATGAAGGTTTCGGACGAAATCACCGAAGCCCTGCGCAATGAAACCCCGCTACCTTCGGCCAAGCTTGAAGCACTGCGCACCTTCACCCTGCAAATGATGGAAACCCGCGGCAACCCGACCGAAGCACAGCTGCAGGCATTCTTTGATGCGGGCTACTCTCACCGCGCTGTTTTGGATGTGGTTCTCGGCCTGGCGCAAAAAACCATGTCGAACTACGTGAACCACATGGCAAAAACCCCGGTCGACGAAGTCATGCGCGGCTTCCTGTGGGAACGTAAGGTCGGCGAGCCGGCCTAAGCGGACACGACCGAGCCCTCAAAGCCATCACTCACGATCAATGATTGGGCCCGGTCGCCCAGTTCCGCAAACAGCTCAGGCCCGGTGCCCGTCATCCAGGCCTGAGCGCCAAGCGCATAAATCTCATCATACAGCGCCGCGCGCCGATCCGCGTCCAGATGCGCCGCCACCTCGTCCAACAACACGATCGGGGGCGCGCCGATCATACTCGCCAAGGCTCGTGCGTTCGACAGGATCAATGAGACCAATAAAGCCTTCTGCTCACCTGTCGAACAATCCTTGGCCGGAACGCCCTTGGCCGCGAACACCCCGTACACGTCCGACCGATGCGGACCCACCAGCGTACGTCCAGCCGCCATATCGCGGAACCGGCTTTCACTTAGTGCTTCGCGCAGATCCGCTTCTGTTTCCGGCATCGCGCCTTCAGTCTGTACCAGCTCCAATTCCGCCGATGGAAACGCGGTTTCCGCCTGATCCTGCGCCGCGCGCAGATGATCAAGCGCCGAAAGCCGCGCCGCGTGGACGCGGTGACCAGTCTCCGCCATCTGCCCCTCAAGTGCGGCATACCAATGCGCATCCCGCACCTGCTCTTTCAGCAGGCGATTCCGCTCGCGCATGGATTTTTCGTAAGTCAAAGATGCCTCAGCATGGGCCGGATCGAAACTCAGCGCGATCCGGTCCAGAAAACGCCGGCGTCCTTCGGCCCCCTCGATCCAAATCCGGTCCATCGACGGGATCAGCCAAACAATCCGCGCCAGCTTGCCCAGATCAATCTGGCTGGACGCCTTGCCGTCAATGCGAACCTGCCGCGCGACACCGCCCTCGGACCAGGTTTCTATCTCGTATTGTCGCCCCTGCGCCTGCAGCAACCCGGACAGTTTCCAACCTAGCGCCTCGGGGCGTCGGGTCATCTCGGCCGCGCTGGCCCGCCGCATTCCGCGACCGGGGGAAAACAGGGACACCGCTTCCAGGATGTTGGTCTTGCCCGCCCCGTTCGGTCCGTGAATCGCAACAGGCCGACCATCCAAAGATAGTCGCGCCAGCTTGTGGGACCGAAAATGCGAGACGGTAAGCTCGGTCAGGGCCAAACCCATGACCCCTCCCTTCATCTTTTCAAAAATACTCCTGCCGGAGGCATCGCACGTCCGTGCGATCAGACGCGCATCGGCATGACGACGTATACCGCGCTCAGATCATTGCCTTCGCGCATCAGGGTCGGATCAGCCGCTGAATTGAACAGGAACACAGCGTTCTCACGATCTACTTGAGAGGCGATTTCCAGCAGGTACTTGGCGTTGAACCCGATCTCCAGCCGCTCGTCGCCATAGGCGACGGCAAGTTCTTCCTCGGCCGCGCCGCTATCTGGAGCGTTGACGGAAAGTACCAGTTTATCGGTATCCAGCTGAAGCTTTACCGCGCGAGACCGTTCAGAGGACACGGTTGCAACCCGGTCCACGGCCTTTGCGAACTCGGCCGCATCGACTTCCAGCTGGCGCGTATTGCCCTGAGGAATCACACGTGTGTAATCCGGGAAGGTCCCGTCAATCACTTTTGAGGTCAGCGTGATGTCCGGGGTTGCAAAGCGCACCTTCGTTTCACTGACCGACACGGCGATATCCATCTCATCGTCGTCCAGCAGCTTGCGCATTTCGCCTACGGTTTTGCGCGGTACGATCACACCGGGCATGTCTGCAGCGCCATCCGGCAGATCCGCGTCGATGCGCGCCAGGCGGTGGCCATCGGTGGCCACACAACGCAGCACCTTGCCGCCTTCGGACCCGTCGGCCACATGCATATAGACGCCGTTCAGATAGTACCGAGTCTCTTCGGTCGAGATGGCGAATTTCGACTTATCGAACAACCGGCGCAGCAAGGCTGCCGAGGCGGTAAAGTTCGACTGGTATTCCGAAGACGCCATCACAGGGAAGTCTTCCTTCGGCAGCGTCGCCAATGAGAAATTCGACCGGCCTGCTTCAACCGTCAGACGACCTGCGGCGCTGTCGGCGGTAAGTGTCACCAACGCTCCATCGGGCAGTTTGCGCACGATCTCATGCAACGTCGTCGCGGCGACCGTTGTAGCCCCGGCTTTTTCGACCTGCGCAGGCGCCTTGTCGACAACTTCGATATCCAGATCGGTCGCCCGGAACATCGCCTGATCGCCCTCGGCTTCGATCAAAACGTTGGCAAGTATGGGAATGGTGTTGCGACGTTCGACAACAGATTGGGCCTGGGAAACGGCCTTGAGAAGGGTGCCGCGTTCGATGCTGATCTTCATACCCTTAATTCCTCTGACTTGCGTGCCGAAATGGGCGGGACTGGCACGTTAGCGGTTCCGCCCTGAGGCACAAGGATTTTTTATGGATTTCTCGGTCGGATTGCCCAAAGCGTCAAGGGCCGCGTGGCCCAGTGGGCACAGTTCATTTCCAACCGTGGAAAATAGCGCACAAGAAAACGCCCCGGGCGTGAGGGACCGGGGCGTTTCTCAAGTGATATGAGTAGGAGCTCAGGCCTCTAGCGCGCGCCGCAGCATTTCCACATCTTCGGCGATCTGGCCGTCCGTGGTTTTCAGCTCTTCGATGCGTTTTACGCCGTGCATGACAGTCGTGTGGTCACGTCCTCCGAACCGGCGCCCGATTTCCGGCAGAGACCGGCTGGTCAGTCGCTTGCACAGATACATCGCCACCTGACGCGGGCGGGCATAAGACCGCAGGCGTTTGGGTCCAATGATGTCGGACAGACGGATGTTGTAATAGTCCGAAACCTTGCGCTGAATCTCTTCGACAGTGATCTTGCGCTCGGATGCGCGCAGCACATCGGCCAGACAGTCCTGCGTCAGCTCCATGTCGATCTCACGACCCACCAACGAGGCAAAAGCGAACAGACGGGTCAGAGCACCTTCCAGCACGCGAACATTGGTCGAGATCCGGTGCGCCAGGAATTCCAGAACGCCATCGGCAATTGTCAGGTCGGGATATGTGCTGCTGTACTGCTGCACCTTGTTTTGCAGGATGCCCAGGCGCAGTTCATAGTCGGTTGGGTGCAAATCGACCACCAGACCACATTGCAGACGGGACTTCACCCGATCCTCTAGGTCCTTGATCTCACCCGGGGCGCGGTCGGCCGAGATGATGATCTGCTTGTTCTGGTCCACCAGTGCATTGAATGTGTGGAAAAACTCTTCCTGTGTCGAATCTTTGCCGGCGATGAACTGCACATCGTCCACCATCAACACGTCAACCGATCGGAAAAGATGTTTGAAGTCCATCATCCGGCGTTCGCGCAGAGCCTGCACAAAGCGGTACATGAACTGTTCCGCCGACAAATAGAGCACGTTCAACTCGGGGTGCTTTGTTTTCAGCTCCCATGCAATGGCGTGCATCAAGTGCGTTTTACCTAGACCAACGCCACCGTAAAGAACCAGCGGGTTGAAGGTCACAGGACCACCTTCTGACACACGACGCGCCGCGGCATGGGCCAGTTCGTTGGGTTTGCCAACGACAAAACTGTCGAAGGTAAAGCGCGAATCCAATGGCGCGGCCTGCAAGGATTCAAACGCGCCATTAGCGGCTTCCATCTGAGGCGCAATAGGTGCATCCCGCACAACTGTCGGCTCGGATTCGGTGTCTACCTTAGGGCGCGCCGGTGAGTTGGCAGCGACGCGAAAGGCCAGTCGTTGGACCGTTTCCCCTGCGGTGTTCATCTCATACAATATGAGATCCGCAAAGTTCTGACTGACATAGTTGCCCATGAAGTTTGTCGGCACGGAAAACACCGCTACGCCGTCCTGCAACTCTTGGAATTCAAGAGGTTCGATCCAGGTCGTGTAGTTGTTTTTTCCGATGGCCTTGAGCAACTTGTTACGTAGTAGTCCCCATTTCTCTTGTGTCATTAAGCGCCTCACGCATCCCATTCTTTATTGGCCTGTCGGCCTTATTGCTATTTTCCGGTTGCCCGGATTAAGCTTTCACACGCAAAGGGATAACCAACGCCAAACCGCAGAAGTTTGGCGGGTGTGTTTTAGAAAGTCTGCACATCCCAATTTGCCGGCGTTCCATACCCGGAACGCCCTGGAAACAGGGTTGCGCAACGCAATCTCATATTCGACAGGGCTTGGTTCCCTGGTGACCCAAGGACCGCAGCAGATTAGCAAACCAGTTGCCAACATTCGTTCCTGACCGTCCTGATGCCCGTCAGTCTAGTCGTTGGAACAGCCTGTCCCCCCAAGCGAGTGAATCGCTGTAACAGTGGTAGCAAGAGGCCAAGGCATCCGGCAACGAAACTCTGATATTGACTCGTATCTTTCGCCGAAAGAATCTCTCGGGTTTGTGAAGGCGCGGCTTTCCGGCAACAGCAAAAAAAAAGCGCCGCAGGACGCGGCGCATTTTCTATCATTTCACCTTGTTTGGTTGACCCTAGGTCAACCCAAGCCTTAGCCCAGCGCTTTTACACGAGCCGACAGACGCGACATTTTACGCGACGCGGTGTTCTTGTGGAAAACGCCTTTTGTGACGCCACGCATCAGTTCAGGCTGAGCTGCGCGCAGTGCTGCGGTTGCAGCGTCCTTGTCGCCGGATGCGATCGCTTCTTCTACCTTACGCAGGTAGGTACGGATGCGCGAACGACGTGCTTTGTTGATTGCGAAACGGCTCTCGTTCTGACGAGCGCGTTTTTTTGCTTGGGGCGAATTAGCCATGTGTGTCTCTGACCTTTGGTTCGGTACGTTGTCTAGGGTTGCGCGCCACGGAAAATCCGCACCAGATCAGAAATCACGAGTGTGAGTCGGGCCAAGCGGGCCGCACGCGCATGTATGGTGGCGGTTACTACCCAAGTTGGCCGGGTTTGCCAAGGCGATTCTTTTGATGCGCATAGCTGGTATGAAAAAGGCGGGCAAAGGCCCGCCGGTTTCGATTTGATCAGGGCACCGCTTACTTGTCGCGGAATTGCGCGGCGCGTTTTTCCAGGAACGCGGCCATGCCTTCTTTCTGATCTTCGGTCGCGAACATCGAATGGAACACGCGGCGTTCAAACAGCATGCCTTCGCTCAGCGGCAGCTCATAGCTGCGATTCACCGATTCCTTGGCCGCCATAGCGGTCAGCTGCGATTTTTCGGCAATCTTCTGGGCTGCGCCCATCGCCTCATCCATCAGCTTCTTGGCGGGAACAACGCGGCTGACAAGACCAGCGCGTTCAGCTTCTTCTGCATCCATGAAACGGCCGGTCAGGTTCATGTCCATGGATTTGGACTTGCCGACAAACCGCGTCAGGCGCTGGCTGCCCCCAAGCCCGGCAATGACGCCAAGATTGATCTCAGGTTGGCCAAATTTGGCAGTGTCCGCTGCGATGATGAAATCGCACAACATCGCAAGTTCGCACCCGCCGCCCAACGCATAGCCCGCGACGGCTGCAATGATCGGCTTGCGGATCGCGCACACGCGGTCATTCAACGAACCAAACAAGTTCGAGCTATAGACATCCACAAAGCTCATCTCGGACATTTCCTTGATGTCCGCGCCCGCAGCGAACGCCTTGTCCGACCCGGTGATGACGATGCAGCGCACTTTGTCGTTGCTATCCGCATCTTCCAATGCCGAGCACAATTCCTGCGCCAGTTGTGAGTTCAGCGCGTTCAGCGCATCGGGCCTGTCGAGCTTGATAAGGGCGACGTGGTCTTCGATTTCGACGATGATCGTCTCAAAAGCCATGAGGTGAGAGCTTCCGGTTGTTCCGTTCAGGTACGATTCCTTACCACGCGCATTCGCTGGATCAAGCTATCTTTGGCATTGCGCACAGTAGAAGGATGAGCGACCGGACTGGGTGATTCTTTTGATTGGAGCCCCACAACCGTCAGTCCTGCAGGGTTCTCCCTCACGGCCATAGACGTCAAAGCTGTGCTGAAAATATCCAAGTTCTCCATCGGCTTGGCGGAAATCGCGTAGGGAAGATCCACCTGCTTCGATGGCGTCCTGCAATACCTTCCTGATGATCGGAACAAGTGCTGCGACTCGGGTCGCAGAAATTTGGCCGGCTTTGCGACGTGGCGACACTCCGGCTCGAAATAGCGCCTCGCACACGTAGATATTGCCCAGGCCGGCAACGATTCCCTGATCCAGCAGCGCCGATTTGATCGGAGTGTTCTTTCCCCGAAACGCATCGATCAGATGTTGTTCGTGAAAATCATTACCCAAAGGTTCAGGCCCGAGGACAGACAGCAGCTTGTGATCGTCCGCAGTTGCTGTCTGCAATAGGTCCATCGCACCAAACCGGCGCGGATCGTTGAACGTGACACGTGCGCCATTCGCCATGTGAAAGACCACATGGTCATGTTTTTGGGTTATCGGATGTTCATGCACGAATTGCCCAAGCGGATCGCCGGATACGGTCATCCGGCCTGACATGCCCAAATGGATCAACAAGGTTTCACCACTGCTGAGATCGGCAAGAATGTATTTTGACCGACGACGCAATTTTTGAACCGTCTGCCCGGTCAACCGCTCGGCCATCCGTTCAGGGAAAGGCCAGCGCAGATCGGGGCGATTCACATCTGCCCGGTCGATCACCACGCCTTCCATCGCTGGGCTCAGGCCGCGTCTTACTGTCTCGACCTCGGGCAATTCCGGCATTACACGGCTCCTATTCCAAAGGGCCGCATTGTGCCCCGGTTCCAGAGCCCTATAACAGAGGCGAAATTCGAAAAACGGCAAGGCTAATGTCCGACAACAGCGACAAGACCACTCATTTTGGGTTCGAAACCGTACGTGAGGCTGAAAAGGCCGGGCGTGTACAGGGCGTGTTTAACTCGGTCGCCTCGAAATATGACGTGATGAACGATGTCATGTCGATGGGCATTCACCGGGTCTGGAAAGACGCGATGATGGACTGGCTTGCGCCGCGCCCAGGCCAGCGCCTGCTGGATGTCGCAGGTGGCACCGGAGATATCTCGTTCCGCTTTTTGAAACGCGCCGGCTATGGCCATGCTACCGTGCTGGACCTAACCGAACCGATGCTGGTCGAAGGCCGACAGCGCGCCGAGGCCGACCAGATGGCCGACAGCCTGAACTGGGTGGTCGGCGACGCGATGGCTCTGCCCTTCGACGACAACACATTCGACGTCTACACCATCTCGTTTGGCATCCGGAACGTGACCCGCCCGCAGGAGGCCCTTAACGAAGCATTCCGTGTGTTGAAACCCGGTGGCCGCCTGATGGTGCTGGAATTCAGCCAGTTGCCCAATGACGGGCTGCAAAAGCTCTATGACCTCTACAGCTTTAACGTCATCCCCCGCATGGGGAAACTCATCGCCAATGACTACGACAGCTATCAATACTTGGTCGAATCGATCCGCAATTTCCCGGATCAGGAAACGTTTCTGGGCATGATCCGCGCGGCCGGATTTGAAAATGCCAAGTACCGCAACCTGAGTATGGGCATCGCCGCGCTGCATTCCGGCTGGAAAATCTGATGCGGGGACCACACAACATCATTCGCCTGATCCGTACAGGCGCCACTCTTGAGCGCACAGGCGCCATGAACGTTGTGCTGGACGCGTTCGAGGCTCCGCGCGCACTGCGGTTTCTGGCGCATGCTTTGGGAAAACCGTTCCAATGGCTGGGTTACAAAGGCGATCCTGACATGCCCCCCGCCACAAGGGCGCTGACGGCGCTTGGACCGGCATACATCAAGTTTGGTCAGGTACTGTCGACCCGCCCCGATGTGGTCGGGGATGAGTTGGCCGAACAATTGCGCGTGCTGCAGGACAAGCTTCCCCCATTCTCCAAAGCCGAAGCCATGGCCGAGGTTGAAAAGGAACTGGGCCAGCCGGTTTCCGAAGTGTTCAGCGAATTCAGTGAACCCATCGCCGCGGCCTCAATTGCTCAAGTCCACAAGGCCAAGCTGGTTAGCACCGGCGAAGACGTCGCCGTCAAAGTTCTGCGCCCGAACATTGAACGCGCCTTCCGCAAAGATGTAGACGCATTTTATTTTGCCGCCCGCATCGTGCAGCTATTCGCCCCCGGTGCGCGCCGCTTGCGCCCTATGGAGGTGATCGAACATTTCGACGGCGTGGTCCGCGGTGAGCTCGACCTGCGGTTGGAAAGCGCCGCCGCGTCGGAATATGCGGCCAACACCAAGAACGACACAGGCTTCTGGCTGCCCCCGGTCGTCTGGTCTCTGTCCGCCCGCCGCGTGATGACGCTCAGCTGGGCCGACGGCGTTCCGCTGGGCGACAACGCCGCGCTGGACGCCGCCGGGCACGACCGCGGCGATCTAGCGGAACGCGTGCTGCGCCTGTTCCTGCTGCACGCGCTGCGTGACGGTTTTTTCCACGCTGACATGCATCAGGGCAACCTGAAGGTCGCGGCAAATGGGGACATCATTGCCTACGACTATGGCATCATGGGTCATATCGACGAATATACCCGCCGGGTTTATGCCGAGATCCTCTTTGGCTTTATTCGCCGCGACTACAAGCGCGTGGCCGAAGTGCATTTCGAAGCCGGCTATGTCCCTGCCGACAGGGACGTCGACGAGTTTGCCCGCGCCCTGCGCGCGGTTGGAGAGCCGATCTTTGGCATGGATGCCACTCATATTTCGATGGGACGCCTACTGAATTACCTGTTCGAGGTGACAGAACGGTTCGGTATGGAAACCCGCACGGAACTGATCCTGCTGCAACGGACCATGGTGGTTGTCGAAGGTGTGGCGCGGTCACTGGACCCGCGCATCAACATCTGGGAAGTTGCCCGCCCGGTTGTCGAAGATTACATCAAGCAATCCATCGGCCCCCGGGCTGCACTACGGGATTTTGGCAAAACCGCTATGGTGCTGGCCCGCTTTGGCCCGCGCCTGCCCGCTTTGGTGGAAAATGCGCTGATCGCGCAGACGCAAAAGGACGTCACTCAGAACAAAGGCCTATCGGCGGCCATTCTTCCGGCAACCATCGGCGCCGCTGCTGGCGCCGCAATTGTCCTGATCCTGACAGCCTTCACCTAAGGCATATCCGTCAGCTTCATCTGGCCAAAAATATCCTCGGGGGGGTCGCGCCGAAGGGCGCGATGGGGGGGCAGGCAGCCCCCCTCTGCCCGATCCGGATCAGATCCGCTCGAAGGCAATGGCGATGCCCTGTCCGCCACCAATGCACATGGTGACCAGGCCCTTGGATCCGCCGATGCGTTCCAGTTCATACAACGCCTTAAGGGTAATGATCGCGCCTGTAGCGCCCACCGGGTGCCCCAAGGCAATTGCCCCCCCGTTTGGATTCACCTTGGCGGCATCCAGCCCCAGTTCTTTGTTTACGGCCAAGGCTTGCGACGCGAAGGCTTCGTTGCTTTCGATCACGTCAAAATCCTCGATCGACAGGCCCGTGCGCGCCAACAGGTTCTGCACGGCCGGAACCGGTCCGATCCCCATGACCTCGGGGCGAACACCGGCGTGGCCATATCCCAGAATGCGCGCCTTGGGTTTCAGACCTGCTTTCTCAGCAGCCTCTGCCGTAGCCAGAACCATCGCGGCGGCACCGTCATTGATGCCGGACGCGTTCCCAGCCGTCACCCGGCCGTCCTTCTTGAACGCCGGACGCAGTCCTGCCAGCGCTTCGGCCGAGGTCTGCTTGGGGTGTTCGTCAACCGTGAAGTCGACCATGTCACGTTTGACTTTGACCTGCACCGGCGCGATCTGGCTTTCAAAATAGCCAGCCCCAATCGCAGCAGCAGCCCGCACCTGGCTGGCAAGGGCAAATTCGTCCATTTGCTCACGCGTGATCTGATGTTCATCCGCCACGTTCTCGGCTGTCACACCCATATGACCGGTGCCAAAGGGACAATTCAGGGCACCCAGCATCATATCGAGCGATTTAACATCCCCCATCTTCGCACCCCAGCGCGCCTGAGGAACGATGTAGGGGCTGCGCGACATGCTTTCGGCACCTCCGGCCACGGCAAATTCTGCATCACCCAACATCAGAGACTGTACAGCGGACACAATCGCCTGCGCTCCCGACCCGCACAGGCGGTTCACATTCATCGCAGGTGTTTCGTTCGGAATGCCCGCTTGTTTTGCAGCGGCGCGCGACAGGTACATATCGCGTGGCTCGGTGTTGATAACATGACCAAAAACAACGCTGCCGATCTGGGTCGGCTCGACCCCTGAACGTTCCATTGCCGCTTCCGTCACCACGGTCGCAAGATCAATCGGCGCGGTTGAGGCCAGCGCCCCGCCAAAGGTGCCGATCGCCGTGCGGGCACCATCAAGAATCACGATGTCTTTCATGTCTCTACTCCTCCGGAATTTGACGGAACTATGCATCTGCGGCATCAGGCTGTCCTATGGAACGTACCGTCACAAGCAGAATTGACATATGACGGACAAACGCGCATGAGATTCCGTCATGACGGAAAACCCAGATGATATCCTGACACGCCTGCCCGCACGCCTGAAAGAGGCCCGCCGTGCCAAGGGCTTGTCGCTTGAAGCCGTGGCAAACCTCAGCGGCGTCTCCCGATCCATGGTCAGCCAGATCGAGCGCGGCGAAAGCAGCCCGACGATCTCGACCTTGTGGAACCTGACCCGCGCATTACAGGTGGATTTCGCGGGTCTTCTGGAGGAAGCGAACAGCGCGAACCAGATCGAAGTCCTCAGGAAATCCGAGGTGCCCAGCATCGACAACATGGGCCAAAACTGTCGGATTCGCATTCTTTCACCGCCCGAGGAAGCAGGTGGTCACGAGGTCTACGATATTGAGTTTGACAAAGACGGCGCACTAAACAGCCAGCCCCACGCCCGTGGAGCCAGAGAACAGTTGACCGTGCTGGAAGGTGCCGTTCGTGTGACCTCCGGTACGGCTGTCAGTGATCTGCAGAAGGGTGATACCGCACGCTATGCGGCGGATATCGTGCATTCGATTGTTGCTAACGGGGCAGCGCGGGTCTTCCTGATCGTTAAAAACGCCTGACACCTGCAAAATCCGTATTCACGGAAATTTTTCCCGTATATTGTAATTCCCCTATTTGGGAATTATGTCCGCTATGTTAGATATGCGACTCAGATAAACGGAGACCGCCATGGCAGATGCATTCTTGTCCCATATTACGGACACCCTCGCGCAGATCGAATCTGAGGGTCTTTATAAGCGCGAACGAATGATCACCTCGCCTCAGGGCGGTGAGATTACGGTGGGCGACCGGAAGGTCATCAACCTGTGCGCCAACAATTATCTAGGTCTGGCCGATCATCCTGCTTTGATCGAGGCCGCCAAAGGCGCGATGGAACCCAAGGGGTTCGGCATGGCTTCGGTCCGCTTCATCTGCGGTACGCAGGACATTCACCGTGAGTTGGAACAGAAGCTGGCCAAGTTCCTGAACAAGGACGATTCGATCCTGTTTGCCGCTTGTTTCGATGCCAATGGCGGCCTGTTTGAGCCTTTGTTAGGGCCTGAAGACGCCATCATCTCGGACAGTTTGAACCACGCCTCAATCATCGACGGTGTGCGGTTGTGCAAGGCGAAGCGCTATCGGTACATGAACAATGACATGAACGATCTTGAAGCTTGGTTGAAACAGGCGCGCGAGGATGGCGCGCGACATATCATGATCGCGACCGATGGCGTGTTCTCAATGGATGGCTATCTGGCCAACCTGCCAAAAATTTGCGAGCTGGCGGACAAATACGATGCCATCGTCATGGTGGATGACTGCCACGCCACCGGCTTCATGGGGCCAAACGGGGTGGGCACGCCGGATCACTTCGGTGTCGACGTGGACATTCTGACGGGAACCTTGGGCAAGGCACTTGGGGGGGCTATCGGCGGTTACATCGCCGGGCCGCAGCCAGTGATCGACCTGCTGCGGCAGCGGGCGCGGCCTTATCTGTTCTCAAACTCGCTGCCACCCTCCATCGTCGCCGCCGGACTGGAAGCAATCCGACTGGTCGAAGAGGGCGACATGCTGCGCGCGCAACTGTTCGGCAACGCGAAATACTGGCGTGCAGGGTTGGAAAATCTGGGCTTTGACCTCCTGCCCGGCGAACACCCGATCATCCCAGTCATGTTGGGCGAGGCGCAACTGGCGCAAGATATGGCGTCGCGCCTATTCGACGAAGGCGTCTATGTCTCGGGCTTTTTCTTCCCTGTGGTCCCACGTGGTCAGGCACGGATCAGAACACAGATGAATGCGGCTCTAACAAAGGACGAATTGGACCGTGCGCTGACCGCCTTTGGCAAGGTCGGCAAAGAATTGGGAGTCATCTGATGCGCCCCAACACAATGAAAGCTTTGGAGAAATCCAAACCCGAGGAAGGCCTGTGGATGGTGCAGGCCCCTGTGCCCGAAATCGACGCGGACGAGGTTCTGATCCGCATCAACAAGACCGGCATCTGCGGGACGGATATTCATATCTGGAACTGGGATGACTGGGCTGCGGCCACCGTGCCGATCCCGATGATCACGGGCCACGAATTCGCGGGTGAGATCGTCGAAATCGGGCGAAATGTCACCGGTCTGGAAATCGGCCAGCGCTGTTCTGGCGAAGGTCATCTGATCACAACCGACAGCCGACAGAGCCGCGCGGGCAAGTTCCACCTGGACCCCGGCACACGGGGCATTGGTGTAAATGAACAGGGGGCCTTTGCCCAATACCTGAAACTTCCTGCCTTCAACGTGGTGCCCTTGCCCGAGGATGTTCCGGATGAGATCGGTGCCATCCTCGACCCGCTGGGCAACGCCGTTCATACCGCGCTCAGCTTCGACCTGTTGGGCGAAGACGTTCTGATCACGGGCGCAGGCCCTATCGGCATCATGGCAGCCGCTGTCGCCCGGCATGCCGGCGCGCGGCATGTGGTGATCACCGATATCAACCCGGATCGTCTAAAGCTGGCTGAACACGTCGTGCCCACCGTGCGGTCCGTGGATGTCAGCAAGGAAGACCTGCAAGACGTCATAACCGAGCTTGGTATGCAGCAGGGGTTTGACGTTGGCTTGGAGATGTCCGGTTCGCAAGCTGCACTGGACCAGATGGTCGAGGCGTTGGTGATGGGCGGTAAAATCGCCTTGCTGGGTATTCCCCCCGGAAAATCCCCGGTGGATTGGAGCCGCATCGTCTTCAAGGCCATCACCATCAAAGGTGTTTATGGGCGTGAAATGTTCGAAACATGGTACAAGATGATTGCCATGTTGCAGAACGGTCTGGACGTCAGCCGGGTCATTACGCACCAGATGAAAGTCGACGATTTCGCCGCAGGTTTTGACGCGATGAAATCAGGTCAGTCCGGCAAAGTTGTTCTGGACTGGACTTAACGCTCTGGAATTGCGCGGGATCAGACCCTAAACAGGGATGAACTCGCGCGTTTGGAGGAGCACATGGGCGACAAGGACCGGTATCTGGAACGCGGAATCGAGGACACTCTGGTCACCGATTTCGCGGAAACCCATCGCAAGAGTTATGGCGACTTCCTGCAGCTCAAGACCTTGTTGAACTTGCAAAAAACGTTTCAGGACCCTGCGCAGCCGGATGAAATGCTGTTCATCATCATCCATCAGGTAAGCGAGCTGTGGCTAAAGCTGATGCACCACCAACTGGTCGAGGTGCGCCGGTTCCTGCAACAGGATGAATTCGGCCCCGCGATGAAGAACCTCGACCGGGTCAAGGCGATTCAGCGGCAACTGATCTCGGCTTGGGAAACGCTGCTGACCATGACGCCAGCCGACTACATGACCTTTCGCGAGGCGTTGGGCAGCTCTTCGGGTTTCCAAAGCTACGGCTATCGTCAGATTGAGTTCATTTTGGGCAACAAGGATGCCTCGACCCTGAAGGTTCACGCACATGATCCCGAAGTGATGGCGATGCTAGACGCCGCACTGACGAAACCGTCCTTGTATGACGAAGTGCTGCATATGTTGTCCCGCCAGGGTTTCGATGTGCCGGATGATTTGTTGAACCGGGACTATGCGCAGCCTTATTCCGGCGACAACCGCGTGGTGAAGATATGGGGGCAGGTTTTCCGCGATACGGACCAGTATTGGGACCTATACGCGCTAGCCGAAAAGCTGATGGACGTCGAATCCCTGTTCCAACGCTGGCGTTTTGACCATGTGACGGCTGTGGAACGTGTCATCGGCAACCAACCTGGTACGGGTGGATCCAGCGGCGTGTCCTTTCTGCGCAAGGCCCTGGATTTACGCTTCTTCCACGACCTCTACGATGTGCGCACCGAATTGATGTATGCGGGGCAGGAGTAGGCGATGCTGTATCGAGGGTTCTCACAGGATGAGCTGGAGCGTGAATACTCCCCAAGTTCGATGATCGGTGGCGATCTGACACCTTATCTGGACAGCTACACCGCACTCAGCGCCCAGCACCGGGCAAGGATGGAGGTGCGGGAAAACCTTGCCTATGGCGATTCGCCGGCGCAAGTGCTGGATTTCTTTCCCGCGAAAGGAGCAGGCGCGCCGCTGCACGTCTTTGTTCACGGCGGATATTGGCAAGCGCTCAGCCAGCGCGAATCGGCGATGATGGCCCCCGCACTGATTGAGGCCGAGCAATCCTTTGCCACGTTGAATTACACGTTGGCCCCGGATGCGCGGCTGGATCAGATGGTCAACGAATGCCACGACGCCTTGCTTTGGCTGGCCGAAAACGCGTTCAATTTGGGCTTTGATCCATCGCGGATCACCCTTTCGGGACACAGTGCTGGCGCGCATCTGGTGGCCATGGTCATGGCGACCTCGGCGGATGCGTTGGCCCGCGCGGGTTTGCGCATGCGCGATGTTATTCTGATCAGCGGCGTCTATGATCTGGAACCGATCAGCCTGACCTCGGTGAATGACCCGCTGCAGCTGACCCCGGTCGAGGTACATGATCTGTCCCCGATCCTGCACCTGCCCCCCCCCGGTCCACGCTATCACGTGACAGTGGCAGAACGGGACACGCCGGAATTCATCCGCCAAAGCCGTGATTATGCGGAAGCCCTGCGCAAAGGCGGGCATTCGGTCAGTTTCGATTTGCTAAAGGGCATGCAGCACTTCGATATCATCATGCATCGAGGGACGTTTTTGCCGGCAAATCGGTAGTCAAAGGCATTGAAAATCAACTGATTTGGTATTTTCCCCGGAAATTAACACGACCATTACAACCTTACCTTTGTGGCCAAGGTTCGAACGCCCGGTTCGAGCCCAAAGTGACGCTTAATAATACAGATTCCAGATCGCGGAACTTACACTAATTCGCTTTTTCGGCGCTCTCCAAAAGGCTTTCATGATGTCTATACATCGCGCCTAGAACGTTTGCCGGGCATTGCAGCGAATAGTCTTCTAAGGTGTTTCTACAGTAAGCAGAGGCGCGCAGCAGGAAAGTCAGCTCGCTTTTGTCAGTAAACAATTCGTCGTTGCTTGTTTGCTTGCCGATGCTTTCCGACAAATCCAACGACGAAAAAACCGGTAGCACTCCAAGGGAAGATGGGACCATCCAATCTATGCACGCTTTCTGTTGTGTCACAGAAATTTCCGTGTCCACGACAAGCACGAAGGCATAGACCTCGTTGTTGTCGCTGGCTTTCCATGCCGCGAAGCAACCGGGACCTTGGATCGGCAAGCCTGCCGCAAGTAGCTTTCTGACTTCGGGGCGCGCGTTTTTGACGTTAAGATCAATATCTCGCCCAATGTAAACTACGGTGGCATTTCTGGCCTCCACGCCCTTCAATCGGCCAAAAACGATTACATAGTTCGCGTCCTGCCCAACGGTTTCCTTTGGTGAAAACCATCTTTTGGGCTCCCCCACAACGGTAAGATCGGCTTCGGCATGCCCGGACATTACTTGCAACAAAGATGTCGAATGAAAGCCTAGATCAAGTGGCACCTCTCCGACTGCTTCAAAGGCTATTCCCTCGGGCCAATAGCTTAATGTTAGAAGGTCAGCGTTTTCACGAATATATCGGTCCGTTGGCATTTCGAATTCGGAAAAGTCTTGACCGTAAGCTTGTGTCGCAAAAAGGAACAGGCAGATGAAATTACGGAAGAATGACATTTTGGCTCCTAAACCGGATGCCTCGGTTGTGATCATGCTTTTCAAGCTGGTCAACTCGAAAATCCAGATCTTGCCCAATGACGGCTAAGTCCGCACGGCCGACTTTGAAGTCAGACTCATCTCATAATTAGGACAGGATTGTAAAACGCACCGTACTGAGTGGATTCAGAAAATCTCATACGTACAATCGAAGGCTCGTAACCATTCACAAAAACAAAACAGCGGCCCGAGTGAGCCGCTGTTTTCTGTTTTACTGTACTACCGGATCAGTCCAGCGTCCGGGTGACCTCTTCGCGTTCGAAGATTTCGATCACGTCGCCTGCACGGATATCATCGTAGTTCTCGAACGCCATGCCGCATTCCTGACCCGACTGGACCTCGGCCACTTCGTCCTTGAAGCGTTTCAGCGTCTTCAGCGTGCCTTCGTGGATCACCACGTTGTCGCGCAGCAGGCGGACACCTGCGGAACGACGCGCCACGCCTTCGGTGACCAGACAGCCAGCAACTTTGCCGACGCCTGTAACCTTGAAGACTTCGCGGATCTCGGCGTAACCGATGAATTTTTCGCGGATCTCGGCGCTCAGCAAGCCCGATGCGGCGGCTTTCACGTCATCGACCAGGTCGTAGATCACCGAGTAGTAGCGGATTTCCACGCCCTTCTGGTTCGCCGTGTTCCGCGCCGACGCATTGGCACGCACGTTGAAGCCCAGGATCGGCGCACCGGATGCTTCGGCCAGACCGACATCGGTTTCGGTAATCGCACCAACGCCCGAGTGCAGCACGCGAACGCGCACCTCGTCGTTGCCGATCTTCTCCATCGCCTGAACGATGGCTTCAGCCGAGCCCTGAACGTCTGCTTTCATCAGAATTGGCAGTTCGTTGACGTTCTCGTCTTCCTTGGCCTTCTGCATCAGCTGCTCAAGGGTCGTTGCGGCGCCAGCGGCAGCGCGTTTGTCCTTGGCGGCCTGTTCGCGGTATTCTGCGATCTCGCGGGCCTGCGCTTCGGTCTCGGTCACGTTCAGAACGTCGCCAGCTTCGGGCGTGCCGTTCAGACCCAGAACCTCGACAGGAACCGAGGGGCCAGCTTCCTTGACGCGTTCACCCTTGTCGTTGATCAGCGCACGGACTTTACCGTATTGCTCACCCACGACGAAGATGTCGCCCTGACGCAGCGTGCCGTTCTGAACCAGAACAGTGGCGACCGGGCCGCGACCCACGTCCAGCTGCGCCTCGATCACGGCACCTTGGGCGGCGCGATTCGGGTTGGCTTTCAGCTCCAGAATCTCGGATTGCAGCGCGATGGCTTCCAGCAACTCGTCCAAGCCCTGACCGGTGATGGCAGAGACTTCGACGTCCTGAACTTCACCCGACATTTTCTCGACGATGACTTCGTGCTGCAGCAGATCGGTGCGCACCTTGTCCGGATTCGCGCCCGGCTTGTCGACCTTGTTGATCGCCACGATCATCGGCACTCCGGCCGCTTTCGCGTGGTTGATCGCTTCGACCGTCTGCGGCATCACCGCGTCATCAGCGGCAACAACCAGAACCACGATATCCGTGACCTGAGCACCGCGCGAGCGCATCGAAGTAAAGGCCGCGTGGCCCGGCGTATCCAGGAAAGACAGCGTGGTGCCGCTATCGGTTGTCACCTGATAGGCACCGATGTGCTGGGTGATGCCACCCGCTTCGCCTGCCACAACCCGCGCATCGCGGATCGCATCCAGCAGCGAGGTTTTGCCGTGGTCAACGTGACCCATGATGGTGATGACCGGCGGACGCGATTTCAGATCTTTGTCGTCGTCTTCGACCTCTTTGATGACGTCCTCGACATCCGAATCAGAGACACGGGTCACTTTGTGACCGAATTCTTCGATGATCAGCTCGGCGGTATCGGCATCAATGGTCTGGTTCTGCGTGACCATCATGCCCATGTTCATCAGCGATTTGACAACGTCTGCCACACGCTCGGCCATACGGTTGGCCAGCTCTGACACCGTGATCGCCTCGGGCAACTGTACGTCGCGGATTACCTTTTCGCGCTCGACCGTACCACCCATGGCTTTCTGGCGCGCCCGCTCCTGCTTGCGCTTCATCGCCGCCATAGAGCGGTGACGATTACCTTCGCCGCCCGTTGCCTGACCCAGTGTCAGCTTGCCGGACCGGCGGTTATCATCACGGCTTTTGCCACGATTTCCGCGCTGTTCACGCTCGCGATCGTTTTTCCGCGGCGTTGCAGCCGGTGCTGGCTTGTTGGCCGGGCTGCGCGGAGCAGCCGCCTTGGGCTCTGCCGGTGCAGCCGGAGCGGCAGCGCGTTGGGCCGCTATTTCAGCCTCTTTGCGCTTGCGATCTTCTTCTTCGGCCTTGGCACGTGCACGTTCTTCGGCCTCGCGCTGTTCGCGTTCCTTAGCCTCTTGCTCCGCACGACGACGGGCGCGTTCTTCTTCACGCGCTTTTTCAGCTGCCTCGCGGGCGGCGGCCTCTTCGACCTCGCGGGCCTTCGCGGCCTGCAGCGCCTTCATCCGGCGGGCCATCTCCGCATCGGAAATCCCGGCAGGGCGGCGCGACGGATCACCCGAGGGCGTTGCTCCGCCACCCGGTTTGCCGGCACCCGGCTTGGGAACCACCACGCGCTTGCGTTTGGTCTCCACCACGACATTCTTGGTACGTCCGTGGCTGAAACTTTGTTTCACATTTCCGGGGCGTGCCCCGCCACGAAGACCCAATGTCTTTTTGCCGTCATTATCGCTCATAAAGCTTCTTACCCTTCCGCGCGGCCCCTGCCGCCGTCATCCGTTTCGCGCAAGCCACGCAGGCGCTGCGCTTCCTCTACAACACGTTTGGCGAGTCCGCCAGAGGCGAGCGCCGCATGAATCACGGTTTGGCGCCCAAATGCCTGTCCCAGCTCGTCCGCCGTCAGCCAGCCGATGTATGTTCCGAAGTGCGGCGTGCTCAGTTTCGACTTGCCGCGCCCTGATCCATCAGAGGCTTGTATCAGTACCTGGGCCTCTTCCCGGTCCAGCCACGTCTTGACCTTTTCGTAACCGGCGATCGCATCACCGGATTTGCGCGCAAGGCTCACCAACTCGATCACACGGCGCGCAATCTGACGCTCAACTTCATCCGCGAGATCGTTAGGCACACTGACTTGCGCCTTGAAACCACGTGCAAACAGCTTTTTGCCCACGGCCTTGTCCAGCGCGCTGCGATCCGCCGCGACATAGACGCCACGTCCCGGCAGTTTTGCCGCGACATCCGGAAAGACCTGACCATCCGGCCCCGTCACAAAGCGGATCAACCCATATTTAGGTTGAACCTCGCCCGTGGCGATGCACTTGCGTTCAGGTCCGTCAGACCGATCCTTATGGACGCCACCGCGACCCATTTGCGCCACCCGAAGCCTGAGATCAGGCCTCGGCCTCCTCTTCGGTAACTTCTTCTTCGGCCTGCTCCAACTCAGCAGGATCGACCCAGCCCAGCATGATCCGAGCTGTCATGACCAGATCCTGCGCCTCTTCCAGCGTTACACCGAAAGGTTCCAGAACACCGTCATCTTTGATTCGCTGGCCGTCGACCGTGGTCCAACCACCGGCCAGTTCCCAGTCAGCGCAGGTGGCGAAGTCTTCCAGGTTCTTCACATCGTCCTTTGCCAGCGCTTCAACCATCTGGGGTGTCAGGCCTTCGAATTCAATAAGACTGTCTTCGACACCCAACGCGCGGGCGCTTTCCAACGCTGCCTTGGCCTGTGCTTCCAGGTGTTCGCGCGCCCGTGTTTGCAGCTCTTGCGCGGTGCCTTCGTCAACGCCGTCGATCACCAGCAGTTCTTCGATCTCCACATAGGCTACCTCTTCGAGGTTGGTGAAGCCTTCGGACACCAGCAACTGGGCAAAGAACTCATCCAGATCCAAGCTGTCCATGAACAGCTGGGTGCGGGCTTCGAATTCTTTCTGACGACGCGCCGATTCTTCGGCCTCGGTCATGATGTCGATATCCAGATTGGTCAGCTGGCTAGCCAAACGCACGTTCTGACCGCGGCGACCGATGGCGAGCGACAGTTGCTCCTCAGGGACTACAACTTCGATCTTGCCGGCCTCTTCGTCCAGAACCACCTTGGAAACCTCAGCAGGCTGCAGCGCGTTCACCAGGAAGGTCGGCTGATCTTCGTTCCACGGGATGATATCGATCTTTTCGCCCTGCAGCTCGTTCACAACGGCCTGCACGCGGCTGCCGCGCATACCAACGCAAGCACCAACGGGGTCGATCGAACCGTCATAGGAAATCACGGCGATCTTGGCGCGCGAACCGGGGTCACGAGCCACGGCCTTGACCTCGATAATGCCGTCATAGATTTCCGGCACTTCCATCTTGAACAGCTCGGCCATGAATTCCGGCGCGGTGCGCGACAGGAAGATCTGGTGGCCACGAACTTCGCGACGCACTTCCTTGATATACGCACGCACACGGTCATTCGGACGATAGCTTTCGCGACCGATCTTGTCATTGCGGCGCAGAACGGCCTCGGCACCGCCCAGATCGACGATGACATTGCCAAACTCTTCGCGCTTGACCGCACCGTTGATGATGGTGCCTGCACGATCCTTGAAATCTTCGTACTGACGGTCGCGCTCGGCTTCGCGAACCTTCTGCAGGATCACCTGCTTTGCGGATTGCGCCGCGATACGGCCCATTTCAACTGGCGGCACTTCTTCAACGAAGACGTCACCAACCGAAGGCGTTTCCATATACTGTTTGGCCTGCTCGACGGTCATCTCGGCCTGATAGTTTTCCAGCTCTTCATCCTCGACCACAGTGCGAACGCGGGTGAATGTCGCTTTGCCGGTCTTGCGATCGATGCTGACGCGGATGTCCATCTCGGCGCCGTAACGGCTCTTGGCGGCACGGGCGAGCGATTCCTCCATCGCTTCGACAACCAGACCGGGGTCGATCATCTTTTCGCGGGCCACGGCCTCGGCGGTCTGCAGCAGCTCCAGCTGGTTGGCTGAGGTGATTGCCATCAGTTCGTCTCCTCTTCGGACCCTTCGGTCTCAATCTCGTCGAAAGCGTTTTCGTTCAGGGCACCGGCGTCTTTGCGCTGGCGCAGCATTTCCTTGATCAGGTCGTCGGTCAGAACCAGCTTGGCATCGCTTAGCCAGTCGAATTGCAGTCCGATGGTGATCGTCTCGTCCCCCTCGGCGAGATTGATCAGGACCTCATCGCCTTCGATTCCGGCCAGCTCACCCTTAAAACGGCGGCGCCCGTCGATCAGTTCGGCGGTTTCGATCTTGGCCTCATACCCTTCGAACGCCTCAAAATCCTTGAGACGGGTCAGGGGGCGGTCGATGCCGGGGCTGGACACTTCCAGCGCATAGGCGTCAAGGATCGGATCCTCGACATCCAACGTGGCGCTGACCGCGTTCGAAATCTCGGCGCAATCATCCACTTCGATACCGCCATCAGGCTTGTCAGCCATGATCTGCAGCGTGGTTTGTTTGCCGCTCATCAGGCGAATACGCACAAGCTCATACCCCAGATCCTCGATCACGGGGGTGATGATCTCGGCCAGTCGCCGGTCGATGGCTGCTTTGGCTATCAGGTCATTTGTCATCTGGTACTCTACCCTGTCAGTCGGGCACAAAAAAACGGGCGCGCGGCCCGTCGATCTTTTCCGGTGGAGCCCCGGACCGAAGCCCGACACGCCGCTGTTAACGGCCATATAGCTGCCCACATGCGAGATTGCAAGCCCACAACACCCCCATCGGATATCACAATGTCATTCTGCGAGAACCCATTCGCCATCCATGCAGATATAAGGACCAACGCGATCCCCGTCTTCGTAGACTTCACCGTCAAATAGACATTGCCTGTACTGTGCCGCTGCACTGACGGATAAAGTGACTGTCACAAGCGAGATGAGAACGCAAAGAACAACAATCATCTTCATCAAAAACTCCTATTTCGCCGATGACGCAAAACGCGCAGGCTGCGTGTTGCGCGGGTAAATGATCACCGACAATGTGCCGCTGCCATAAAACTGCTCGGCGTCCGCAAACAGTGGTGGAAAGAGCAGATCGAAGGCTGCGCGATTCAACCCCAACTTCACTTTTGATCCGGACAGGAACTCCAAGGGTGTCACCGCGGAGCAGGCATGGAAAACCGCGTCCTGTTGTACCGTGAACTGACGCATGTTGTTGGAAGAACCACCCGTCGGTTTTACCAGAACGGTAATCCCCTGTTTCAGCAAACTGTCGGGACAGGTGAACACCATCGGCTTGTCGGATTCATCCGTGTCGGGCAGCAAGACACCCTCGGCCGTTATCTGGTGCTTGTACGGGCTGAATACGGTATCCTGTTCAATAAAATTTGTGTAAAGAGTCGCAAACAACTGACTGTCGTCATGCGGCTCGGCTTTTATCCCGTCATACAAATCGGCAATCGCTTGCCACATCCGAGAGTCGGCACCGCGCAAGGTTCCGGGTAACTTGAAGGGACCCTCCAGATCATAAAGCACATCCCGCAACTGGGCGGACAGAATATGATCTTTATCCAGACCGCGGATCCTGTGTGCCAGGGCCGAATCGTCCAGCGCATAGTATCCATGTGACTGTAATGTGCGCGTGAGCGCCCGCATTTCGGACTTCTTTCGTGCCTTGGTCGCAGCATCGTCTTCCGACGTCACTTCAACTGCCTCAAAACCCTTATCCAGCAACTGAGTCAGCGACTGCCCTTCGCGGGCATCCAGCTCTATCGTCCCGTTTTTGCTGACTTTTACGGTAACGTTTTTACCTGACTTCAGGGCAAACACCGCAACAACCGCCAATGCTACGGACAAAATGGAAATTGATATATTCTTTAAGCCTTCAACCCTCATGGGAATTCTCCCATTTTCGAAACAATTAAGCTAATACAGCGCGTACAATAGCAAAATTTTGCACAAAGTAGAAGTCAGGCGAAATTTCGGCGCTTAAATCAACCACCAACGCTCGGCAACACGGCCATCATCCAGGGGGCGATCCGTTCCGATCTGACGGGGCATGCCGACATGCCCTGCTACAGCCAGCGCCACATCGGATTCGCTTGGGAAAAAGCGCAATCCGCGGTGCGGGCTGAACCCTTCGCCCTGTGGCAGCGCCGCGATATCCACAAAGCCGTCCCGCAGCGCCTCGGTACGCACGCGAGCGTCAGGAATCACGATAACCTCCAGGGTTTCGGCCCAGCCAGCCAATCCATCCTTGTAGTGGCCCGCCACACGGCGCCCAAGGAAATGACGATCATCCTCCGCCCGTTCAACACGGTAGCATCCAGTGCCATTCGCGGCCTGCAAAGGCGTGACACCTTGCCCATTGCGCGTGATAACGAACCTGCTGTCGGCCAAAAGGAAGGGTAGACCCGGGTTGGCCTGAGCCAACTCCAGACGCACGCGATTATCTGACAAGGCGTCGACCTGCCCGACATCGCCCAGAACCGCCATCACATCCTTTACATCAAGGACTGCACCATCGTGAAAACGAGCGTTCTCGCGCAGATCAAAGCTCCAGATGCGGGCTTGGGAATCAGTTTGCCAACCGGTCGCAAGCTCTCCGCGCAAGGTGCCGTCGGGTGCAATCTCGGTCAGGGTGTCAAACACAGCCCCGCGGGCGACCTGCTCCAAACTGTCATCGCGCGGCACGGCAAGGCGCAGCGTACCACCCACCTTGGGCGTATCGGCCAAAGACGCACCGGTCGCCGCGAGCAGAGCGGCAGCAGCACCGGAAGCAAACAAAGCACGACGGTCGATGCGGGTCATAATGCGCCCTCCGCCACTCGGTCCATGATGCGAACCAATTCCGCGCTAATTCCGGGTTCGGACAGCGCATGCCCGGCTTGGCGCACCATCTTCAGCTCGGCATTGGGCCATAGCTGGGCAAGGTTCCACGCGGCCTGAGGCGGACAGATCATGTCATACCGCCCCTGCACGATATGCCCGGGGATATGTGCGATTCTGTCCATCTGGTCCAAAATCTGCCCGTCGCGTTCAAGGAACGCGCGGTTGATGAAATAGTGATTCTCAAGCCGCGCAAAGGCGCGCGCGTATTCGCCGGGGCTTTCCCCGGTTGCGCCATGTGAATGGATTGACGCCAGCGCATTTTCCCAACTGGACCAGGCCCGGGCATACAGGATCTCGGTAGCGCGATCCCCCGAGAACAGGCGCTTGTTAAATGCGCCTATGGTGTCACTCAGCTCATTGTCGGATAGCAGAGCGGTGAACTTCGCCCATTGCTCGGGCCAGAACTTGCCCGCGCCGCCGCCGTAAAACCAATCCAACTCGGCCTGCGTCGCTAGGAACACACCGCGCAGTACCAGTCGATTGACCCGATCCGGGTGGGATTGCGCATAGACCAGCGCAAGCGTCGCCCCCCAGCTGCCGCCAAAGACGATCCAGTCGTCGATATCCAGCAGGGTTCGCAGCCGTTCGATATCGTCCACCAGATGCCAAGTGGTGTTGTCCGTGACCGACGCATGCGGGCGTGACCGTCCGCATCCGCGCTGATCAAACAGAATCACCCGGTAAGCGTCCGGATCAAAATAGCGCCGCATCGCGGGGCTGCAGCCACCGCCCGGCCCACCGTGCAGAATCACCACCGGAACCCCGTTGGGATTGCCGCATTGCTCCATATAAATACGGTGCCCGTCGCCCACATCGACCATCCGCTGATCGAATGGATCGATCGGCGGGTACAGATATTGAACTGCGCGCTTTTGGTCCGGGTACTTGTCCATTATGGCCCTATATAGTCCTTAAGCGTAAAAGAGCATACGGAGACAGGAATGCAAGCGCATCCGAACACGGTTGACCCTTCTGAGATCGCAAAATTCGAAGCGATGGCCGCAGAATGGTGGGACCCGCATGGAAAATTCAAACCACTGCACATGCTCAACCCCTGTCGGCTGGATTATATCACACAGCAGATCGCGGGCGAATTCGATCGCGATTTGAAGTCGCCAAAGCCGTTCGAGGGCTTGCGTTTGCTGGATATCGGCTGCGGCGGCGGGCTGCTGAGCGAACCGATGGCCCGCCTTGGGGCCGAAGTGGTCGGAGCGGATGCCGCCGAAGGCAACCTGCCCGTCGCGCGCATCCATGCCGAACAATCAGGGCTGGAGATCGATTACCGCCACACCACAGCCGAGGACATGGCCGCTGCGGGTGAACAATTCGACGTGGTGCTGAACATGGAGGTGGTAGAGCACGTCGCCGACCCCCTTGGCTTTCTGACCGCATCGCAAGACTTGCTGAAACCGGGCGGATTGCTGATCTGTTCCACCATCAACCGCAACCCGAAATCTTATGCGATGGCCATCTTCGGGGCCGAGGTCGTCATGCGCTGGCTGCCGCGCGGTACGCATGAATGGAACAAGTTCATCACCCCCGATGAGCTGTTTGACCTGCTACGTCAGGCAGGGCTGGAGCCGGTGGATCGCAAGGGGTTTGTATTCAACCCAATCCTGTGGAGCTGGTCGATCTCGGACCGGGATTTGAGCGTCAATTATGTGACGGCGAGTGTGAAGCCGGGGTAGGATGGCTGCTTGCAGCCATCATTCCAACGACGATACAGACGCGATGGGTACAAGCACCCATCCTACGATTTCTTAAAATTCTAAACGGGTCAGTCCAAAAGCAGGGCCAAAACCAGCAGCTGTTAGCTCGCTGCCAAGTGCGTCACTAAGGAAAAAATACCTGAACATATTGGGATCAATCCAGACTGCCGGACCATTTACCGCGCTGGTATCTGGCACAAGGCAATCAGCAAATGAGGCATCTGGCTTAGGCTTAAACACCTCGCGCCCCGGCCACACAGGCACGACATCGCTCTTTGCTATATCGATAGCATGACCTTGATTCTGGAAAATCAGAGCATATGCAACATAATCAAGCGGGGCTTCCGCATCAGAACCAAAAAGTTGCGTTTTTTGCAGACGCGCCTGACCCAAATCATAGTGCTCAAAAATCTCTGCAACATCCGCACGCAACATTGGGTGCCCTGCACTGAACACCGGAAGTATAGTGCTCGGTGGTGCCTCGCTTAGGTTCCAATAGAGTTCATTCGGCACTGCTTCTGGGTCGACATGCTCGCCACGGGCATTCTTCTTATTTCCATCACTATGCTTCTTGGCGATTTCGACATCTTCGTCGCGAAACTTGATCGAAGTGATCTTGTTTCGCATTGGTTCAGTGACAAAACCAATGCTGAGCTCATGTCTTTGGTAAACATCGCTGACCCAGATTGCGCCACTCGGTTTTGCAGTCTTCAGGTGAGATCGATTTTGTTGATCTTCGTTAGCGGATGCCGCCGAAGATGTTGGCGAAGTCACGTTCTCTGAAAGCGCACTGGATTTCCGTCGCTTCCTAAACCAACGCATGACCTTCCTACTCCCCCTCCAACTGCAACCGCAAATCCCGCAACACGGGCAGCGTGCTGCGGACGCGCTCCAGCCCCAGCTCTCCGACCACGCGGTTGATCAGCGGGGCGATTGATGCAATCGCCTGATCCCGTGCCCTGCGGCCGGCAGGGCTGATCGCCACCATCTTGCGGCGGGCGTCGTCCCAGTCGGGGCGGATGTGGATGTATCCGGCCCATTCCAGCTTGGCCAAGGTGTTGGTCATCGCACCACGCGTGACGTGGAACGTATCAGCCAATTGCGCCGGGCTACGCTCGTTCCCGACAAAGACCAGATGGTTGAGCACCGAGAAATGCGAAATCTCCATACCCTTGGGCAGCACCCGGCTAAGCCGATTACGCAACAGCTGGTCTGCGGTCAGGATTTCGCTGAACAGCGTGACCGCAAGGGCATTGTGTTCGTCAGTCATGGTCCGGTTCTGGATCAGGGTCCGTCAAAGCGACGGACGTGAGTCAACGAGGGCACCCGACGGCGCGCCTCAGACACAGAACTATCATGCATATCGAAAATGTGAATGCCCGGATCGGTCCCTGCGTCGATGACGACCTCGCCCCACGGGGCGACAACCATGCTGTGGCCATAGGTATAGCGCGTCTTGCCGCGGGTTTTAGGGTGTTCGCCAGTTTGTGCGGGGGCCAGAACCCAACAGCCGGTCTCAATCGCCCGGGCGCGCAGCAACGATTCCCAATGGGCCGCACCCGTGACCGGCGAAAACGCGGCCGGAACCGTCAGGATTCGCGCCCCTGCGTGCGCCAACGCCGCATAGAGCGCCGGAAACCGGACGTCATAGCAGACTGTCATGCCAACCTTGCCAAAATCGGTGTCGGCAAACACTGCCTTGTCGCCAGGGCGGTAATTTTTGGATTCGCGGAAGGTCTCGGTTTCGGTGACCTGCACGTCGAACATGTGTATCTTGTCATACCGCGCCACGACCTGCCCTTGCGGGTCGATCATGAAGGACCGATTGGCAAACCGGCCGTCCGCATCATGGGTTTTGATCGCCAAAGACCCGATCAGCAGCCAAACACCCAGCGCGGCGGCCTGATCCCGCAGGCCGGCCAGCGATTGGTCATCTTCTTCGTGCTGCAGGACTTCGCGCTGCCGCGTGGTGCTGGTGGACACGCAATTCGTCACCTCGGGCGTCAGGATGAACCGCGCGCCTTGCGCCGCCGCTTCGGCCATCATGGCGCGCACCCTGTCCAGATTTTCGGCCGGATCATCCGACGAGGTGATTTGCAGCAGCGCGGTCTTCATCAGGCCGCGAGCAGGCGATCCAGCTTGCCCTGACGCTCCAGCTCATACAGTTCGTCACAGCCGCCCACGTGCTGCGCACCGATAAAGATCTGTGGCACGGTTCGTTTGCCACCGGCACGCTTGATCATCTCGGGCTTGCGCTTGGGGTGCATCAGCACGTCGACTTCCTTGAATTCGACGCCTTTCTGTTTCAGCAAGCGTTTGGCCGCGTGACAAAAGCCGCAGAGCGGCGAGGTGTAGATTTCTACCGGTTTCATATTCCGTACCTTCGCGTTTCGCATAATCTTGGGCGAATTAGGCATCCTTGGCAACGCGCGCTAGGGTCAACACGGAAATATGATTTGCTCCGGATGCAAGGCAGACACGCGCGCAAGCCGCCAGTGTTGCGCCGGACGTCATCACATCATCCACCAGCAGAATATCGCGGCCTCGCAAGCGGTCTTGCCGCTTTGGATGGGCGATGATCGAGCTTTTAAGAATTTCAGCCCGCTCTGCCGCTGTTTTGCCATCCAGAACAGGCGTCTTTCGGTGGCGAAGCAAAAGGTCCGGGCACACCTCAAGCCCAGCCTCTTTCCCAAGGTGTTGCGCCAAAAGGGCGGACTGGTTGTACCGGCGTTTCAACAATCGGGACCAGTGCAAAGGCGCCGGTGCAAGCAGCATACCCTCGCGAAACAGTTCTTGCCCTGCCCACGCCAGCCAGCGTGCGGCGGGGCGCGCCAGTTCGGGCCTGTCACCATGTTTCAAGGCCAGCACCAGCGACCGCGCTTTGCCATCGTACAAAAGAGCCGAACGCCCATCTTGCCACGGGCGCGGCGCAGCCAAGCAATCATCGCACTCAATCCGGTGACCGTCTGCGACCCCCGGTAACGGCACCCCGCAGCTTTCGCAAACAACTCCACCGATAAAGGGCGTCTCGCGCCAACATGACCCACACAGGCCGAAATCCGATTCGGTCAGGTCCCCGCATCCCAGACAGCGCGGCGGATAGATCAGCGCGACGGCGGTTTGAATCCGCTGCCACATGCGATAATTGCGCCCTATGAAACTGCCTGAGTCCAATGCACCCTCTTTGTTTGATCGCCAGGTCCTTGCCCTGCATCGCGTCCGCGCGAAGGATGAGGCCCTGTTCCTGCATCGTGCCGCTGTGGACGAAGTGCAGGATCGGCTCTCTATGGTTAACAAAACCTTTACGGCCCCGGCGATCGTGACACCATTTGCGCATATCTGGCAGGACGTACTGCCCGGGACACGGATCGTTGCGGATGATGAGGTTCTGGCCCTGACCCCCGGCGCGCATGATTTGGTCATCCACGCCATGGCGCTGCATTGGGCCAATGATCCAGTGGGGCAACTGATCCAATGTCGCCGCGCTCTGCGCCCTGACGGATTGCTGCTGGTTGTGTGTCTGGGCGGCGAAACCCTGCATGAGCTGCGCGCCGCACTGGGACAGGCCGAAATCGAAGTGGCCGGAGGCCTCAGCCCCCGCATCGTCCCGATGGCCGAGCTGCGCGATCTTGGCGGGTTGCTGCAACGGGCGGGGTTTGCGCTGCCGGTCGCCGACACCGCGCGCCTGACGGCGGAATACCGCGACTTGCTTCACCTGATGCATGACCTGCGCGCCATGGGTGAGACCAACAGCCTGTCCGGGCGCATGAAACAACCCACCAATCGACAGGTTTTTACGCGCGCACAGCAGGTCTATGCCGACAACTTCTCAACGCCCGGGGGACGGTTGGCCGCCACCTATGAATTGATCTGCCTGACCGGCTGGTCTCCCGATGACAGCCAACAGAAACCATTGCGCCCCGGATCAGCCAAAGCCCGGCTTGCGGATGCGCTGGGCACAAAAGAAGGTAAACTGTCCAATTGACGACCGGGCTTTTCCGGTTATCTCAGGCCAGTACAGAGAAATCTCAGGAAGCATCAGATGTTTGACGCCACTCGCCCCGATCATGCCGCCGCAGACCATCCAAAGGTCAAAATGGGCCGCGTCGGCATTCTGCTGGCCAATCTCGGTACGCCGGATGACTACAGCTATTGGCCGATGCGCCGGTATCTGAATGAGTTTTTGTCGGACCAGCGCGTAATCGACTATCCCAAGTGGAAGTGGCAGCCGATTCTGCAAGGCATCATCCTGTCCAAGCGCCCGTTCAGCTCGGGTGAGGCCTACAAGTCGATCTGGAACCACGACAAGGGCGAAAGCCCGCTTATGACGATCACCAAGGACCAGACAGCCAAGTTGCGCGATGCGATGCAAGAACGGTATGGCGATCAGGTGATGGTCGATTTCTGCATGCGCTACGGCAATCCCTCAACCAAATCCAAAGTACGTGAAATGGTGGCCGCGGGCTGTGATCGAATTCTGTTCTTCCCGCTCTACCCGCAATATGCGGGCGCGACCACGGCAACGGCCAATGACCAGTTCTTCCGCGCGTTGATGGACGAAGCCTGGCAACCTGCGTCTCGCACCGTTCCAGCCTATTTCGACGAGCCTGCTTATATCGACGCTTTAGCCGGGTCAGTGGAAAAAGCCTATACGGCACTGGAGACCAAACCGGACGTCCTGGTCTGTTCTTATCACGGCATGCCAGAGCGCTATTTGCAGCAGGGCGACCCCTATCATTGCCAATGCGCGAAAACGAGCCGATTGCTGAAGGAACGGCTGGGCTGGTCGGACGATCAGCTGGTCTCAACCTTCCAGTCGCGATTCGGTCCCGAGGAATGGCTAAAACCCTATACCGTGGATCATGTGGCTGATCTGGCGCGGCAGGGAAAGAAGAACATCGCCGTGATAGCGCCCGCGTTTTCCGCCGATTGCATCGAGACGCTGGAAGAGATCAACGAAGAGATCAAGGAAAGCTTTGAAGAGGCCGGCGGCGAGAGCTTTACCTATATCCCCTGCCTCAATGACGATGATTCGCACATTGGCGCACTAGGCAAGGTAATCGAAGATAATCTGAAGGGCTGGCTCGACTGACCGTTTCCCATCATCAAGAAATGAAAAAAGGCGGTGGATCGCTCCACCGCCTTTTCTCTAGATTTAGCTCGTCAAATTAGCTTGCTGCAACAGCTGCGGCAACTACGACCAGCAGGATCAGCGGCAGGATGATACCCTGCGACGAACCCTGAGTTTCCTCTACAACAACCGGTGCTTCAACAACCGGCTCTTCCAGGTTACCGGCATAAGCGGTCGAAGCAGCAGCAGTCAATGCAGCGGCGAGAACGAGTTTTTTCATATTAACCTCCAGAGTTTGCACGGCTCCATCAATCGGATCCGCACACCTAAGACTTACCTCGTGGTTTTTTTCTAATCAGCTATATGGCTGGAATGCAATTGCAACTTGAGCCACAAGCGGGTTCGTGCGCGAAAATGTCGTCAAATAAGCAACACTTGCGTGCCGACCTTCGCCATCGAGAACAGCTCAGCGATATCTTCGTTGAATAGGCCGATGCATCCGTTCGATGACCGGCGACCAATTTTGCGCGTGTCATGCGTTCCGTGAATCCGGTAGTATTTCCAACTCAGGTATAAAGCATGTGTTCCTAATGGGTTATCCGGGCCCGGCGGAATATGGTCCGGCCATTCGGGATTTCGCTTCTTCATAGAAGGTGTCGGCGACCAGCTGGGCCCTTCAACTTTGCGGATGACGCTGGTGCGGCCCCGGCGGGTCAATTCTTCGGTCAGCGGAACGGATGAGGGGTAGAGTTTGTATACAGATTGATCATCTGACCAATAATGCAGCGCTCGGGACACCGTATCGACCAGAATGGCCCCATTATTCGTATTCGAGAAATACGGCTGCCAATCCAAGGCGCGGAACCCCGAGACATTGCGACGCACGTCTGGCTCGGCCTCGGGTGGTGGGCGCAGTGGGTCACCTGGAATGTACTGGGCAATCGCCGGCGATGCCAGCAGGGCCGAAGCACCGGCCAGAAATCCTCGGCGGCTTGATGAGTGAATGGGTTTCTTGACCATATTGAACGGTCCTTTGCGAAAGATGACCTGAAATTTTCACGTATTTTATTGCCAGAATGCGTCAATCGCAAATCAAACCGGCAGAAACATGCAAGAATCAGCCATTGCAGGTTTGCCGAAGGCTGCATGGCGCGCTATGCCGTATGTCGACACAATAATCAGGTCGATCATGACGCGTATTATCACATTACTGTTTCTTTGCTTTGTTGCGCTGGCTGCATGTACCCCAAGCGGCACCCCAACTTACGGATCAGATGGCCGTCCACTACCATCGGTCTACAAGATTCGCGGCAACCCCGAAAAGCTCCAGTTCCGTATGCTGGATTCGGTAAATGCCTTGCGCCAGGCTCAGGGTTTGCAGGCGGTGCAGCTGAACTCACAGCTGAATGCTGCGGCCGCGACCCACTCCAAGGATATGGCGCGCCAGAACCGCCCATGGCACTTCGGTTCGGACGGATCGTCTCCCATAGATCGCGCGCAACGCGTCGGTTATTACGGGACTTTCCTGGGTGAGGCGATCTCGGAAACCTATGAGACCGAAACCGAAACCTTGGCCGCCTGGATGCAGGAACCTGGCCCCCGAGCCGTGATCATGGACCCCAAAGCCTCACAAATGGGCTTTTCCTGGCATCAGGAAGGTGGCGGGAAAATCTGGTGGACACTGGAAATGGGAGCAGGCGGGTAACAAAAAGCCGCCTCGAAGAAAAAAGCCCCCAGCTTTCGGGGGCTTTTTTATTTCAGCAAGATCAGGCGGCCTGCATGGACTGCGCTTCGGTCAGAATCGCGTAAAGCTTGACCGGATCAGGGTTGGCCCGCAGCTTTGTGCAAACAGACGTGTCGCGCAGTGTACGCGACACCAGCGCAAGCGCCTTAAGGTGATCGACCCCCGCCTCTTCCGGCGCAAACAGTGCAAATGCGATGTCCACCGGCTGCCGGTCGACCGATCCAAAATCAATCGGTTTTTCGAGCATTACAAACACACCCGAGACACTGTCCAGATCTGTCAGCCGAGCGTGCGGCAAGGCGACACCGTGTCCAACCCCGGTCGGCCCCAGACTTTCGCGCTCCAGCAAGCAATCGACGACAGTCTGCGCATCCAAATGCAAAGTTCCGGCGGCAACATCGCCAATTTCCTGAAACAACCGCTTCTTACTAGAAGCGGCGGACAACACACGTACTGCTTCGGGCTTTAATATGCTCGAAAGCTCCATCATCACGCTCCATGGCGGGGCCCCTGCAATTGCAGGGGCGTGCCTTGCTAGTCTTGCCTGTTACGGATCAATCCAGCCGATGTTACCGTCTTCGCGACGGTACACGACATTCAATCCGTCCTTGTTTTCGTTCCGGAACACAAGCACCGGCGCACCGGCAAGTTCCATCTGCATGACCGCCTCTCCAACACTCAGCGATGGGATCTTGGTTTCCATCTCGGCCACGATCATGGGCTGCAGAGTATCGGGCTCGTCAGCCGTCTCCGATTCGTCAGAGGCGAGGATATAAGACGACGCTCCGAAGAGTTCAACAGGCTCGGACCGATCCTTGTGGTGGTCTTTCAGTCGGCGCTTATAACGGCGCAGTTGCGTTTCCATCTTGTCGCAGCATCCCTCAAACGCCGCGTAAATCTCGGTTGCGTGTGCCTTGGCCTGAGCGGTCAGACCAGTGGAAAGATGCACTGTGGTTTCGCATACATATTCATGCGCTGAACGGGAAAAGACGACGTTGGCATCTGTCGGACGTTGGGCATATTTGCCCACGACCTCGCCCAGTTCGGTCTGCACATGAGTCTGCAGGGCCGCACCGATGTCGATCTGTTTTCCGCTGATTTGGTAACGCATGTGATCTCCTTCACAATTCACACCCATTTCTGACGTCACGTAATGCGACGCGCTTGTTTTTATCGGGTGGGGGACATCGGCAAATCCTGCGGTAACCGCACCGGCCCCCCTTCCAGGAAGGGACGTCGAGATCCAGTCGGGAACCGAAGAAATGCCATAGTCCAATTGAGGCAAGAGACGGGGGGAGAGTCAATCAAAACAGGCGTGTATATACGTGATTTCCGCCATGCGCCCGGCGAATATCTGCGCAAGCTCATGAAATACGGAAGTTTTCACCCAGATAAACCCGGCGCACGTTTTCGTTTTCAACCACTTCGTCGGGTGTGCCGGACATCAGGACCTGACCGTCATGCAGGATGTACGCACGATCCACGATCTCTAGTGTTTCGCGCACGTTGTGATCGGTGATCAACACACCGATTCCACGCTTTTTTAGGTCCGCAACCAGATGGCGGATATCCCCGACGCTGATCGGGTCGACCCCCGCAAAGGGTTCATCCAACAACAGATATTTCGGATCTGCTGCCAAACAACGCGCGATCTCGACCCTGCGGCGTTCACCGCCCGACAGGGCCAGCGCGGGTGCGCGGCGCAGGTGTTCGATCGAGAAATCGGACAACAGCTCTTCCAACCGCTCTTTTCGGCGGTGGGCATGATTGACAGTGATATCCAGAACGGCGGCGATATTGTCCTCGACACTCATGCCACGGAAAATCGACATCTCCTGCGGCAGGTATCCGATCCCAAGACGCGCGCGGCGATACATAGGCAGCGTTGTGACAACCTGACCGTCAATCGTAACAGTGCCGGCCTCAGGAAACACAAGGCCCGCGACCGAGTAGAATGTGGTGGTCTTGCCTGACCCGTTCGGACCCAGCAACGCCACGACCTCGGATCGGCCCAAGGTCATGGAAACGTCACGGATCACTGTCTTTTTTCGGTAAGACTTGCGAAGTTTTTCGATTTTCAGGCCAGAGGCGCCTTCGGCCACCGTCAGGTTTGGCTGAGCCATCAGTTGGCCCCCTGCTGCAGGATGGTCTTCACGTTGCCTGTCACCGTCGCTTTGCCAGTGGTCAGGTTGGCGTTCATCTGGTCGCCGCTGATCGTGCTTGGCCCCTGCAACAGCAGAACGTTGCCCTTCATGACGATCTCACCTGAATCGATGGTGTATTCCGCCCAGTCGCCTTCGGCCGCATCCGGAGGGCTGACCAGAATCACATCCTCGGTCGCTTCCATCCGTTCGATGCCTGAACGGTCTTCGTTATAGATGACAAGCACGCGTTCCGCCGTCAGGCGCATTTCGCCCTGAATGACGATCACGTTGCCCAGAAACTCGGCCGAGCCGTCTTCCTGATTTACGTTCAGCTTTTCCGAGGTCACCTCGACCGGCAGGCTTGGGTCGGCATTAGCCGAACCGAAAGCAACCTGAGTTTCCTGCGCTGTCGCAGAGATCGCACCAGTTACCAGAGCAGCGCTTACAAGGGCTAATCGAAAATAGAACACAGGTTATCTTTCTGCTTTTTGAGGCTCATACACCAACTTCACGCCATCTGTAAAAATAATATGGACCGGTCCATCTTTTTTTTCAGTCCCAAATGTCATTCTGCCCGCGGTAAAATCACCAATAATACCGGTTCCGTCGACCTGACTGGGCGTGTCGCCCTGAATTTCGTCCAGCGCGGTGTTCAACAGATCGGTCGTGACAACGATGCCGTCCGTTGTTGTTATAACCACATCCCCGACAAAGGTAGCTGTATTCTTGTCCGGACGGATCATGCCAGTGTTGGAGTCCAAAGTGATCACGCCGCCATTCAACAGGCCAAAACGGCCCCGAAACTCGGCCGCTGTTGGCGCTTCGCCCTCAGTACCCTGCGTTGCCCGACTTGCCTCGATCTGAACGTCTTCGCCTTTGCGGGTCGTTCCTTGGTAGTTGGGCTGCGTCACCACCTGATCCGCCAAACGTTCATCGATATCCTGCTGGTTGAAGGGCACGGACACATTGGTTTCGATGCTGCGCGACAGCAGGAACACAGTCGACAGCATAGCAATGGCCACCAGAGGCAGCACCACCTTGAAGAACTGTACCCTGCGTGAGTGTCCGTCCAACGCGCTACCCTCCGCCTAGCCCAATCCGACGCGCAGGCAGTCGTGGATATGCAACAGCCCCTCGGCTGGGCCTTGCGTCTCGGGGTCGACCACAAACAGCGAAGTGATCTTGCGGTCGTTCATGATCGCCACCGCCTCTTCCGCCATTGCGTTCGGGGAAATGGTCAGCGGATTGGTGGTCATGACCTCTTTGGTGGTCTTGTCCAGAAGACCGTCCATGTTCCGGCGCAAGTCGCCGTCAGTCACGATGCCAATCAGGCGGCCCGTCTCGTCCGTCACGCCGACAACGCCAAAGCTTTTCTGGCTCATGACCAGCAGCGCCTCGCTCATGGGGGTGCCCTCAGAAACAACTGGCAGATCAGCGTGCATCAAATCCCGCACGGTTGAAAGCTGCGCCCCCAGCTTGCCGCCAGGGTGGAAGGCGCGGAAGTCCTCGGGCTTGAAATCACGGTACTTCATCAACGCAATGGCCAGCGCGTCGCCCATCGCCAACGTCAACGTGGTTGAAATCGAGGGCACCATGCCAAAACCGCAAGCCTCGCCCAGTGATGGGATCAGCAAATGCACATCCGCCTGCGTCATTAGCGTGCTTTCCGGCTTGCTGGACAAGCCGATCAAGGGAATGCCAAAGCGGCGCGTAAAGGCCAGCAGATTGACCAGTTCCGGCGCTTCGCCCGAATTGGAAATCGCCAGAACCACATCTCCCTTCGACACCATGCCCAGATCGCCATGGCTGGCCTCGGCAGGGTGTACGAAATAAGCCGGCGTGCCAGTGCTGGCCAGCGTGGCAGCAATCTTGTGGCCGATGTGACCAGATTTGCCGATACCGCTGATGATGATGCGGCCCGGAGCCTGCAGGATCATCTGCACGGCTTCGGCAAAATCTTCATTCAGGCTTTCGGCCAGCACGTCCAGCGCGCGGGCCTCGTCGGTGATGACCTGACGTGCGGTTCTCAGGAATGCTTCGGTATCGGTCATGAGTGCGCAAAAATATCCGTTTCGGGCCAACCGGCGAGGTCCAGTTTCGCACGCATCGGCAGGAAGTCAAAACAGGCCTGCGCCATTTCGGTGCGGCCTTCGCGGGCCAGGCGTCCGTCCAACGCCTCGCGCAACTGATGCAGGTACAGAACATCAGAAGCAGCATAATCCAGCTGCGCGTTGGTTAGGGTCTCAGCTCCCCAGTCGCTCATTTGCTGCTGTTTTGAGATATCAACGCCGATCAGCTCCTGACACAGGTTCTTCAGCCCGTGTCGATCCGTATAGGTGCGCACCAACCGACTGGCGATCTTGGTGCAATAAACTGGTGCGGCCAGCGCGCCAAACGCGTGGTACATCGCAGCGATGTCGAAACGTCCAAAGTGGAATAGCTTTAACACGTCGGGGTTTTCCAGCATCGCACACAGGTTCGGGGCCTCTGTCTGCCCCTTTTCGACCTGGACGATGTGGCTGTTTCCGTCGCCGCCTGACATCTGGATCACGCACAGCCGGTCCCGATGCGGGTTTAGCCCCATAGTCTCGCAGTCAATGGCCACAACAGGGCCCATATCCAACCCGTCCGGCAGGTCGTTTTTGTAAAGATGGTTTGCCACGGGGCTTGTCCTTTGTCCGGTATCGTCCCCGAGATAGGAGGTTTGGTCTCTAAACTCAACGCTATCCATGACAGTGCGGCAGGGACCCGCAGGTTACGTTGACCATATCCCTATGGGGGGGATAGGGTTATTGCATGACACAACACAAACACGAGTCGCACCCGCAGATCCATGCGCGTCTGAAACGGGCACACGGGCATCTGGCCCGGGTAATATCCATGCTCGAAGATCAAGAGCCCTGCACCGACATCGCACAGCAACTTTTTGCGGTTGAAAAGGCGATTACCAACGCCAAACGGGCCTTGATCCACGATCATATTGATCACTGCCTGTCACCAACGACCGCAACCAAAAACCCGGACATGGAAGACTTCAAAACCATCACAAAGTACCTCTGACCGATGCTGAGCGTCCTGAAGAACCGCGTCTATCGGCATTTACTGGCGGCTCAGGTGGTTGCGTTGATGGGAACCGGGCTGGCGACGGTTGCCTTGGGGTTGCTCGCCTTTGATTTGGCCGGTGACGCGGCGGGTATGGTTCTGGGAACCGCCCTGACCATCAAGATGGTGGCCTACGTGGTTGTCGCCCCGCTCGCCGCTGCGTTTGCAGAACGGCTGGACCGACGCAAAATGTTGGTGGCGCTGGATCTTGTGCGTGCCGCCGTTGCGCTTTGTCTGCCGTTCGTGACCGAGATCTGGCAGATCTATGTGTTGATCTTCCTGCTGCAATCGGCCTCTGCCGGCTTCACCCCTGCCTTTCAGGCCACGATCCCGGATGTTCTGACAGATGAGCAGGACTATACCAAAGCCCTGTCGCTGTCCCGGCTGGCCTATGACCTCGAAAGTCTGCTCAGTCCCGCTCTGGCCGCAGCGCTGTTGTTGATCATTAGCTTTGACAGCCTGTTCTGGGGCACAAGCTTTGGGTTCGTTGCCTCGGCAATCCTTGTCGTGTCGGTCGCCCTGCCTTCGCCCAAACCGACGAAACGGAGGGGGATTTACGACCGGACAACCCGGGGCATTCGCCTATACCTTGGTACGACACGGTTGCGCGGTTTGCTGGCGCTGACGTGGACTGCCGCGTCACTCAGCGCGATGGTCATCGTCAACACTGTCGTCATCGTGCGCGCCGATCTTGGGCTGTCGGAAAGCGCTGTGGCCGTTGCATTGGCCGGGTATGGGGGTGGGTCGATGCTGGCCGCCTTCATCCTGCCGTCTCTTCTGAACCACTACGAGGATCGCAGCGTTATGCTGGCTGGTGCAGCATTCGGGACACTTACGATGGCCGTTGCAGCGGGGTTGTTCGCCTCGACCCAGATGACTTTGTGGGGGCTCGCGGTGTTATGGGCGGGTGCTGGCTTTGGCTATTCAGCCACTCTGACACCGTCCGGCCGTCTGCTGACACGTACGGCCCGCCCGGAAGACAGACCAGCAGTTTTCGCCGCGCAGTTCACCCTGTCCCATGCGTGCTGGCTGGTGCTGTACCCGCTGGCCGGGTGGCTGATGACCACCAAAGGAACCGAACAGGCATTGATCTGGATGACCATGGCGGCCATTTTGGGGCTTGGTGTTGCGCTTCTGATCTGGCCGCGCTCCAAGCAGAAAATCACGTCGGGCGAACACGCTGACAAACCTTGAGCATCCCAAGGTATTTGCACTACACCTTGGCCCTATGGATCAGCTTGACCGTCGCATAATCTCGGCTCTGCAGCACAACGCCCGCGAATCTACGACTAAGATCGCGGCGAAACTGGGTGTGGCCCGGACCACCGTGCATGAACGCATTCAGCGGATGGAAGAACGCGGCGTGATTGCCGGGTATTCGGTGGTTCTGAGCGCCCCTGAAGACGCCCCGCGCGTTCAGGTCGTTGTCTTGCTTGAGGTTCAGCAAAAAGAGACCAAACGTATTATCAAGCGGCTGGAAGCCTATCCCGAGGTCAAGCTCTGCCTATCGATCAATGGCGAATTCGACCTGCTGCTGTCCGCCGAAGCCCCCAGGATCGAGGATCTGGACATTCTGGTCGACGAATTGGCCAAGATCCCCGGGGTTTTGCGAACCAACACCAGTGTCGTGTTCGGCCGCCGGATCGACCGAAACTGAGCGGCCGATAACCCTCTGTAAACCCTGACACAGCTAGCTTGGCCCGGACTGATCAGAATCCCGGACTGGCAGAATGCCTTATCGAACAATCTTAGGACTGGCCTTGGCGGCGCTGTTGGTGGCACCGCCGGGTTTTGCCATGCCCAACACCCAAACGGCCCGCATCTGCGACCACGCCGCCCAGCGCGCCGCCCGGTCCGAAGGTGTGCCACTGGATGTAATGCGTGCAATCGCCCGGGTTGAGACAGGCCGCACGGCTGACGGGGCACTGCAACCTTGGCCCTGGACAGTCAATGTTGAAGGAAAGGGCGTTTGGTTCACCTCAGAGTTCGAGGCAAAATCATATGTGTTCGAAATCTTCAAAGCAGGCAAACGCAGCTTTGATATCGGGTGCTTTCAGATCAACTACCGCTGGCACGGCAAAGCCTTCCGCTCGATCGACGCCATGTTCGATCCCGACGAAAACGCCGCATATGCCGCGCGGTTTCTGAAAGAGCTGTATGCCGAACTGGGTTCGTGGAACGCCGCCGCCGGAGCTTATCACTCGCGCACGCCCGCTTTGGCAAACGCCTACGTGATGCGTTTTCAAACCGTTCTGGCTCATTTGGATCAGCAAACTCCAAACGCATTTGCGACGCGCGATCCGTTTACCGGGGCTGCCGATCCATTAATTCCACCCCGAGCAGAACCCACCAACACTGGCGCGATGGGATCGCTGGTGCCGGTGGCCGGCGCTGCGACCGCTTTCATCCAATTCAACTAGGAGCTCTGTGTGCCCAAGATCGACGCCCGTTCGCTTTTCTCTCCGACCGTGCTGCTGGCGCTGGCGTTGATGACTGTCATCGTGATGATGATCCTGCCCATGCCCGCGTGGGTGCTGGACGTCGGCCTGTCCGCCTCATTTGCATTGGCGATTCTGATCTTCACACTGACGTTGTTCATCGAACGCCCGCTGGATTTCTCGTCCTTTCCAACGATCCTGCTTGCCTCGCTGATGCTGCGGCTGTCGCTGAACGTGTCCTCGACCAAGCTGATCATCGGTCAGGGCCATACCGGCCCCAGTGCTGCCGGAGACGTGATTGAAGGGTTTGCGAATTTTGTCATGGGCGGCAGCATCTTTCTGGGCCTGGTTGTTTTTGGTGTGCTGCTGATCGTGAACTTTATGGTCATCACCAAGGGTGCGGCGCGCATGGCCGAAGTCGGCGCGCGGTTTGCTCTGGACGGAATGCCCGGCAAACAACTGGCCATCGACAGCGACATGTCCGCCGGGGCCATTGACCATCAGCAAGCGAAAGAGCGCCGCGAACGTGAGCAACAGGAAACGACGTTCTTCGGCTCGCTCGACGGGGCCTCGAAGTTCGTCAAGGGGGATGCGGTTGCGGGGCTGTTGATCACGCTTCTGAACCTTGTGATGGGCCTGATTATGGGCGTGATCGTGCAGGGAATGCCTATCTCTGCCGCGTTTGAGACCTATGCCATTCTGACTGTCGGCGACGGGCTGGTTTCGCAAATTCCCGCCGTGATCATCTCAATCGCCTCAGCGCTATTGCTGGCGCGGGGTGGTACTCAGGGCGCAACCGACAGCGCGATTTTTTCGCAATTGGGTCGGCATCCGGCCGCATTGGGCACAGTGGCCATGCTGATGGTCTTGTTTGCGCTGGTGCCCGGCCTGCCCTTTCTGCCCTTCATCCTCGGCGCGGGCGTTCTGGGGTATGCAGCATACTCGGTGCACCGCAAGCAGAAGGCCGAAACAGACGCGGAACAGGCACCTTCATCCGAGGATGAAACCCAGGTTTCCCAAGCCATCGGGGACATTCTGGATCTGGACGACGTTCACCTGGAGTTCGCCCCTGATCTTGTCAGAATGGTTCTCAACCCCGGCACCGGGCTGGACGCACGAATTGCCAATATGCGCACATATGTCGCCTCAGGCTTTGGACTGATCCTGCCTGACATCCGCCTGACGGACCGGGCGGAACTGCCACTGGGAACCTATGTGATCAAGGTACAGGGGGTCGAGCAGGCACGCGGTGTTCTCAACCCCGATTTGGTATTGGCGCTGGTGCAAGACGGCCATGACATGCTGCCCGAAGGCAATGATGTGACCGAACCTGTTTATGGCGCCCCGGCGCGCTGGATTCTACCAAAGGATCAGGAAGCCGCGGCGCTGAGCGGCGCGACCATCGTTTCTCCCCCCGAGATTTTGGCGACCCATCTGCTTGAGATCATCAAACAGAACTTCGCGCGGCTGCTGACTTTGAAATCCCTGCGCCGATTGTTGTCCGAGATGACACGGCTTAGCGATCCGGTCCGGGCCGAAGCGAACCGCAAGCTGCTAGACGAGCTGATCCCGGACAAGGTGCCGATCGACACGTTACATTCTGTATTGCGACTACTGCTGGAGGAAAAAGTCTCGATCCGTAACATGGCCCTGATCCTTGAAACTGTGGCTGAGGCGCGCCTGACCACGACCCAACCCGAAGGGATTTGCGAGCTGGTCCGGCAAAGATTGGGATTCCAGTTGGTTGCCGACATGAAGCGGGGAGACGGTTCCATTCCGCTGATCCAGCTTGCGCCTGAATGGGAAGACACGTTTGCCTCGTACCAGATCGACGCGCCCAACACCGGATTGGATGTCGCCCTGCCGCCGAACCTGTTCAACAAACTGGCAGATGGTGTCGTCGAAACCGTCGCGCAATCCGCCGATCACGGGGTGTTCCCGGCGGTCGTGACCTCGACCCGCCGACGTCGATTGCTGCGCACGATCATGCAGGCGCGGGGGGTGTCGAATCCGGTCCTGTCCTTTGAGGAAATCGGGCTCGAGGCCAGACCCGCATTGGTCGGAACGATACCCGCATGATCGCCGTGCCTCCAGCGTTGCTGCCGGAACTGGCAGATGGTCTGTGGCACCTCTTTGCCGTCTTCCTGCGCATGTCGGCGCTGGTATCGCTATTACCCGCCTTCGGGGAACGCAGCATTCCAACCCGCGTCAAGCTGGGGATCGCCGCGGCATTTACACTGATCGTTACGCCCGCCGTTCCTGCGCCCGACCATGGCCAAGGGTTGTTGCCTTTGGTGCGGATGATTGGCACCGAAATACTTGTCGGACTGGCAATGGGCATTGGTTTGCGTTTGTTCGTGCTGGCCTTGCAAACTGCGGGATCCATTGCGGCGCAATCGACATCGCTGTCGCAGATTCTAGGCGGGGCCGCTGTCGATCCGGTTCCTGCAATGGGATATCTGTTGACACTCGCAGGTCTGACATTGGCGGTTCTGCTGGGCCTGCACATCCGCGTCGCGCAATTTCTGATCCACAGTTACACGCTGTTTCCAATGGGCGTTGCTCCGCTGGCACCGGACCTGTCGCAGTGGGGCGTTAAACAAATCGCGCGCAGTTTTAGTCTGGCGTTCAGCCTGGCCATGCCCTTTGTCATCGCGTCGCTGATCTATAACCTTGCGCTTGGGGTCATCAACCGGGCGATGCCTCAGTTGATGGTGGCCTTTGTCGGCGCCCCCGCGATCACCTTCGCGGGTTTGTTTCTGCTGTTTGCAGGCACCCCTTTGATCCTGTCTGTTTGGTCCGATGCCCTGTTCGCCTTCATTGTGAATCCGCTTGAGGCCACAAGATGAGCGGTCAGGACGACGACAGTGACAAGTCCTTTGAGGCCACACCGCAAAAGCTGCAGAAGGCGCGCGAAAAAGGGGAAATCGCCAAGTCCAACGATCTGAACGTCGTGGCGGCCTATGTCGGTTTGCTGATTGCCATGCTTGCTGCGGGGCAATTCGCTGTGGACCGTATGGGCACATTGTTCATCGTATTGATTGATCAGGCAGATGATTTTGGCCAACTGCTGACAACAGGTTCGGCTTCCAGCCCTGTGGGAGGGATGCTGCAGACGGCTGCTTGGTCTATTTCGATCCTGTTTGGCCTACCTGCTGCCGCCGTCCTGCTCAGCCTGATTTCGCAACGTGCGCTTGTTTTTGCGCCCACCAAACTGAAACCCAAGCTGTCGCGCATTTCGATACCGTCCAATGCGAAGAACAAATTTGGACGCAGCGGCTTGTTCGAATTTGCCAAGAGCTTTGCAAAACTGGTGATCTATTGCACATGCCTGGCGCTTTTTCTGCGCGCCAACCTCAGCGAGATTCTGTCTGCAAGCGCGACGCAAGCCCAGTCTTCAGTGATGTTTATGATGAATCTGCTAATTCGGTTCATGTCCATCGTCATTGCGGTGGCTCTGACCATCGGGGTGATCGATTATGTCTGGCAAAACGCCGAACACATGCGCAAGAACCGGATGTCGCGCAAGGAAATCCAGGATGAGACCAAAGATACCGAAGGCGACCCGCATGTAAAACAGCAGCGCCGCCAGCGCGCCCAGGACATCGCAACCAATCAGATGATGGCCGAGGTACCAAAAGCCGATGTCGTGATCGTGAACCCAACCCATTTTGCCGTCGCGCTGAAATGGTCCCGGACCGCCGGATCGGCACCGGTCTGCGTGGCTAAGGGCGTGGATTCCGTCGCAGCCGCCATTCGCGAGGCCGCCGGGCAGGCCGGCGTCCCAATCCACCCGGATCCACCAACGGCTCGTGCGCTGCATGCCACTGTTGAGATCGGGCAGCAGATCTCGGAAGAACATTACCGCCCCGTCGCCGCTGCGATCCGGTTTGCCGAGGCGATGCGCAAACGGGTGAAGGGGCAAATCTGATGAAACGCACACAGCTGCAGGATCTGGCCAAAGTGACCGAAGCCTCGTTTCAGCGAGAATACCAATCCCTGCGCCCGGTGCTCGAGGCCGAGGCACGGGTACAACAACAATTGGCCCGACTTGACGCCCAAGTCCAACAAACCCGGCAAGAGACAGCGTCTGCAGAAGGTTACCGTGTTACCGGCACAGATGTTCTCTGGAACGGGTGGGAATCGGCGACACGCAGGCAGCTCAACATGCAACTTGCGCGGTTACGAGCACAAAAGCTGACAGCCATTGCGAATCTGCGCGTCGCATTCGGGCGCAAGCAGGCGGTTTCAAATTTATGCAAAAAACCCCAGTAAGGACCTGCCTGTGATCCAACCAAGGCCCGCCGACCCGTCACGTATCCTGACGGTTCACACTCATGATCAAAACCTTTGAAACATCGTCCCCCAAATCCTTGCGCGCCTCATCCAGCAGCGCCTCGCGTAAGACGGCCAGGTTATCCGAGCGGGTGAAGTTCCCGTCAAAACCACCGGTATTGGCGTGGTCGAACAGCACCTGTAAAAAGCGGTCACGCAGCTTGGGTTCCGAGGCATAGAACGGCTCGGCCATTCCAGGTGTGACCTCAAGGCTTAGCGACATGGTGACGAGTGCTGCAATCCGATCAGATTCCACGATCGGAACCACGAATTGCTTGGTCAGCTTCAGATACTCATAAGAACCCGAACCTTCCTTTTTGTCCGCTTTGCCGGACTTCTTTGTTGTGGTATTCGGGTCTTTCTTCCTAGTCTTGTCTTGTTTTGACTCGACGTTCATATCTTTGGCAACGTCTGCCTTTTTGTCCGAAGGGGCCAGAAACACGCCTGCCGCGATGCCGCCACCCAAGCCCGCGAAAAGAAGGACGACCGGGATCAGTTTTTTCATCACTCTCTCCTCAGAATGGCAAAATTGAATCCAGGATTTGCTGCCCGTAACGGGGCTGCTGAACGTCAGTGATCTGACCGCGACCACCGTAGGACACGCGCGCCGACGCGATCTTGTCATAGGTAATCTCATTCTGGCGCGAGATATCCTGAGGGCGCACGTAGCCCGCGACCAAAAGTTCACGCAGCTCAAAGTTGACGCGCAATTCCTGCGAACCCGAGATCGAAAGCACCCCGTTTGGCAAAACATCAATCACGGTTGCGGCCACCCGCAGGGTCAGCTTTTCCTTTCGCTTTACTGATCCTTTGCCTTTGCTGGTCGACGAGGAATCGATCGAAACAGCTTCGTCCAGGGATGCGCCGTTTGGCAGGTGCTCGGCCGCGCGTTGCGGCAAGCCAAACAGCCCGGGCACCTCAAGACTTTCCGAACCGCTACGGGATCGGTTTGTGTCGTTGGATATCTCAGCCTTTTCGTCCAGCTCGATAACGACCGTCATGATGTCCCCTTTCTTGATCGCGCGCTGATCCCCCAGCAGGGACTGCTGGCCACCGCTCCAAAGCGAGGATTTGTCGACACTGCGCGCCGGCTGCGTATGCAAGGGCAAGCCCGGCCAAAGCATCGCCACGTGTTCCGGCGACTCATCATTGGGGGTAAAGCTTGGTGGTTTGCCAAGGTGATCCACACGGCCACAGGCCGACACGGTGAGAACGGCAACCAACAGAGTTTTAGGAAGTGCTGACATCAATTTACCTCGATCTGGCCGTTCGACCGGATATGTCCGGTTACGGTTGTGCGTGACGACAGGTTCATGACCCGGATACGATCCCCGACCGCGCCGCGGCCCAATGCGCGACCCTCGGCGGTGATGGACAGGGAGCGGCGGTCAAAAACAAGAACGACAAGATCGTTTCGATCCACAATTGCCGGCGGACCGAAATCGCCCTCGCGAATCGGACGCCCGGGGTACAGTGCGACGCGCGCCTCTTGCCCGACCAGAAAGTCCACATTGCTCACCGCGTTTGGAACCATCTGATCCTTGGTTTCCAGATCAGTGGCTGAAATGATTTCCTTGGCCCGGATGGTGCGTTTCGACACCACGATTTCAGCCATTGCCGGGATCGGAGCCGCCAAGGCCAGAACAAAACTCAGAACCCGCATCACCGCACCTGCGTAGTTGCGCTCATCATCTGATCGACAGCGGATATGACCTTGGCATTCATTTCATATCCTCTTTGTGCCTCGATCAGTTCGGTGACCTCGCGCACCGCATCGACCGAACTGTCCTCAAGATAGCCCTGCCGCAGCGTGCCCACCCCATCCTCTCCAGGTGCGCCAACCACAGGCGCGCCCGAAGCTTCGGTTTCCTTGAACAGGTTGCTGCCAATCGCCTCGAGCCCCTTGGCGTTGGAAAAACTGGCTAGGGTGAACTCTCCCAGCAGTTGCCCTTCTGGCGCGTCGTCGAAATAGGCATAAACCTCGCCCGCGGGGTTGATCGAGATCGACCGTGCATCGTCAGGAATGGTGATTTCGGGTGCGATGGCAAACCCGTCCGAGGTTACGATCAACCCTTCGGCGGATCGTTTCAGGCTGCCATCGCGGGTATAACCGGACTGGCCGTTGGGCAGCGTCACCTCCAGGTAACCGCGCCCTTCGATTGCAACATCCAGATCGCTTCCGGTGGCTGACAGGGCGCCCTGCGACAGCTGCGCGGTCACCGCCGCCGGACGGACACCCAAGCCTAATTGGATACCAGTAGGAAGCACTGTTCCGTCATTGGCATTGACCGCACCCGCCCGCGCCATCTGCTGATAGTGCAGATCGGCGAACTCAGCGCGCCGGGCGTTGTACCCCGTGGTGTTCATGTTCGCGAGGTTGTTCGAGATCGTCTCGACCCGCATTTGCTGCGCCGTCATTCCTGTTGCCGCAATTTTCAAAGCTCGCATGTCAAATTCTCCTTGTTCAAATCAGCGCATCAGCGCCTTGAGCGCGCCGCGCACCCGTTCGTCTTCGGCCTCCAGAAAGCTCTGACCCAATTCATAGGCGCGCTGAATTTCGACCATGCGCGAGACCTGCGCGATGGCATTCACATTCGATCCTTCGAGAAAACGGTGAACGACCACGGGTTCTTCGACTGGTTCAATGTCGCCCTCGGCCCGGAACTGCGTGCTGCCTTCACGCATCAACGTTTTGGGATTGGCAACGCGGTAAACCCCGATCTGGCCCAGCAATTGCCCGTCGACACTCAGCGTGCCGTCGCTGCCGACATCAATGGATGCCGCGTCCGGCGGGATAAAAACGGGCGCGCCATTGCTGTCCAGCACGCGGTGCCCATCCATGGTCACCAGATCCCCGTCCGCACTGGACGAGAAAGCACCAGCCCGGGTCAGCCGATTGCCCGCCGGGGTTTCGACCATAAAGAACCCATCCCCTTCGATGGCAAAGTCGAACTGCCCTCCGGTTTCGGTCAGCACGCCTTGCTGCAGCGAGGTATTGCGCACTTCGGCGCGGCTCATGGACAGGGACGGGTTTCCGGGCATATCGCGTACGAATTCCGAGAACACCAAACCTTGCGCGCGGTAGCCGGTGGTGTTGGCATTGGCGACGTTGTTCGCGACCAGCCGCATTTCGTTCATCAGACCCGATTGCCGGGACAGGGTGACATAGGCGGTATCCATCAGCGACCTCCTGCGATTAAAGGGATGAGTGTTCCTGCGAAGAACGTGACCAGCGTCTGGGTCATGAATCCCATGGAAATCCAGAACACGATCACGATGGCGATCAGTTTGGGCACGAAGGTCAGCGTCATCTCCTGCACCGAGGTCAGCGCCTGGAACAGACCAACGATCAGGCCCGAAACCAGCGCCACCGCCAGGATCGGAACCGAGGTGATGACCGCGACCCAAAGCGCCTGACGCACGATGTCATAGAACAGACCTTCGCTGAGCATTGCGTCAGACCGGCATCCGCAGGATTTCCTGATAGGCCTCGACCACCTTGTTGCGCACGATCACAGCCGTTTCCACGGCCAGTTCGGTCTGCGCCAGCGCCTGCACCAAAGCATGCGGATCGGCTTGTCCTGTCATCGCGGCCTGCGACATCTGCTCGGACTGTTTCAGCGTCGCGGCAAAGTCCTGAAACCCTGCCCGCAGCCCCTGGGCCATTCCGGCATGGTCCGGATCAGCTTGCGTTGCCGGGCGCGCGCCCGCGTAACTCTGGGCTGCATTGATTGCTCGGATATCCATTCTGGTGCCCTTTATTTTCTGAGGAGGTCCATCAGGCTCGACGACATCTGACGAGTCTGATCGAACATCTTGAGGTTGGCTTCGTAACTGCGTTGCGCCTCGCGGGCGTCGGCGATCTCGATCATCAGATCGACGTTCGAGCCACGATAGTGACCCGTGTCATCGGCCATCGGGTGGCTAGGGTCATAGATGCGCGACAGCGCGCGACGGTCCAGCTTGACCCGCCCTGCCTGCACCATTTCTTTGCCGTCTTTGTTCACGGCTTCAAACGGGACTGTCTTGCGGCGATAACCCGGTGTATCCGCGTTCGAGATGTTTTCGGACACATGGCGCAAACGCGCGGCCTGCGCGCGCAAGGCGCTGGCAGAGGCGGTCAGAGAATGGGAAAAGTCACTCATCCTACGGCCCCCTTATGCCCGGCCGACGCTGCTGCGCAGAATATTCATTGAAGATTTGTAGATCGCCAGGGCGCGGTCATGCTGACGCTTGACCTCGACGCCCTTTAGCATCTCTTCCTCGACGGAAACGCCATTGCCATTTGGGTCACCCGAAGGAGTGGCTTCAATCTCAGCCCAGGGCTTTGGGCCACCAACACCATTCAGATGTCCCGCCCGCGTGGCAGTCATTGCGACCTCACGACCCGAGCTTTCGAATGCTTTTTGAAAGGCCTCGATATCGCGGGGCTGGTAGCCTGGCGTATCCGCGTTGGCCATGTTTCGTGCAATGACGGATTGCCGTTGCCCGGCATGGGTTGCCATTGCGTACGCGGTCTTAAAGACGTTCAGGTCATAGAACATCGGGGCTTCTCCCTCGATCAATTTCAATCAAGGCTTAACCCCGATTCCTTTAAAAACCGTTTTCAGAAACCGTTGGAGAACCCACGATGTCCGATCTCGACCCGATGCTTTTGAAATGTGAAATCGACCGCCTGACTGCCACACGCCATATGGGGCATGTGGCCGGCGTCGCGCGAGGGGTTATAGAAGTTGAAGGCCTCGCAGCGCATGCGCGGATCGGGGATCATGTGACCTTACGCCGACGCAATGGGCCGGATCTGGCAGGCGAGATATTGCATGTCGAATCGGATCTGATTCACATGCTGCCCGCCACGGCACCGGACGGGGTCTGCCTTGGTGACAGAGTGATTCTGAACCAAACACCAGCCTTTGCGCCGGGAATGCACTGGTTGGGACGGGTGGTCGACCCGTTTGGCATTCCATTGGACGGAAAACCACTGCTGTCAGGAGTTCAGGAGCAGGACATAATGCAAGCCCCTCCACCTGCGGTCGATCGCAAACCTTTGGGTCAACGAATGGAGACTGGTCTTGCGATGCTGAACACTATGCTGCCCATCGTTCAGGGTCAGCGCATTGGACTGTTCGCCGGCTCTGGCGTGGGAAAGTCCACGCTGCTTGCAACGCTGTCGCGGTCGATGCAGGCGGATGTGGTAGTCGTCGCGCTGGTCGGTGAGCGTGGGCGCGAAGTGAACGAGTTTGTCGAACACGCGTTGGGTGCCGAGGGGATGAAGCGGTCGATCGTAGTGGCCGCAACGTCTGATCAATCCGCCCTTGCGCGCCGCCGTTGTGCCTGGTCTGCGATGTCGGTGGCGGAATACTTGCGCGATCAGGGCCTGAACGTCCTGTTTCTGGCCGATTCTGTCACCCGTTTTGCCGAAGCGCATCGCGAAATTGCTGTTGCTACAGGTGAACAACCGTCGCTTCGCGGGTTTCCACCTTCAGTGACCCCATTGATTGCGGGCCTTTGCGAGCGCGCGGGTCCGGGCACTGGCGAACAGGGCGACATCACGGCCGTGTTCAGTGTTTTGGTCGCAGGATCGGACATGGATGAGCCAATCGCCGATATCCTGCGCGGTGTTCTGGACGGCCATATCGTCCTGAGCCGCGAGATTGCCGAGCGTGGGCGGTTTCCGGCGATCGACCTCAGCCGCTCTGTCTCGCGCAGCTTGCCCGGTGCGGCCACAGTGGAAGAAAACCAGTTGATCTCGCAAGCCCGCCGACTGGTTGGCAGCTATGAACAGTCCGAGGTGATGATCAAAGCCGGGCTCTATTCCGAGGGTTCCGATCCGCTGTTGGATCAGGCCGTGCGCGTGCATGATGAGCTGGACGCCTTTTTCGCCAAGCCCGAAACGGATGGAATCAAAAACAGCTTTGATCGCCTGCAACTGATCCTGCACCGCGCCGGAGCCGCCTTGGTGTAGCAGCGATATCGCGACAGTTTTAAACGTTAAGCCCGCCTTAAGACCTGCACTGCTACCCCGGTAGCGGGTGATAAAAAGGTGGTGGAGATGGGTGCGCAATCCAATGCGGCGCCAATCATCATCAAGAAGAAACGTGTGTCCGGTGGCGAAGGTCACCACGGTGGCGCGTGGAAAGTCGCGTATGCCGACTTTGTCACGGCCATGATGGCGTTCTTCATGTTGATGTGGCTGCTGAATGCAACGACAGAAAAACAACGCAAAGGGCTGGCGGATTATTTCTCGCCAACGATTCCTGTAAATCCGGTGTCAGGCGGTGGTGACGGCGCCTTTAGCGGCAATAACATGTTCTCGGAAAAATCCATGGTGATGGATGGCTCGGGTGCCAGCCAGAAAAGCCCGACGGTCGCCCGGCAGGCCCGCGGATCGGTTGGCGTGAACGCAGACGGCGGCAAAGAAAACCTCGAAGATTTCTCCTCTCTCGAGGCCAAGCTTCTGGGACGCGCAGGTGAAAGTCTGGTATCGGACAAGGTCTTGAAACATATCGTCACGCGGGTCACCGACGAAGGTTTGGTGGTCGAGCTGTTCGATACCGAGGATCAGCCGCTGTTCGAATCGGGTACCGACAAGCCAACCGCCATGATGCGCGCGCTCGCCTTGCTGGTGGCGCGATCTTCGGACCTGGTGCAGAACTCCATTGCTGTCGAGGGACATGTGCGTGCCTCGCCGGTCGTTCTGGCGCAAAACCCGGCCTGGGATTTGTCGACGACCCGCGCTCAGGCCGTGCGCCAGATGTTGCAAGGCAAGGGTCTGGCTGCCGAAAGGCTGGATCGGGTCACGGGGCACGCAGACCGCGAGTTGACGGCCAAAAACCCGATGGCGGTTCGCAACAACAGGATCGAGATCATTTTTCTGCGCACGCCGTAGAATTCAAAAGGATAGAACGCATTTTACCTGTTAGCGTGCTGTTAAGGGCCAGTACGTTAGCTGTTGCATCACGTTTTGACGCAACAGAAGGGCGTGCCAATGACAATTTCCTCTTCGCTGAATGCCGGTGTGGCCGCTTTGAAGGCCAACGCGAACCGGCTGGCGACCATCTCTGACAATATCGCCAACTCGTCCACCTTTGGCTACAAACGGGTTGAGACCGACTTTCACTCGATGGTCACCTCCGGTCAGGGCGGAAGCTATTCGGCAGGTGGTGTCAGAACCACAAGTCAACGCATGATCGACCAGCGCGGATCGCTGGTCACAACGAACAATTCAACCGACCTGGCAGTGCGCGGCCGTGGCCTGCTACCCGTGCGGCCCAGCTCTCAGGTGGCGTCAAACTCGAATGAAATGCTTCTGACCACAACCGGCTCGTTTCGCACCAATGAGCAGGGTCATCTGGTAACGCAATCGGGGCTTGTTTTGTTGGGTTGGCCCGCTGGCCCGGACGGATCGATCCCTAATGTGCCAAGGGATACACCAGCTGCGCTGGAACCCGTCAAACTCAGCGTCAATCAATTGACCGGCTCGCCGACCACAAGCATGAACCTGCGCATGAACCTTCCGGCCACGGCGACGGATGCCGGCGCACCGGGTGACGCACAGCCTTTGTCGGTTGAATATTTTGACAACCTCGGAAAATCAGAATCCGTAAACATTGAACTGGTCCCGACTGTGCCCGGAACAGGATCCAGCAATGAATGGACCATGACGCTGCGCGATACCGCATCTGGCGGTGCGGTGATCGGAGAGTACCGCCTGACCTTCACCGACAGCCGAACCGCAGGCGGCACGCTGGCCAGCGTGACTACCATTTCAGGTGGTGCTTACGATCCGGCAAATGGCAGTTTTGTGGTAAACGTAGATGGTGGGCCGATGGAGATCAATATCGGTCAGATCGGCGACAAAAATGGGATTACGCAGCTGTCTGATACGTTTGCCCCGGTGTCGATCACACGCGACGGTGCCCCGGTTGCAACAATGACCGGCGTAAAGGTGGATGAAAACGGATATGTCTACGCGCAATACGACAGCGGTGTCAGCCGGCGCGTGTATCAGATACCGCTTGTCGATGTTCCCAATCCCAATGGGTTAACGGCGCTGGACAACCAGACTTACGCCCCCTCCCGCGATAGTGGAACGTTCTTCCTGTGGAACGCGGGCGATGGGCCGACCGGCGATCTGGTATCCTTTGCGCGTGAGGAATCCACGACCGACGTCGCAACTGAACTGACCTCGATGATCCAGACGCAGCGGGCATTTTCTTCTAGCGCCAAAGTGATCCAGACAGTCGACGAGATGCTTCAGGAAACGACAAACATCAAACGTTGATGCAGGGCTTTGAGCTAGAGAAAGGACCTGTCCGATGAACATGACGACAGCATTGAACAACGCGTTGGGCGGTCTGACCGCCGCAAGCCGCAGGGCCGCAGTTGTCTCGGGCAACATCGCCAACGCCCTGACACCGGGCTATGCGCGTCGCTCGCTGGAATTGGCGACAAGTCCGATCTCAGGCAACGGCGTGCGCACCGTCGGTGTGACGCGCCATCAGGACCCGGCCCTGGTCGCCAACCGGCGCGATTCCGACGCAAATCTTGCCGGTGCAAGCGCAACCTCAGAGTTCTACACACGTTTTGAGAAGGCCGTGGGTTCGGTTGATGACCCCAAATCCTTCGCCTCTCGGTTGACCGATTTTGAGAACAGCATGACAACGGCCGCTAGCCTGCCCGATTCCAAAGTGCGGCTAGATCAGGCGGCCCGCGCCGCACGGGATTTGGCGGACAGCCTTAACGCGGCATCCGAAGGTCTACGTCAGGCGCGGTCGGATGCGGACAGGACCATCGGCAAGCAGGTCGACCGCCTGAACCAGTCATTGCAGGATATCGAAAACCTGAACAACAAGATCCCCAGCATCAAGAATTCTGGCGGCGATATCAATGCCTTGCTGGATCAGCGCCAAGTATTGATTGATCAAGTGAACGAACTGATGCCGGTCAATGTCGTAGCGCGGGATAACGACCGTGTGTCGTTATATTCAGACGGCGGCCTGATCCTTTTAGAGGGGCAGGCAGCGGAATTCAGTTTTACGACAACCGGCGAAACCAAGCCGCACATGACAATTGCCAACAGCCTTTTGTCCGGGCTTGAAATTAACGGGCAGCCTGTGCGTACCGGCGGCAATAGTGCGCAGCTTAGGGGCGGGGTCCTGGCGGCTCAGTTCGAGATTCGCGATGAACTGGCGGTTGAGGCTCAAGTACACTTGGACACCGCAGCCCAAGACCTGATCGAACGGTTTGAGACCGCCGGTCTTGATCCGACCGTCACAGCAACTGATCCCGGCGTGTTCACCGATGATGGCAATCGCTACGACGCAGCTGCAATAACCGGATTGGCTTCGCGCATACGCTTGAACGTGGCGGTGGACCCCGATGCAGGTGGTAAAAGCTGGAAATTGCGGACGGGCCTCGGCGCCGCCACTCCAGGGGATCCGGGCGATGCAACGCAGCTGAGGGCCTTTGGAGCAGTCCTGAACGATGCCCGCCCCGTTGCCGGGGGGCTCTATGGCACCGGCAACATGCGGGCTGCGGAGATTGCCGAGGCGCTGCTGTCTAAGGCCGGAGCTAACGCCCATGCCGCTGAGGGGCGCATGACATTCGCCAAGCACTCACAACTGGAAATGGCCAAGATCGAAGCCGAACGCGGCGTGGATACTGACACCGAACTGCAAAATCTGATGCAGATCGAAAAGACATATGCCGCGAATGCGCGGCTCATCTCGACCGTGGATGAGATGATGGACACTCTGCTGAGGTTATGACGATGAATTTGACATCCATTGGTGATCTGGCGCGTGGTTTGACGCTGAGAACCCGGTCGACCGAGATCAAAAACCAGATCGAAACATTGTCCTACGAATTGTCGTCAGGACGGGTTCAGGACTTGTCTGGCCATCTGGACGGTGATTACTCTCATCTGCTGGATCTGGATCGCAGCCTGTCCAGACTGGATGCGTTCAAAGTATCGACCGCCGAAGCCGGGTTGTTCACGGATGCAATGCAGCTGAGCCTGAATACAGTTGCCGGCGCTGTTGAGGGGATTACCGCCTCACTTCTGTCCTTTGGCACCTCAAATCAGGCGGTGACCCACGAAAACGCATCGGCTCAGGCCAAAAACGAACTGGACGCAATCGTATCTGCGTTGAACACCCGCGCCGGAGGGCGCAGCCTTTACTCGGGCACCGCAACGGATGTCTCTCCGCTTCCGTCCGCTGACACGCTGATCACCGCGCTAGAGGCCGAGTTGACGGGCGCAGCTACTGTCGCGGACATCCGGCAGAGGGCAGAGGATTGGTTCAACGATCCTACCGGGTTCGATGCGGTAATTTATCAGGGATCTGGCACAAAACTGGCCCCCATGCAGATATCCGAGAATGAAAGCGTTTCAATTCCTGTGACAGCGACCGATCCAGCCATCAAAGCCGCACTTCGCGACATCGCAGTCGCAGCGGTGGTCGCGGACAGCGGTCTGAATGTCCCGATGCAACAAAGAACGGCCTTGTTCAAACAATTGGCCGTCGATCTGGTCAACGCCAAGGATCAGTTGGTGGGGCTGCGCGCCGATGTCGGCGCGACCGAGGCCCGAATCGAACAGGCGCAAACGCGAAATAATGCGGCGCGGACTAGCCTGCAAAGCAGCCGAAGCACATTGATCGCGGCGGATCCCTATGAAACCGCCACTCAGTTGCAAACCGTGCAGTTCCAACTGGAAAGCCTGTATTCGGTCACCGTTCGCAACGCGAACCTGTCGCTGGTGAATTTCCTGAGATGAGAGTTCTTGTTTTTCTTCTGATGTTGCTTCCTGGCCTGGCCTCCGCCGGCGCGATCCGACTGAAAGATCTGGTGAACTTCGACGGGGTTCGCGGAAACGATCTGGTCGGCTATGGTCTGGTTGTGGGGCTGAATGGAACCGGTGACGGGCTCAGGAATTCGCCCTTTACCGAAGAGATCATGTCCAACATTCTCGAAAGGTTGGGCGTCAACGTCAACGGCGAAGATTTCCGCCCCAAAAACGTGGCCGCCGTTCTGGTGACTGCAACCCTGCCGCCTTTTTCGCGCGTTGGGGGGCAGATCGACGTGACGGTCTCTGCCATCGGGGATTCTAAAAGTCTGCTGGGCGGTACGCTGATCATGACGCCATTGAACGCTGCTGACGGGCAGATTTACGCCGTTGCGCAAGGTACCGTTTTGGCAGGCGGCGTGTCGGCTGAGGGAGAGGCCGCCTCTGTTGTGCAGGGCGTTCCTACATCCGGCGTGATCCCGTCCGGGGCAAGGGTGGAGAGAGAGATAGACTTTGAACTTTCGGCGCTTACCCAGATGCGCCTTGCTTTACGAGAACCCGATTTTACAACGGCAGGCAGGATCGAGCTTGCCATCAATACCGAGTTCAACAGCGCAGTGGCCATCATGCGCGATTCCGGGACGGTTGAGCTGAACATCGCGGCAACGCAGGCAATTTCGACCGCCCACGCGCTTGGGCGGATCGAGAACATTCTGGTTGAACCCGAAACCAAGGCCCGCGTCGTCGTTGATCAGCGTTCGGGCACGATTGTGATGGGGCAGGAAGTACGGATATCCCGCGTGGCGGTCTCGCAGGGCAATCTTACGCTCACGGTCGAAGAGGCGCCGATTGCGGTTCAACCCAACCCCTTCGCGCGTGGCGAAACTGTTGTGGTGCCCAGAACAATCGCGGGAATAGAAGAAGAGGAAGGCACCGGGTTGGCTGAAATACCCGAAGCGGCAACCTTGTCCGAAGTCGTGGCAGGTCTGAACGCGCTTGGAGTGTCGCCCCGCGACATGATCGACATTCTGAAAACGATCAAAGCCGCCGGAGCGTTGCACGCCGAATTTATCGTACGCTGAGGAACTCAGATCAGCAGGTCACTGCCAAGACTGGCGGAGGGGCCAAACGGCCCCTCAAAAACTTATTTGGATTTCCAACTGTTCAGCCATTTTCGGAACCTGCTGCCCTGCTCTTCTATGGCGTCGCCGGCGGCATAAAGGCCATCTTCCATATTCTCGATCACGGGATCGACCCGCGCCTCGCGAAACCGGCGCCAGCGGACCCAAAGGGCCCAAACTATCGCGAAGAATACGGTCAGGAAAATGATATTGAACCAGGGAATAATCCGAACGTCAGGACTGTCGACTGCCCAGATCTTTACTGCATTCGGGAAAATTGAAAGGAACTCACTGCGCCAGCCATAATGGCGCACGACAACCCAACGGGGCGCCTCGGTCGTCGATTTCTGGTCCGCCGCTTCGGCTTGCAAGTTCGAGGAATTCAGCTTGAAATAGGGCGGCCAGCCCCAGCCCGTGTCTTCGTTCCGATACACCATGACCTTGCCGTTGGTCTTGCGGGTCTGAATGAAAAACACATCGCGGTTTGGCGTTGTCGCATCACTGCCGACGTCATGAACCGACCAGAAGATGCTGTTCTCACCGGGGTCGATCCGTTTCTCATAGGTATCCGAAATCCGAACCACATCGTGCTGCGGAAGGGTGTAATTCAACACCGCCGCAATTGTGCCCCAGAACAGGATGATGATAGCCCATTTGACGTAACGCATCAGCGAAACCCTCACATGAAGTTCGTAACATAAATCAGGATTCCGATCAGGCCCAGCGGCACCACGTAAATCCCAAGGATCAGTTTGCGGCGAAACGATCCGTCGTATTTTTTTAGTCCGCGCTGGACAAAGGTATCGCGGTCGCCGGTCAGACCCTTTTTCTCCCAATGGGCGATCAGTTTGCCACGTCGAACCCGACGGGAATAGATTGATACGCCCACGTAAATGACCGTCAGAACGACCAGCAACGGGATCAAAAAGCGCAGTGCGACGAACATTTAACTTCTCCCTACTGCGCCCCAAGGGCCGACGCGTGCGATGATGTCTTCGCTGACCCGGTCGTTGCCGTTCATATCCGGTTCGTGGCCGAATAGTGCGGCCCGGGCGCCAGCCTTATCCACCTGATACTCGCGCGCAAGGAAGTCGGCAACATAGGCTTTCTTGGCCTCGGGCCATGTCGCATAGGTGCGGTAGAACAGCTCCTTATGGCAAATGAATACCTGACGCGGGTCCAACGGGGCCAGTTCCGCCAACAACATGTTCACCAGATCGCGGTTCGGTGTGTTGGTTGCGCGCAGCGTATAGAAATAGGCCGGGTGATCTGACGTGATGCGCGGCCACGGCCCGCCATCCTTTGCCCAGCGCAGCAATTGCGCCAGACCGTGATAGGCGTCGGGCAGACGATCCGAATGGTTTCGCGCCAACCTTCGCATATCGCCACGGTCCAACCCTGTTAGGTCAACGCCTGCATCGGCTGCGGCATCCACGGTCAGGAAGTCCATTTTCTGCTGCAGGATTGCAGCGGAATTGACACCGCGCGCCTCGATGATCGTTTCGACTAAGTCGTTTAGCCCGAGGAACTTGGCAATCTGGTTCCGCTGAGATGGGTCAAAAACGTATTTGATCGGCATATCGTCGGGTCTGTCGCCCATACAGATCACCGCCGGATGATCCAGATCGGGGAATAGGTAGAGCCCGTCGAAGTGCGCCGTCCAGAAGTTGCGCTGCTCAAATGCGGTATGGCGCAAGCGAACCGGGTTGCGGGTGACGTCGCCGGTTTCTTTGGCCGTTTCGATCATCCTGGCGATCAGCACATCGTCGAACCAGGCATCCTCTTCGGTCTTGAACCGTTCGACCATGCCCGCCAGTTGCTGTGCCTTGCGCAGGGTGCCGCCAGCGGTGTCAGCCTCAACCTCGATCTTGCGCAGGTTCAGCAGATCGCGCGGGGTGGTGAGTTTGATGACCGAGTTCACCAACTCTCCGGCCACTGCATCGGTGGCGGTCAGGGCGAACAGCTGCGCCTCGTTCATTTCGATGAATTCGCGCAGGATATCGCGCGAGGTCGAGAATTTGACGTTCAGCAGAGGCGCGCGTTTCTGCTCGGTCGTCAATAGGATGAACTGTCGGTTGACCCCGTTGGGGTTGAGGTAGAGCTCATCCTCCAGCTCAATCCCCACCTCTGGTGAATAGCCCGAGATATCGACATGGAAATCCGTCAGCGCCGTGGTCTTGCCCGCCAGATGCTGCAGCGCGCGGTTATACCGCTCGACCAGAGCCGGGCTGGAGATGTGGACGAGGTTGCCGAACATCAGGCCTTTTTCGATGAGGCGGATCATCAGCTCAACTTCTTTCTAAGCTTCGCTTCGATTTCTACTAAAGCTTCCTGATATCGATTTCGGAACTCATCATCGTCGGAAAATCTGGCATACATTACTCGCCAATCCTTCCAATAACTTCTCTGTGCGATATCTCGATCCTCAGTCGATAATGAAGGGTTTTTCGCTCTCAAGTGTTCCTGGATTACTCTCCGCAATTCTGCTTCAAGTTCGAAAATTGGATTCAACAAACTGCTGTAGGCCGCTCCCCAAACGGCATCTGCTTCAAGCGACAATGGATAAAGCTCTGATCGAATTTCTACGACTTTCGCCCATCTCTTCTCATACTCTGCTGCCGCTTGACGGTAGCGATTGAGTTCAATCTCACTTTGGTTTGGATGCGAGTCACTGTTCTTCGAGGCAAAAGTTTCACTGTAATCAAACGCAGGGTGTCTCGCTTCTTCGACTGCGTCTCTATGCCTATAAATATGTTTCAGAATCGCTGTTACCAGATCGTGGTTGGTTTGGAATGTTATCTGGGATTTCCAGGTTCGCAGCCCACGACAAGCGGCAACAGATGCCACTATCGCTGCTATCGCCATTATAATGTTGGCCACCGCAGAAATTTCTTCTGACACAAATGTCACTCCTTCCCCTCCAGATACCGCCGCTTGGCCTCTTCCATCCGGCCCATCTCGCGGACCGCGTTCTCGATGGCGACCTCGTCGCTCTTGTCGGCATAGCGGAACTCGCTGTCGGCGTAGCGGTTGATCTCCTGGATCACCATCTCGACGGTGATCGGCTGACGCAGGTCCTCGATCATGGCCTTCTTGGTGTCGTAGTCGCGAAACAGGAACAGGTCGGGGTTTTCCATCCACTCGTCGGGCAGTTCGAAATCCATCGCGCGGACTTTCACCGCGTCGGTGATGTTCTTGATCGCCCGGCCGGTGAACCGCTCATCCGCCTGTTGGATCGCCTTCAGGTAGGTGCCCATCTTGGCAATCGTATCCATCTGGCCGATATCGCCGGACACCCGGTCATAGACCTGCAGCAGAGCCTCTTCGTGCGGGCGGGAATGACTTTCGAAACTGGCAGCGACAGCCTTTTTGATTTCCTGCGCGGCATAGGCCTCGTGTTCGCCCAGCGGGATGTCGTGGTTGCGGCCCATCAGCAGGTGCAGGATGTCGATGTAATCCTCGCGCGTTTGCGGACCATCCACCAGGAACCGCGCGCCGGCCCGCTGGCGCAGCGCGTCGTCCACATTCTCGGGGTAGTTCGAGAACATGCCAAAGGTGCAGTTGCCGCGCACGACGGTGTTGGCGCCCGCAAAACTCTCCATCAGCACGGCGGTGATTTCCAACTGCCCGGCCGAGGATTGCCGGTCACCGCGTTTGCCCGCCAATTGGTCGATGTCGTCGATGGTGCCGAAGCCGATGACCGAAGGGTCGATGATCGTATTGATAAAGGCCTTGGCGTTCTGGCCGGATTTGCCCTGATAGCTGTCGATATTATCGGTGCTCAGGTTTTGATAGCGGAACGGATAGCCCGCGTTCTGGCAATAGTCGTTGATCAGCCCGGCCATCATCTGGATCAGGGTGGTCTTGCCGGTGCCCGGTTTACCGTCGCCCATGAAGGTGAAGATGAACCCGCCAAGTTCGGCAAACGGGTTCAGGCGACGGTCAAAATCATAGGCCATCACCATCTTGGCCAGCTTCATCGCCTGATACTTTGCGATATGGTTGCCGACCACCTCGTTCGGTTTCTTGAACGTCATGGTCAGGGTGGTGGATTTGGCCTTGGAGGCCGGTTCGAACCCCCGGATCGTCAAATCATCGGCTTCAATATGCCAGGCGGCGTTCTGGAACGGGGCCAGATGACCTGCGGATTGGGCGCGCAGCGCAGCCTTTTCCATCAGTTGCTCGGCATAGGCACTGGTGGCGGCAATCAGGTGGGCATCGTCGGGGGCGTGTTTGGCAAGGGTCTGGTCCAGCTCCCACAACGCGCCATGCAGGGCGAGTTGGCCGTTGTCGGTCAGAACCTCTTCGATCTCACCAATATCGGCGGTCGTTTCGCCCAGATGCGAGGAGATCAGATAGGCCAGCGCATTTCCAAACGTGTGCGAGGTGATCAGAGCCTCAGCCGTCAGCAGTTCCGAGAATTCGGTCTTGCGCGCGGCGGGCAAGTCTCCAGCAAGATTCGCGCGTTTCAGATCAGCCAGAGAGGTCTGTTCCGCATAGGTCTCAGCCACAGCCAAGGCGATGGCAATGGCGCGGCGGATGGCCTGCTGCGTGGTCGCCTGAGGCGGCGAGACCAACACATCGCCATCATCCGAGGCCTCAATCCGTTCGACCAGATGCACTCCGGCTGCGCGCACGGTTCGGCGTGTCACCAGCCCCGGAGTCGTGGAGCGGAACCGCCGCCCAGTTGAAACGCCCGGAGACCGCTCGACCGCCACCTCAACCGCTTTGGCAATCCGCGGCGCGTGTTCAAAGCCGTTCAGCAAGGCGGTCGCTGCCGGATAATGCTTGCGAATATCGTCTTCGCGCAATTCCATCTGATCTGACGTCAAACTCATTTCAAAACCGCCCTTGCTTCATCTTTTCAAAAACACTCCCGCCGGAGGCCAAACTAATAGAGCAACACCTGCCCGGCTTTGCTGACCACGAATTTGCGCACATCCCCAAATCCCGGCGGGTTACGCTCAGCCAGCACCTGAAACGGGCGCTGGGGCAGAATGATCGACCTCTGAGTACGGGTGGCCCCGGTTTCGGCCCCTTGCCCGCCGAACGGGTCGAGCGCGAAGACCTCGCGCTCGACTGTGGAAAACCACCCGGCACGCTCTTCGATCACCTCTTCGCTTTCCAGCTCTTCTGTGGTCCAAGCCAGTGCCCAGTCCTGACCTTGCGGTGCCTGTGCGTCCTCAAGAACCTGCCGCAACGGGCCGGTTTGCTCGGTGTAGGCCGAGGAATACATCGGACCTACGTGGATGCGGCGCAGGTGTTTGGGGTGCAGGTCGTCGAAATCCTGATCGAAGCCTTTGGCAATTGTCACCAGTTTCAGCCCACCTAAGCTTTGCGCCATCAGATGCGACTGAACTTCGGGCCAACGACGTTGGTCCTTGGGCAGGGCGGTTTTGCCGCTGTCCTCCAACTGCATCAGATAGATGACCGGCAGGTTGATCTGGCTGTCATAGACTGCCCAGTGGATCATGAACTTGCGCCGCTCGCCCTCATTTCCGATCCAGTGGCATTCGGGATCATTGCGGGCCCAGAACAGCTGACCCTTTAGCAATTCCTCGTAATAGAGCCTTTGCGACAGGGCGAATTGCAGCTTGGTGGGGATTTCCTGATCGCCGATGATCGTCCGTACCATGTCGGTTTTCAGATCATCTTCCGAGGGCATATTTGCCAGATGCACCTGCGCCTGTTGCGCGTCATTGGCCATGGTCAGCAGCTCGGCCGCCACCGGAAACCCGCTGTCTCGCTTGTCCATGGCGAGGCTCCCGAAGAACCGCCCCGTATCGCGCCCGACCAGCAGGTATTTCATACTCAGTGCGCGGAAGGTGTAGAGCAGCCCCGAGAGGTAACGAGACACGATCCGCACCTCTTGCTTGCTGATCGCGCCCTCCGCCTCCATCGTTGCGGCCACGCGCAGGAGATGGACGGTGATCACTTCGAACTTGCGGAAATAGCGGCGCGAGGCGAAGGTGTCAGTCAGGCCGACATGGTCTTGGATGGGATCAGTGTTCAACAGCTTTGTCCCATAGCCTGCGAAGGTCGGCAGACGCAATCTGTCGATGGGTGCGCGCCATTTCAAGAAGGTCGCTCGGAGAAAAACGGTGCAAGTACTGACCGAAAAACCCACATCGCCGAAATAATCCTACAAATGTCGGCCCAATAAACCTGATCATTTGCCAAACGAGGAATGTTATCGACAATGGGGCAAACAATAATGCAGTGATCCCAAGCGCGCCTTCGCCGTTACCCGTAAGGAAATACACAAGCGTTGCGCAAAGTCCGAACAACGCCAACAAAGGAGCTGAGAAAAGAAAGTACCAGCCCATCGTATACATCATGACAAACAGTAGACCGACGTTGCCAGCTAACCAGCGATAGAGCGTCCAACTGGTTTGTTCAGATCGGCTCAAGCTCACTTCGTCCAAGCTCAACCCCCATACAAATTCTTATCATGCTTCTCGACAATCGAGGCGAAGCGGCGGGCAAAGCGTTCATCCGCCTTGGCCTTTTTCTCCAGCACGTCGCGGGCAAAGACCATGTGGTCCTCATGCGCCTCAAGCATGTCGGCCATCTTCTGGTTGGTCGCGGTGCCGATGGCGGCCATGGCGGTTTGCGCCTCTTGGTCGGTCTGCACACCGATCTCGTTGATACGGTGGGCCACGTCCTGCTGCTGTGCGGTTTTCAGCGATTTGGTCAGGGCGTCATACAGCACCACGCGCTGTTGCGTGTCTGTCTGCAGCTTGTTGATCAGCACCATCTGCGTCGCCGCCTGGTTCTGTAGGGAGTCGACCCAGGTCTTGCCCTTTTCGATGTAGCGCTCCAGCGTTTGCGACTTGGCCAGCTTGACCTGCTCTTCCTGAACCTTGGCATTGTACTGCTTGTTCAGCTCGGCCAGTTCGGTTTCCAATTGGGTCCGCGCGGCCGCGTCCTGTTCGACGCTGATTTTGTTCTCCAGAGTGATAATCGTCGGGTCCATGCCCTGAATTTCAGCCCGCAAAGCCTCCAGTTCGGCCACCGTCGCCTCGCGGTCGTCCAGCGTGCCGGTCAGGTTTTCCTCGACCTTCACGCGCTGTTCTTCCAACACGGATAGCTGCCCTTGCAGCAATTGAACGATAACGTCGGATTTGGCGATCAGGTCCTGCAGCTTGTCGTCGATATTGGCGGTGCGCATGCGTTCCTGCCGCATCGACTCGGATTTGCCCTTGGAGAAGATGCCGACAAACGTCTCCCACCCGGATTTCGAGCGCATCTCGTCGAAATCCTTGGAAAAGGCGCTGGTGACGTCGTCCAGACCCATGATCAGCTCGGCGATATTGGCGTTCATCACCTCGGTATGGGCGTGAACATCCTCAAGCGTGGCGTTTTCGATGTCGATGTCGGCCTCGGCAGAGCCGATCTTAGAACGCGCGGCTTCGATCCGGGATGTCAGCCCTTCGATCTGAGACTGGCTTTCGCGCACTTTTTGCTGCGTTTCCTCAATCAACGCATCAAACTGCTGGTTCGACATCTGTCCTATTCCTTTTTTAATTATGCACCCAACAAGATAGGAGATGTTACGATCATTTACATCCCCTTGGGCATCCAATCCTGTGGAACTTTGGCAAACTCCGCGAAAAAAAGATAGGCGGGTTGACACTTTGACCTCAGATCGCATGAATGCGCCCCGGTAGGCAAAAAACGTCACGTTTACCATACGAAAACTGGATTGATCTGACCCCACGGGTGGCCATAGACAATCCGGGAGGCACATGTTTGAGTGCTAACAAATTTTTATTGCCGGAGGCTGACCCATGCTGGACGCGACAACCGACCTGAAATCAATCCTGAAAAACCCCGATCTGCTTGTAACCAAAGCCTATATCGGCGGTCAGTGGGTCGACGGGGACAATGGCACCTTTGCCGTGACCAACCCTGCGCGCGGCGACGTCGTAGCCGAAGTCGCAGACCTGAGCCGCGCGCAGGTCGCCGGCGCGATCGCACAAGCTGAGGCTGCGCAAAAGGAATGGGCCAAGCTGACCGGCAAGGAACGCGCCGTGATTCTGCGTCGCTGGTACGACCTGATGATGGAAAACGCCGAAGATCTGGGCAAAATCCTGACCGCCGAGCAAGGCAAGCCGCTGGCCGAGGCCGTTGGCGAGATCGGATATGGCGCGTCGTTCATCGAGTTCTTCGGCGAAGAGGCCAAGCGCGTTTATGGCGAGACGATCCCCGGTCACCAGCGCGACAAGCGGATCATGGTGCTGAAGCAGCCGATCGGCGTTGCAGCCTCGATCACGCCGTGGAACTTCCCCAATGCGATGATCACCCGCAAGGCAGCTCCGGCGCTGGCGGCAGGCTGTGCATTCGTCGCACGTCCGGCCAAGGAAACACCGCTGTCCGCATTGGTCATGGGCGTTCTGGCCGAACAGGCTGGCATCCCGGCTGGTGTGTTCAACGTATTGCCGTCCTCCAGCGCCAGCGAGATCGGGAAGGAATTCTGCGAAAACCCCGGCGTGCGCAAGCTGACCTTCACCGGCTCGACCGAAGTGGGGCGCATCCTGCTGAAACAAGCCGCTGATCAGGTCATGAAATGCTCGATGGAACTGGGCGGCAACGCGCCATTCATCGTGTTCGACGATGCAGATCTGGATGCGGCAGTCGAAGGCGCAATGATGTGCAAGTTCCGCAACAACGGCCAGACCTGTGTCTGTGCCAACCGCATCTATGTTCAGGCCGGTGTCTATGACGAATTTGCTGCCAAACTGAAAGCCGCTGTCGAGGCGCTGAAAATCGGTGATGGTCTGGCTGAGGGCACAACAACCGGCCCGCTGATCAACGCCGAAGCAGTGGTCAAGGTCGAAGAGCACATCAAGGACGTCACCGACAAAGGCGGCGCGGTTCTGACCGGCGGTCTGCCGCACGATCTGGGCGGCACCTTCTTTCAGCCGACTATCGTAACCGGCGTAACGCAGGACATGATGGTGGCGCAGGACGAGACCTTTGGCCCACTGGCGCCCCTGTTCAAATTCGATGACGAAGACGACGTGATCGCCATGGCAAATGACACGATCTTTGGTCTGGCGTCTTACTTCTACGCCAAGGACCTCAGCCGCGTCTACAAAGTGGCCGAGGCGCTGGAATACGGCATCGTCGGCGTCAACACAGGCATCATCTCGACCGAGCTTGGCCCGTTTGGCGGCGTTAAGCAGTCCGGCCTGGGCCGCGAAGGCAGCCACCACGGTTTGGAAGACTATCTTGAGATGAAATACGTCTGCTTGTCGGTCTGATCTGAAAAGGCCCCGGTGCTGTGTGCCGGGGCCATTACGTTTGTCACAAAACTGCAAACAAACCGTCACATCCCTGCAATGACCCGCGTTCATCCCCCTCTCATCCAAGTGAGAGAGGATACCACCCGATGTCATTGCGCTGTGTCTGCCTGACATCTGCCCTTGCGCTGACCGCCGGTCAGGCAGCGGCAGAAATGAATTTCAACCGAATTGCGTCTTTCCCCGTCGTCAAAAACATGGCCGAGGGGGCGGATACCACCCGCGAAACCTCGCCCGAGATCATCGCGGCGACAGCGGACGGCATGACGCTGGTCTATACCGACAGCCCGCTGGGCATGATTGGCATGGTCGATATCACCGACCCCGCGAACCCCGCACCGCTAGGTGCGATGGACGTGGGTGGTGAGCCGACATCCCTGGGGATCGTTGGCGCGACGGCTTTTGTCGGTGTGAACACATCGGAAAGCTATACTGCCCCTTCGGGCAAGCTGATCTCGGTCGATATTGCGGGCAAGGCTGAAACCGGTGCCTGTGATCTGGGTGGTCAGCCCGACAGTGTCGCGATTGCCCCGGATGGCAGCTTTGTTTCCGTAGCCATCGAGAATGAGCGTGACGAAGACCTAAACGACGGGGTCATCCCGCAGCTGCCTGCCGGGACACTGGCGATGGTGCCGCTGAAAGACGGCGCACTGGATTGCGCAGGCATGAAGATGGCCTCGCTGACCGGGCTGGCCGACATTGCCCCTACTGATCCCGAGCCTGAGTTTGTCGACATCAACACCCTGGGAGAAACCGTCGTCACCCTACAGGAAAACAACCACATCGCGGTCGTCGACAAGGATGGCAACGTGGTCAGCCATTTCTCGGCGGGTAGCGTGGATCTGGAAGGCATCGACGCCACCGACGAACGCGGTGCGCTGATCTTCACCGAAAGCCAGCCGGGCCGTTTGCGTGAGCCTGATGCAGTGAAATGGATCGACAACAACCATTTCGCAACCGCCAACGAAGGTGACTACAAAGGCGGCTCGCGCGGCTGGACGATCTTCCACAAGGACGGCACCGTTGTTTACGAGAACGGTACCGAGTTTGAGAAAGCCATCATCCAGATCGGTCACTATCCCGACAAACGCTCGGACGCCAAAGGTGTTGAGCCTGAAAGTGTGACCGCAGCGACCTTCGGTGACACACCAATGATCTTTGTAGGGGCCGAGCGCGCCTCGGTCGTGGGTGTCTATGACGCCACTGACCCGGCCAACCCGGTTCTGAAACAGCTGCTGCCCTCGGGCGTTGGCCCTGAAGGTTATGTTGCGATCCCGGAACGCAACCTGCTGATCTCGGCCAATGAAAAGGACCTGATCGAAGACGGCGGCCCGCGCGCGCATGTGATGATCTACGAATATCAGGACGCCCCGGCCACCTATCCGCATCTGACATCCGCAGGGGCGGATGAGCTGATCGGCTGGGGGGCGCTGTCCGGTCTGGTGGCTGATGAGGACGGCATGATCTATGCGGTCAACGACAGCTTTTACGGCTTCCAGCCTTCGATTTTCAAGATCGACCCCAGCCAGAAACCCGCCCGCATTGTGGATGTGATCCGCATCCACCGTCAGGACGGCAACCCGGCACAGAAGCTGGATCTGGAGGGCATTACGCTGGACGGTAAGGGCGGGTTCTACGTCGCCTCCGAAGGCCGCACCGACCGTGTTATCCCGCATGCGATTTACCACGTGTCCGCTGATGGCCAGATCAAGGATCGCAAAGGCGAGATCGGCCTGCCACCTGAGCTCATGGCCGTCGAAAAGCGCTTTGGGTTTGAGGGCATCACCCGCGTTGGCAACACCCTGTGGATGGCCGTTCAGCGCGAATGGAAGGACGACCCTGAAAACCACGTGAAACTGGTGGCCTACAACCTTGAGACCAAAGAATGGGGCGCGGTGCACTATCCCAAGGCGGACCCGGAAAAAGGCTGGGTCGGTCTGTCGGAAATCGTGGCCTTTGGCGACCACGTCTATGTCATCGAGCGCGACAATCAGCATGACCACCGCGCCGTGACCAAAAAGGTCTACCGCATACCGCTGTCAGAGATGACCCCGGCCCCGTTAGGCGGCCCCCTGCCCGTCGTCAGCAAGCTAGAGGTCCGCGACCTGCTGCCCGACCTGACCTCAACCGGCGGATACGTCCTGGACAAGATCGAAGGCCTGGCCATCCTGCCCTCGGGCGAGGCGTTTGTGATGACCGACAATGACGGAGTCGACGACGCCTCAGGCGAGACGATGTTCTGGTCGATCGGATCGGTTATGGCTGGGAACTGACCTTCATTGCCAAATTCAAAGATCACCCTGCGTAATTATCGCGCAGGGTTTTTGTTCGAGAACCTTTGCAGCAGCCGAATAGAGGACATATCCCAGAAAATTCAGTGGTTGCGCCAACGGAGCCAAAGAAGTCGGACCAGTGGAAAACAACTGAAAAACATCACGAGAAGCAGCATTCCCACTGCCCAGGGATCAGTCAGCAAAATAAGTATGGGCTTTGGCCTTTCCGAAACAGGCTCTGACTTTGGACGAAACACATGTTCAAACGTCCAAGCTGATTTTGTCTCGTCAGATAACTTGGACCACCCAACAACACGGATTGCATCCGTTTCACCGTAAGTGAGCAGCAGGTCTGTCTCTCCGTTGAACCCTGGGACCTCGGTCAATTCGACCATTTCCTCTGGCACGTCGCGAAACCTGATCCTATTTCCCATGGCGCTTTGATCAACGATCGTGTCAGCCCCATCACCCAATTCAAAGGTATAAGTATCTACAGCATCATAGCCAACGAGCAGGTCGTTTCCTTCTGCACCCCAAAATGCGTCTCTGAGACTGGTGCCTCCGAGATCGTTGTCAGCAGAATTTCCATTTCGAACTAAACCGATATTCAGTGCTGGACCGCTGCCAATCATGTCGGAATAATCTTTAGTCAGGGCCGGAGGTGCAACCTGAGCCGAGGCAAGAGTCGGAAGAAACAAAAACAGGACTGTACCAACAAGTCGGAGCATCAAATTTCCAGTATGACCAATGTACCCACATTGGCAGTACAGCACTTTAAAAACAAGTCTGAACAAAACCTTAGCGGTCTATGTATCGATTGGAAAATGCCGTCTGGAGACAGACTACAGTTCTTTTAGTACTCCCCAAAAAACAACGCCCCGCGTCTGGAGGAACGCGGGGCGTGTGGTGCGATAATCCAGAGAGGAACGATTATCGCGGCGTATAGCGGTCGCCTTAGTTCACGGCTTTGGCGTCGACCACGTCCTTTTCAATGGCATTGGCCGAAGAAATCTCGATCCGGCGCGGTTTCAATGCCTCGGGCACTTCGCGCTTCAGGTCGATGTTCAGCATGCCGTTTTCATGGCTCGCGCCGATGACCCGTACGTGATCAGCCAGAGCAAAGCGGCGTTCGAACGCGCGGGTGGCAATGCCGCGGTGCAGATAGCTGCGCTCTTTGTCCTCGGCGGTTTTTTTGCCAGCAACGATAAGGGCGTTTTCTTTCATTTCGACCGACAGGTCATTTTCCGAAAAACCGGCGACAGCAACCGAGATTCGATAGGTGTCGGCATCGGTCTTTTCGATGTTGTAAGGCGGGTAGCTCGGCTGAGCCACATCATTGGTCAGCACGCGATCCATCATGTCGGCGATCTGGTCGAAACCAACGGTGGCGCGGTGCAGGGGTGCAAAATCAAAACTACGCATGTGTCATATCCTCATATCAGAGCGATCTGTGTTCTGCCCTCCGTTTGGACGGGCATCTGGTTGATACGGGCCCCGTTCGTGGCGACCCGATACAGTTCACATGGGTAGCAGTTTGATCGAGTTCAACCCCCGCCCGAGCTAATGAATTTCGCGCCGGAATTCGACTTGCCGGACCCGACCTGCAACCGGCGGATCGTTGCCTGTGGACGCGGCGCATCGCGTCGCAGGTCCGCCTTTAGTTCGGCAACGATTCCAGATAGTTCCATGCCAAATCCTACTTTCTGATACCCGTTGGACGCGACTGCGGAAACCACAGACAGAATCTGCCAACGCGGGCCGTTTTTGGCAAGTAAGGCAGAACCTGAGGACCCAAAGGTGATATCGCAGTTGAAAGTTATCAATCCCTGGTTTCGATCTAATATCCGACAGGACCTTTCACGTGTAATCGCCTCGGACCGACCGCGCCCGTATGAGGCCAGGCTGACCTCATTTCCCGAGACCCTACCCTGATGCAGGGCAAAAGGATCGGCGATGGAATATGGGATTGGCTCGTCCAGACGCATCAGAGCCACATCAACCTTCACCCGCGGTGCCGACACCGGGCCGTTTGCCACGAAATCCGGGTGCGCCGCGATTTGAATTACCTTGCGGTCGGCTAATGCGTCCTCGCCGCTTAACCCCGCCCGAAAAGTCACCATTCCCGGCGGGTACGGTTCGCCGGTGGCCTTGTCCAACGCACAGTGCGCAGCGGTCAAAACCAGATCCTGCGCAATCAGGGTGCCTGTGCAAAACCCGTCATCGCCGATGTCCAGACGTCCAACCGCCTCCCACCCGTAAAGGTCATCGCGGTCCGTCAGTTTACGCTTGGCGGTCTGGGCGTAAGTTGCAGAAGCGGAAATTGAAAGAAACAAAAGAAAATTCAGAAAAAAGCGACTCATGGTTTTATGAACCTTGCTCCAATATTGCGGCGTGTCCCTCCTTGGGAGGAAGATACGCCAAATCCGCGGCCAGCCGACAATTCTGCCTGCAGCAGTTCCAATGAATCTTCGACCGCGGTGCCGACGGCCACGCGCTGCCCGTTGAATTCGGCCTTGGCTGCGACGACCGAAACGATGCGCGGCCGGTCCCCTTCAAAGGAAAAGACCGGTGCGCCCGACGACCCGAACTCGACGTCACAGGACAACACCAAAACGTTGGATGTGCGCGTCATGACCGAGCACACTTCTTGCAACGAGGGAGCCTCGGCCCGATCCTGCGCGTAGGACACGACCCCCACTTCGGCACCTCGGGCCGGACGGTTTCCGGTCTCGAACGGAATTACGCTCGTATTGCGGATCGGTTGCCACAGCTCGATCAGCGCGATGTCATTGTACAGCCGCGAGGCCGTTGCCTCGGTGCTGTATTCGTAGTCTGGGTGAACAACAGCGCGACGTGCGGCCCGATAGGCCGATGCACGCCCAAGACGCCAGGCGGCCAGAAACTCGACCTCTGCCAGGTCAATCCGTTGACCAGTTACCTTGTCGAACAGACAATGGGCAGCCGTCAAAACCTGGGTTGGAGAAATCAGTGTCCCGGTGCAAAACCCGGCGCCGTCCTTGATATCCAGGCGCCCGACCGCCATCCACGCGCGCCCCGCATCGGTGGTGTCTAGGCTTTTCAACCCGGTATCCTGGGCTGCGGCGGACAACGGCGTCAAAGCCAGCGCCAATGCTGTGATCCAGTTTCGCAAACGGCACTCCGGCTTTGCTGTTGACGTATTCTCCTACGTCTCCGGTGCGGCAAAAATAGGGCGATGACGCCCGCGTCTGTTTAACGGGGCGAGTGGTGCGCAGTTGCATCAGCATGGTCTACCTAAGGACCGGAACCTCAGGTTTGGCTGGTTCATGCAATGCCCGCGGCTCCGGCCCGCCGGTTGCCCAATCCAAAAGCTCGACCGTGTGCAGCACGGGAATGTTGGTGCCAGAACCGATCTGCATCATGCATCCGATATTGCCCGCCGCGATCACGTCCGGTTTTTTGGCTTCCAGCGTTTTAATTTTACGGTGCTTCAGCTTGCCCGAAATCTCTGGCTGCATCAGGTTGTAAGTCCCCGCGCTACCGCAGCACAGGTGACTATCTGCAGGCTCTAACACGGCGAAACCAGCCTGTTTCAGCAGGCTTTTGGGGTGCGTTTTGATCTTTTGACCGTGCTGCAAAGAACAGGCTGCATGATATGCAACGGTCAGGCCCTTGTCTTCACCTACAGGCAGTTCCAGCTGGATCAGCAGTTCGCTGATATCCATTGCAATCGACGACACCTGCGCCGCGTCTTCGGCCATGGGATCATTGCGAAACATATGGCCATAATCCTTGACCGTCGTACCGCAGCCCGAGGTATTGATGACGATGGCGTCCAACCCGTCGCCGTTCATTTCTGCGGTCCAGGCCCTGATATTGGCTTTTGCGGCCTCATGGCTTTCGCGGGTCTTGCCCATGTGATGGGTCAGCGCGCCGCAACACCCTGCCCCTTCGGCCACGACGACCTCGCATCCTATCCTGGTCAAAAGCCGAATAGTTGCGTCGTTAATGTCAGTATTTAAAGCTTTTTGCGCACAACCCGTCATCAGTGCAACACGCTTGCGCTGTGGTCCTTTAGCCGCAAATCTCTGCGGGTCGTCATTGCGACTGACGGGCGGAATATGTTTGGGGGCCATATCCAACATGGCACGCAACCGGGCGTCAGGCATCAGAAAGCGGAATGGCCGCCCCAGTTTCGCCCCGATCAAAGCCCAGCGGAACCGCATCGGATAAGGCAGGATCTGTGCCAGCACCCTACGCAGTGCACGATCCGAGAAGGGGCGTTTATAGTTCTCTTCGATGTATTCCCGCGCGTGATCGACCAGATGCATGTAGTGCACGCCAGATGGACACGTGGTCATACAGGCCAGGCATGACAGGCAGCGGTCGATATGCTTGACCGTTTTCTCATCCGGCACACGCTCGTTTTCCAGCATGTCCTTGATCAGGTAAATGCGCCCCCGTGGACTATCCAACTCGTCCCCCAGCACCTGATAGGTCGGGCATGTGGCTGTACAAAACCCACAATGGACGCAGTTTCGCAGGATTTCATTTGATCTTTGGATCGCGGGATCTTGCAACTGCTTTTCGGTGAATGTCGTCTGCATCGGCTTACCCCATCAACCCCGGATTTAACAAACCGCGGGGGTCGAATCTTTGACGAATTCCTTTGATTAGAGCCGCAATGCCGGGTGCCTCCGGTTGAAAACGCCCCAGTTCGGCCAGTGTTTCGGACCCTGCCCGCACGATGTTTGCGTGACCGTCAAACGCGCCTAATTGCGCCCGCAGATCAGTACCAACCGGCACCAAGGCCCAGATCAACCCACCGCCCCAATCAAACAACGTCCGATCTGCCCGGATGCGCGCAACGATGTCCGGCGCATCCGTGGGTTTGACCGAAATACGCCAGACATCACCGCTTTGTTCGTGGAAACCGGCTGCATCACGCAGGTCGGCCCACAATGTGCCAGGATGCTCAAGTTCGGCAACCTCGCCGAAACCAGACAGTAGGGATTTCAGTTGATCCGACCGGTATGTCACCGAACCCGCAAATCCTTCGAGGCGCAGTAAGGCGCACCCCATGTCTGGGTCGTACGCTGCTCCGCTGACTTCAAAAGGGGATTTCAATGCGGCGGACAGCGCTGCAATTGCGGTGGTCACATCGGGTACCTGAATAGACAGCGTTGCCGGGACTTCGGGCTTGGGCAGTACCTTCAACGACACTTCGGTCAAAACACCCAGAGTGCCCCAGGATCCCGCCATCAGCTTGACCAGATCATAGCCGGTAACGTTCTTCATGACCCGACCGCCATTCTTGACGACCTGCCCCATGCCATCGACATAGCGCACGCCCAGCAGAAAATCGCGGCATGCCCCTGCCTGTACCCGCCGAGGCCCAGATACGTTGGCCGCCACAACGCCTCCTATTGTCGGTGTGCCACTGGTTCCCAGCAATCCCCGGTGATCCATCGGCTCAAAGGCCAATTGCTGACCTTCAGCGTCTAACGCGGCCTCAATCTCTCCAACCGGCGTGCCGGCCTTCGCCACCAACGTCAGCGCGCCGGGTTCATAAAGTGTGACGCCGGTGAGCTCGCTGGTGTCGATCACCGCGTCTGGCCCCGCAATACCGCGCGTACCGCCTCCCTTGATATGGACCGGTTCATTCAACCCGGCCACCATCTCGGCCAGTTCGGCTTCTGTCTTTGGTTTCATGACAATTCTTCTTTGTTAGAGCCGATTATTCTGCGGCGATCCGCGCGTTGCGTCGGGACTTCGACGCCTGCAATGGGAACACTTTGGCCGGGTTCAGCAGCCAATTCGGGTCGAACACATCCTTGATGACCATCTGAGCCTCAAGGTCCGCAGCCGCGTATTGGTGGGACATCAGATCGCGCTTTTCGATCCCAACGCCGTGCTCACCTGTCAGGCAGCCACCCACATCAACGCAAAGCTTCAGGATATCAGCTCCGAACGCCTCGCATTTCTCAAGATCACCAGGTTTGTTGGCATCGAACAGGATCAATGGGTGCATGTTGCCATCGCCTGCATGAAACACATTGCCGACCGGCAAGCCGTATTCTTCGCTCATTTCACCAATCCGACGCAACACTTCCGGTAGGGAAGAAACCGGGATCGTCCCGTCCAGACACATGTAATCGTTCAGCTGACCCATCGCGCCGAAAGCCGACTTGCGCCCCAGCCAGATTTTCGCGCTTTCTTCGGCCGACTGGCTTTCGCGCAGTTCGACCGGATTGTGACGCTTGGCAATTTCGATGATTTTTGACAACTGATGGTCCATCTCGGCCTCGGACCCCTCGACCTCGACAATCAGCAAAGCGGTGCAGTCGGGGTAACCGGCATGGGCGAAATTTTCACAGGCCTGGATGCACAGAGTATCCATGAATTCGATCGCAACCGGCAGGATGCCCGACTTGATAATGTCCGAGACGCATTGCCCGGCAACCTCGTTGTCATCAAACCCCATCAGCACGGGTCGCGCGCCCTCGGGTTTGCGCAGGATACGCAGCGTGGCTTCAGTCACCACGCCCAACTGCCCTTCAGACCCACAGATGACACCCAACAAGTCGAGACCGCCAGAGTCCAGATGCGCGCCGCCAATCTCGACCACGCTGCCATCCATCAGCACCATCTTTACGCCCAACAGGTTGTTGGTGGTCACGCCGTATTTCAGACAATGCGCCCCGCCCGAGTTCATCGCGATGTTCCCAGCAATGGCACAGGCGAGCTGTGAGGACGGATCTGGCGCATAGAAGAAGTCGTCTTCCTCGACTGCACCGGTCACGCTCAGGTTCGTGCGGCCTGATTGAACGCGAATGAAGCGGTTGTCATAGTCGACCTCCAGCACCTCGTTCATCCGGGCGACTCCAAGGATGACGCAATCCGCCGTTGGCAACGCGCCACCTGCCAAGGAAGTACCCGACCCGCGCGGAACCACAGGGACGCCTTCTTCATTGCAAATGCGTAAAACGTCCGAGACCTCTTGCGTGGTCGACGGTAGAACCGCCAGCATCGGAGGGCACCTATACGCCGTCAGTGCGTCACATTCATAAGCGCGTGTCTCGGACGGCTCGTGAATAACCGCCGCTTCGGGCAAGACCTGCAACAAACGTTGAAGAACCACGGCCTTGCGGCGCAGAACGTCAGGATTTGGCGTTGGCATTTCCATGGTCGATCCCCTATTTGGTAAAATAATATTACCAATTTCTTCATCTGGCAAGTTCTCATGTCTGGTCCTAAGGTCGCAGCATGACTTGGATTGATCGGGCACAATTGTTTTCACCGCTGGATTATGCGGCCATTGCCGTGTTGCTGATCACCTGGCTGTGGATCGGTTGGCGAATCGAAAATCCCTCACCCAATAAGCATTCCGTCACGGTGATGATGGATGACTATCGTCGAGAATGGATGCGGGAAATGGTCACCCGGCAACCCCGAATGTTTGACGCGCAGGTGGTCGCGGCGATGCGGCAGGGCAGTACGTTTTTTGCATCGACCACGATGATCGCCATCGGGGGCGGATTGGCCCTGCTGGGCAATACCGAACGCCTTGCCGGCGTCGCCAATGATCTGGCCATCGGCAGCGCACCGGCCATGGTGTGGGAGATCAAGATTCTGATCATCATCCTTTTTCTGGCCAATGCATTCCTGAAATATGTCTGGGCGCACCGGTTGTTTGGCTATTGTGCGGTTCTGATGGCCTCGGTGCCCAATGAACCGTCGGACCCACAAGCCTATCCGCGCGCAGCACAAGCGGCCGAGATCTGCGTCACCGCGGCGCGCAGCTTTAACCGCGGTTTGCGCGTGACTTATTTTGCCCTGGCATCCGTTGCCTGGATACTTGGGCCTGTGGCGTTGCTGCTGGGCACGGCGATCACGTTCGGTGTCCTATACCGGCGCGAGTTTGCGTCGCATTCCCGGCTGGTCCTGCTGTCCCAACCGCGCGACACGGATTCGTGATCGCGAAGCCGACGGACACAGCCTAGGATCGCCACATGCGGTATTTGATTCTCAGCCTTCTTCTCGCCAGCCCAGCGCTTGCCGACCCTTCCGTAATTGAAAAAGTGGCGGCCAGCCAAAGCGGTGACACGTGGCGATTCGACGTGACGATCCGCCATCCCGATACCGGGTGGGATCACTATGCCGATGGCTGGCGCGTTCTGGACATGGACGGCAATGAACTGGGCATGCGCGTATTGCATCACCCACATGAGAATGAGCAGCCCTTTACACGCTCACTATCCGGAGTGGCGATTCCAAATGGCGTGACACAGGTTCAGATTCAGGCGCGGTGCAGTGTCGATGGCTGGGGTGACGAGACGACGTTGGTCACACTGAACTGATCTTCAGAACACACCCAGCGCCAGACCCGCACCCAACGCAGCCCCAATATCACGGCACTCATCCAGTTGGTTTTGCGGGATGGTCTTTTCGGCCAGAATAGCCTCGGGCGTTTGCGCATGGGTGCAGATGATCAACGGAGGCTGAACCTCTTTCAACCGCCAACCGGTGGCAATCCGCGCGGTTTGACGGGCCGCATTCTCGCCATCGGACCCAGCACAAATCATCTGCGCATACGGTCGCCCTTCGATCTTGCCCAGCACAGGGTAGTAGCAGCGGTCAAAGAACTCTTTCATCAGACCTGAAATCGCGGCCAGATTCTCGGGCGCGCAGAAAATATACCCATCCGCGGCCAATAGATCCTCAGAGGTCGCCTGATCTGCAGTTTTCAGAACCGTTTCCGCTTCGTCCCGCGCTCCTGCCGCAGCGGCTTGGGCCATTTGACGGGCTCCGCCGGTGCGCGAATGGTAGACGATCAAAAGCTGCGCCATGTCAGACCCGGTGATAGGGACCGCCCGACAGGATGGTCGCGGCCCGGTAAAGTTGCTCGGCCAGCATCACACGGACCAGCATATGGGGCCAGACCATCGACCCGAATGAGATGGAAAAATCGGCCTCGGCCCGCAGATCAGAGTCTATTCCGTCCGCACCGCCAATGATCAATGCCAGATCCTGCCGCCCGGCATCGCGCCAGCCACCCAGTTTCTTGGCAAAATCAGGCGAGGACATCACCCGCCCGCGTTCATCCAACGTGCAGATCACCGCGCCTTTGGGCAGGGCCTTGCGCAGCAACGCGGCCTCAGCCCCCATGCCTGCGTTTTTCTTGTCTTCGACCTCGACCACCCGTGCTGGACCAAGGCCCAGCGCGCGGCCGGTCCGGTCAAATCGGGTCAGGTAATCGTCAAGCAGGGACTTCTCCGGTCCGGCACGCAATCGCCCGACCGCACAAATGCTTATACGCATATTTCTCTCGCCTCCGGCCTGTTAATGCAGGCCGGGATGGCGCCTCAGTTGGCCGAGGCGCTGCCGCCCTGAGGCAGCCACATCTTTTCCAGCTGATAGAATTCACGCACTTCGGGGCGGAAGATATGGACGATCACGTCGCCCGTATCGATCAGCACCCAGTCGCCGGTATCCTTGCCTTCGACCTTCGAGGTGAAACCGAATTCCTGCTTGATGCGATCCGTCAGCTTTTCCGCCATGGCCGAGACCTGACGTGTCGAACGCCCGGACGCAATGACCATGTGATCCGCGACAGACGACTTGCCTTGCAGGTTGATCTGCACGACATCTTCGGCCTTGTCATCGGAAAGTGAGGAAAGGATACGCTCAAGCAGCTTGTCGCTGATTGACTGAGAGTGGGCCATTACATTGGCCCCATCATCGGCGGGCAAACCCGCCTGTGTATGTAGAGACAGGACATAGTCCTCCTTTGTTGCGCGCCGCCAAACCCCGGCGCAGGGGTACTAATAAGGTAACAAGGGGAATGCAACATTTCAATGAACGGGCGCTTTTGCGGCCGCACGGGCGCTCACTCTTTGGCGATCTGTTGCGAGTCTGCGCCGTCGGGCAGCAGCCGAACCTCGCGCTGGGGGAAAGGAATCGATATCTCCTCGGCCTTGAAAGCGTCCCAAAGGGCGAGGTAAACATTGCCCCTGATATTGGTAAGCCCCTTGGTCGGATCGCTGATCCAGAACCGCAGCACATAGTCCACGCTGCTGTCGCCGAACCCGGTTATATGGCAGACCGGCTCATGCGAACCGCCGCTGAGAACACGTTTCACTGTCTTGACCGACCGGATCGCCGTGGCGCGTACCTGATGCGGATCGTCGTCGTAGCTGGTGCCAAAATCCAGATCCAGACGCACATACCGGTCCGAATGCGACCAGTTCACGACCTGATTGGTGATCAGATCCTCGTTCGGGATCAGGTATTCACGCCCATCTCGGGTGACCACTGATACATAGCGCGCGCCCAGCGCATTGATCCATCCAAAGGTGTCACCTAACGAGATCACGTCGCCCGGTTTGATCGAGCGGTCCATCAGGATGATGATCCCAGAGATCAGGTTCGACACCACCTTTTGCAGGCCAAACCCGATGCCCACGCCGATCGCGCCTGACAACAGCGCGATACCTGTCAGATCAAACCCAAGCGTGCGGATGGCCGCCATAAAGACAGCGCCGTACAGTAGAACCTGAATGCCCTTTGCCAACAGAACCTGCATCGAAGGCGTGATGTCGTCGTTCCTCTGCAATCCCCGCTCGGCCGTGCGGGTCCCGATGCGGGCCAATGTCAGCAGCACGCCGATCAGCAATACGGCCTTGAGAATCCCCAGCGCCGAGATGTGCAGATCACCGATGGAAATCGCCACGCCGTCCAAAAACTCGGCCACATCATCGGTCAGATTCAGCGCAACCAGCGTTGCATAGACCCACATTGCCCATTTGAAGATCCGCCGCAGCGTACGGTTGCGGACAAGTCGCGCCACCAGCGCGATCGCCAGCCAAGCGGCGGCCAATGTCGCGATCACGCCGATAATGTAACTGTGCGACGGCCAGGTCACATTCTGCATGAACAGGTACAGCGTCCAGGACAACAAAACGAAATAGACCAGTGTTAGGCGCTGCATCAGCTGAACCAGAGTGCGCAGCCGCCATTTGGGCCAGCCGGTGCGGGCACGTGCCCAGGTTTCCCACCGGTTTTGCGTGACCAGCTTGAGCACATATGCCAAAGCCCACAGAGCGAGAATGATGATCAACTGGTGCCGCCGCCAACCCGGCGTGACGATCAGATCAACAAGTTTTCCGAACTGCACGGAAAACCCCGCCACCATGTTTTCATAGAGTTCCGACAGCGAGCTGGGGATCAGGTCTTGGTTCATACAGGTCTCCTGAATAGCAGCTTGGACAGCAACTCGGGGTGATGCAAGCCCGAGGCCGGATTGAACCTTGATTGACGGGCACCCGCGATATATCTGGTGCGCATGAGACTCAACTTGGCCCCTGCTCCGACACTGCAAGACCGCACGCGCCTGCGTGAACGGTTCTTTGGGGCCGCCCGCACGGTTCTGGCCTGCCTATAGGCGGCACCCAGCCACTCGCCAGCTATTTCTCATTACATACGGGAGAGGACCAATGTCCCCCAAAACACTCTATGACAAGATCTGGGATGCCCATGTCGCGCACGAAGCCGATGATGGCACCTGTTTGCTGTATATCGACCGCCATCTGGTTCACGAAGTAACCAGCCCGCAGGCCTTTGAAGGGCTGCGCATGGCCGGCCGCCCGGTGCGCGCACCGGAAAAGACCATTGCGGTACCGGACCACAACGTTCCGACCACCGCCGATCGTGTGAACGGGATCGAAAACCCCGAATCACGCATTCAGGTCGAAGCGCTGGACAAAAACGCCAAGGATTTTGGCATTCACTATTATCCAGTTCATGACGTGCGTCAGGGCATCGTCCACATTGTCGGCCCGGAACAGGGATGGACCCTTCCCGGTATGACCGTGGTTTGCGGCGACAGCCACACCGCAACGCACGGTGCCTTTGGCGCGCTGGCCCATGGCATTGGTACGTCCGAAGTTGAGCACGTTCTGGCCACGCAGACCCTGATCCAGAAGAAATCCAAGAACATGAAGGTCGAGATCACCGGCAAATTGCAGCCGGGCGTGACCGCCAAGGATATCACTCTTGCTGTGATCGGCGAGACCGGTACCGCCGGCGGCACCGGCTATGTGATCGAATATTGCGGTGAAGCGATTCGCGATTTGTCGATGGAAGGTCGCATGACCGTCTGCAACATGGCGATCGAAGGCGGCGCGCGCGCCGGTCTCATTGCTCCGGATGAAACCACCTATGACTACGTCAAAGGTCGCCCACACGCCCCGAAGGGCGCGCAGTGGGAAGCTGCCTTGAACTGGTGGAAAACGCTCTATACCGACGATGACGCACATTTCGACAAGGTCATCACCCTGCGCGGCGAAGACATCGCCCCTGTAGTCACCTGGGGCACCAGCCCCGAGGACGTGCTGCCGATCACCGCAACTGTACCGAACCCCGAAGATTTCGAAGGTGGCAAGGTCGACGCAGCCCGCCGCTCGATCGAGTATATGGGTCTGGAAGCCGGTCAAAAGCTGAGCGACGTCGAGATCGACACCGTTTTCATCGGCTCCTGCACCAATGGCCGCATCGAAGACCTGCGTGCCGCGGCCGAGATCCTGAAAGGCAAAAAGGTCAAGGACGGCATGCGTGCCATGGTCGTGCCCGGTTCGGGTCTGGTCCGTGCTCAGGCCGAAGAAGAAGGTCTGGCCGAGATTTTCAAAGAGGCCGGCTTCGAATGGCGTCTGGCAGGATGTTCAATGTGTCTGGCGATGAACCCTGACCAGTTACAGCCGGGCGAGCGCTGTGCCGCGACCTCGAACCGCAACTTCGAAGGCCGTCAGGGACGGGGAGGACGTACCCATTTGCTAAGCCCTGCAATGGCTGCCGCAGCGGCAATCACAGGACGGCTGACAGACGTCCGTGAATTGATGTAAGGTCCCCTCATATCTAGATATTTGAGGAATAAAAAACATGAGTGACTGGGTCAAATGGCTCCTGCTGGGGCTTCTGTCCATAGCGTTCGGTATCTTTGTACTGGGCGCGCCAGTTGTGGCGTCTGTCGCCGTGACAGTAGTAACCGGAGTGTTGCTGCTGATCTCGGGGGCGCTGCAAGTTGTTGGCGGCTTTACGGTAGAAGGCACCGGCAACAAAATTCTGTCATTCATCATGGGTGCGGTGATGCTGTTTCTGGGCTGGTCCTTTCTGGATCACCCGCTGCAGGGAACCCTGACACTGGCAACCGTGATGCTGATCCTGTTCATGGCAGGCGGCATCGCGCGGGTCATTCTGTCGTTCCAGATGAAAGGAACACAGTTTTTCTGGCCCACGATGACCTCGGGCATCTTGTCGATCGTCCTCGCGGGCATCATCTGGACATATGTGGGAAGCGATCCTCAGGTGCTGCTGAGCATTTTGGGTATCTTCCTGGGCATTGAGATGCTGTTCAACGGGTTCGGTTTGGTCTTCATGGCGTTCTTCATCAGGAACGCACCCGACGACGCAACAACAGAAGCGAAACAAGCTTAAACGCGGGACACGGGCGCGGCCCTCTCTCGCAGGAGTGTAGACATGGAAAAGTTTGACAAAGTCCACGGGGTGGCCGCCCCAATGCCGCTGATCAATATCGACACCGATATGATCATCCCGAAAGTGCATCTGAAAACCATCAAACGGTCCGGCCTTGGTGTCGTGCTGTTTGATGAGATGCGCTATCATGAACATGGTGGCGAAAACGAAGACTTCGTGCTGAACAAACCCGCATATCGTCAGACAGAGATCCTGGTAGCTGGCGACAATTTCGGCTGCGGCTCGTCGCGCGAACACGCGCCCTGGGCGATCAAGGATTTCGGCATCAAGGTTGTGATCTCAACCAGCTTTGCCGACATCTTCTTTAACAACTGCTTCAAGAACGGCATCCTGCCCATCGTGGTCGAAGAAGAACACCACGCGATCTTGATGGAAGATGCGCATAAAGGCGAAAACGCCCGCATGACCGTGCATCTGGAAGATCAGCAGATCACCACCTCGGATGGCGTTGTGATCGAGTTCAGTGTCGACCCACATCGCAAGCATTGCCTGCTGAATGGTTTGGACGATATCGGCCTGACGATGGAAAAAGATCATCACATCGACAAATTCGAGGATCACGCAAGCCAGGCCCGCCCCTGGGTGTGATTCCAAGAACGAATCTGTGGATACTCAACCTATCGGGGTCGCCTGGGCGACCCCTTTCGCGTTCTTGGGGTTGATGACCCGGCAACCACAACATGTGGTACTCCCCTTCTGATACACGCCGAATTTGCGACAGAAATGATGCAAAGGCGCACCAGTTTTGCCATCTTTTTGCCTGAAATTCCGTGTTTTCTGCAGCTTGGCTTGAGCGGATTGCCGCTTATCGTCAGTGTTGGCGATAATAGAGGCACCCGTCGATTAACAATGATCGGGCACAAGTTGGGACGAAACCGTCAAAGAAGCGGTCAATCCGGTTTGAAAGGGTTTGGATAGTGATTGCGCGCACAACAGGGGCGGCGATTCGGGGATTATTGGTCGCACTAATGGTGCTGACACCCGCGTTGTACCTGCCTGTAACGTCTACGAATGGGACCGAGATTGTCGTCTTTCTCGCCATTCTTGCGTTTTTCCTGACATTCGCTGAATACAACTCTGCTTTTCCCAGCTTTATCGAATTCCGCGATGCGCCGCCTGTGAACCGTTTGCGCTTTGTCGGGCTGATGTCGATGATCACGTTCCTGACGTTGATCTGCAAGAACGCATATACGCCGACCGGCCTGACGACGACCTTCTATTCCTTTGGCCTGGGCGTCGCAAATGTGGTCGACTTTCCCTATTCGCCAGTACGGCTGATCATCCTGATGCTGCCAACTGATGCAAGCGTGCCCTTGATCGAACTTGTCCGTATTTCTGCCAGCGTCGCGTATGTCGCTGCTTTGGTGACGATCGCCAGCTTTGCCTACGCGGTGAAAGTGCGCGGCTGGCCGACCGGAAATGGCGCCTTCAATGTCTGGACCAATCTTCCGCTGTTCGACCCCACCAAAGGCGGTGACGTAGTTACTCGCCTGCAGCGCGACGGTCGGCTGAACATTTGCATCGGTATTCTGCTGCCCTTCCTGATCCCGGCGCTGATCAAACTGCTGACTGACTATGCCGATCCGATCTCACTGAGCAATCCTCAGACCCTGATCTGGACGCTCAGCGCCTGGGCCTTCCTACCGGCCAGCATGATCATGCGTGGCATGGCGACCCTGCGCATTGCCAATCTGATCGTTGAAAAACGGCGCGCCTATTCCACAGCCGAGTCTACCCAGACCGCATGATCCGCATCCTGATCCTGCTGCTGTTGCCCGTTGTGGCGCAGGCAGAGACGATCCGTATTGCCACCTACAATACAGAACTCAGCCGCGATGGTCCGGGGTTGCTGTTGCGCGATATTCGCCGCGGTGATGATCAGGTGATGGCGGTCGTTGCGGTTTTGGCGGACACCCGCCCCGACATCATTGCGTTGCAGGGGATCGACTGGGATTTCGAGGCGCTGGCGCTGGCGGCGCTGGCAAACCGGTTGCGCGAGGCCGGATTGGATTATCCCTACACTTACACGGCCCAACCAAATTCCGGCCTGGAAACGCATCTTGATCTGGACGGAGATGGTCGCACCCACGGCCCTGGTGACGCACAAGGCTGGGGTCGCTTCACCGGTCAGGGCGGGCTGGCCGTGATGTCCCGTTATCCCATCGCTTCGGATCAGGTTCAGGACCTTTCCAACCTGCTATGGATGGAACTGCCCGGCGCTGAACTGCCCCAACATGACGCAGGCCCCTACCCGTCAGAACCGGCGCAGAACGTTCAGCGGCTCTCATCCGTGGCGCATTGGATTGTGCCCATTAAAACTCCAGCGGGGCAGCTGGATTTGATGACTTTTCATGCCTCACCCCCCGTGTTTGACGGACCCGAGGATCGCAACGGTCTGCGAAACCGGGATGAAATTCGCCTTTGGTCCGCAGTCATGGATGGGGCAGTCGGGCATAAACCTGATCGTCTGTTTGTCATCGCGGGTGATGCCAATCTAGATCCAGTGCGGGGTGATGGACGCAAAGAGGCGATCCGAGAGTTTTTGAACGACCCCCGCCTTCAGGACCCTTCACCCGCAGACCCCTCAGGCGATTTGACCACGGTGGTTTGGAAAACGGTTGGTCCAATGCGGGTCGATTACGTCTTGCCATCGGCCCAATGGCAGGTGGTGGATTCCGGGGTGCACTGGCCCGCCGCGGGCACCGAAGAACGCAAAACCGCCGAAAGCGCCAGCCGTCACCGGCTGATCTGGGTCGACCTGACACTGCCTCGCTAATAGGGCCCTTTGCGCCATGATCTGGCCCGCAAAACAGGCCTGACGCAATTTTCAGACGCTAACGGAAACAAACCTGTATTTTCCTAGCTCTCAGGCGGGATCGTCTCATTGACCCGATGCCGCGCAGGCGCTAGGGCCTGTGCTGTAAAACGCAAGGAGATCCTTCATGTCCAACCCCTCGCTCCTCATCCTGCCCGGAGACGGAATTGGCCCCGAAGTCATGGCCGAAGTGCGCAGAGTCATCGACTGGTTCGGTGCGAAACGCGGCCTGGAATTCGACGTGAGCGAGGATCTGGTCGGTGGTGCCGCGTATGACGCGCATGGCAAGCCCCTGTCGGACGAGACGATGGCCAAAGCGCAAGAGGTCGACGCGGTTCTGCTGGGTGCTGTTGGCGGCCCGAAATATGACGATCTGGATTTCAGCCTCAAGCCCGAGCGCGGCCTGCTGCGCCTGCGCAAGGAAATGGACCTGTATTCCAACCTGCGTCCTGCACAGTGCTTTGACGCGTTGGCCGATTTCTCGTCGCTGAAGAAAGACATCGTTGCCGGTCTCGATATCATGATCGTGCGCGAGCTGACCTCGGGCGTCTATTTCGGCGAGCCGCGCGGCATCTTCGAGGAAGGCAATGAGCGTGTTGGCATCAACACCCAGCGCTATACCGAATCTGAGATCGAACGCGCCGCGCGCTCGGCATTTGAGCTGGCAATGCGCCGGAACAAAAAGGTCTGCTCAATGGAGAAGGCCAATGTCATGGAATCGGGCATCCTATGGCGCGAAGTTGTGAACCGTGTGGCCAAGGATTACCCCGAGGTTGAGCTGAGCCATATGTATGCCGACAATGGCGCGATGCAGCTGGTGCGCGCGCCCAAGCAGTTCGACGTCATCCTGACCGATAACCTGTTTGGCGACATCCTGTCGGATTGTGCCGCGATGCTGACCGGCTCGCTGGGAATGCTGCCGTCGGCCTCGTTGGGTGCCCCGATGGCGAATGGCCGCCCCAAGGCAATGTACGAACCCGTCCACGGCTCGGCCCCGGATATCACTGGACAGGGCAAGGCCAACCCGATCGCCTGTATCCTCAGCTTTGCCATGGCGTTGCGGTATAGCTTTGATCAGCTTGAAGAGGCGGATCGTCTGGAAGCCGCGATCGAGAAGGTTCTGGCCGACGGTGTTCGCACCGGCGATCTGCTGGCCGATGAAGGTGTCACACCGGTTTCGACCACGGAAATGGGCGACGCCATTTTGGGTGCTCTCGACGACAGTCTCTGATCAGGCCCGCATTCAATTAAAAAGGCGGTGCCCAGGGCACCGCCTTTTTTAGTTTCCGCCGAAGATGTTGTTCAGCAGGTTGTTGATGGCCCGGTCCAACCCAGTTTCATTCTTTCGGCGCTGCTGCTGCGGCTGAGCAGTTCTAACCGGTGGGTCCGGGGCGAGCATCGGCAATGGCGTCGGCGTCATACCTTCAGTCACGCGCAGCATGGTTTCTTTCCAGATTTCCGCAGGCAAACCGCCTCCGGTCACGCCGGACAGCGGCGTGTTGTCGTCATAGCCCATCCAGATGCCCGTCACGTAATCGGCCGTAAAGCCAATAAACCAGGCATCCCGGGCGGCTTGCGTGGTTCCTGTCTTGCCCGCGACCTGCCATCCGGGCAGTTGTGCACGCGCGCCGGTGCCTTCGGACACGACGCGCTCCATCATCCAGGTCAGTTGTTTGGCGGCTTTGTCGTTGATGACCCGCTCACCAATGCCGGTTGTCGTCACCATGACCGGGGTAACATCGCCTAACAATTTCAGTTCGGTCAGCCCATAAGGTTCAACCGCCGAGCCGCCATTCAGGATACCCGCATAGGCCCCTGTCATCTCGATCAACGTGCTTTCCGACGCGCCCAGCGCCAATGCGGGGCCCTGCGCCAGATCGCTATCGATGCCGAATTCGCTGGCCACCGTGCGGACATTGTCCAGCCCGGATATCTCGGCCACTCTGACCGCCGGGATATTCAACGAGTTTTTCAACGCATCTGCTAGTGTGACGCGCCCGTAAAACTTGTTGGTATAGTTCTTGGGACACCATTGGCCAGAGCCCGGAATGTTCACGCAGTAGGGCTCATCCACCACCGTATCCAATGGCGAATACCCCAGCTCAAGCGCGGTGGCATAAACGAAGGGTTTGAACGAAGACCCCGTTTGCCGCAGCGCCTGCGTGGCGCGGTTGAATGCGCCGGACACGCGGGTCTTGCGCCCGCCAACCATGCCGCGCACGGCCCCGTCCGCCGACATCACCACGATCGCGGCCTGCGCCTTTGATCCCTCGCGGACCTTTTCTTGAAAGATGAATTGCAGCGCTTCTTCTGCTGATTTCTGGATACGTTGATCCAGCGTGGTGCGGATCACCACATCTTCGGTCGTGTTGCGCGTAAAGAACTCGGGCCCGCTGGCCATCACCCAATCGGCGAAATAACCGCCCGCCCGCGCAGCCGCAGCTTCGGACAGTTGCGCTGGATTGCTGCGCGCACTGCTGGCCTGCGCCGAGGTCAGATACCCCTGTGCCTCCATCAGGCCAACCACCAGCCGCGCCCGATCTTGCGAGCGTTGCAGGTTATTCGTCGGTGCATAGCGCGTCGGTGCCACCAGTAGACCAGCCAACATCGCGGCCTGCGACGGGCTGACTTCTGCCGCCGAGATCCCGAAATAACGTTGGCTTGCGGCCTCGAACCCGCGCGCACCCGCGCCCAGGAAGGCCCGGTTCAGATAGATGGTCAGGATCTCGTCCTTGGAATACTTGACCTCCATCGCCATCGCATAGACCGCCTCTTTGGCCTTGCGCCAAAGCGAGCCCTGACGGCAATCGGACTCATAGGCAGCCTCGGATTCCCATTCACTGGGCTCAAATGGCACACCAAGGCACAACAGCTTGGCCGTCTGCTGCGTGATGGTCGACCCACCATGCCCCGACAGCGGTCCGCGCCCTTCGCTCAGGTTGATGCGCACAGCGCTTGCGACACCGCGCGGGCTGACGCCGAAATGGCGATAGAACCGCTTGTCCTCGGTCGCGACGACAGCGTTCTTCAGATGCGGCGAGACGGTATCGGCGGTGATCACCCCACCAAATTGGTCCCCACGCCAGGCAAAGACCTTGCCGTCCCGATCCAACAGGGTCACCGATCCGCGCGCGCGACCGTCTAGCAAGGCATCGACGTCAGGCAGAGATGAGTAGACAACCCCAACCGCCAAAGCCAACAGCATGGCAGCCACCGCGCCCACACGCCAGGTCACACCCCAAATCAACCGCCAAATCCAACGGAACATGCGGCGAAAGAAGCCGCCGCCGCCACCGGACGTCTTGCGGATTTTCTTTCGGGCGGTTTTGCGAGTCGACGTTTTACGCGCCGTCGCCTTTTTGCCGGCGGGCTTTGTCGTCCGCTTTGTTGCAGCGGGTTTGCGCCCCTTTGAAGGGTATCTTTTGTCTGCAACAAGCGATGTCTTGCGACGCCTGGACTCAGTCATGCTCAAACTCTGCCCGGTTATCATTTTGAGGCACCATACCCTGCCACTGGCGCGAAGTAGAGGTATGAAATCCCGCTAACCAGCCTCAATAGTTCGCCCGCTTTTTAGGCATCAACGTTTTTTTGTGCAAAAATTGTGCACCTCACCCCCCTTTTCGCCTGCGTCCACCCGCCCTGACCGTTTCTTACTGCGGTCAGTCACGCTCTCTTTCTGCAGGTGCAAACAAACCGGTTCCGCCGGACAGGAAGAGGGGACAGACGTGAAACTGATCATTGCGACAATCAAGCCGTTCAAGCTGGAGGAGGTGCGCGAGGCACTGACCGAGGCCGGCGTGCGCGGCATGATGGTGACCGAGATCAAGGGCTTCGGCTCGCAATCGGGCCACACCGAAATCTATCGTGGGGCCGAATATGCGGTGAATTTCGTGCCCAAGATCAAGCTTGAGATCGTGGTGCCGGCCACGATGGCCGACCAGATCGTCGAGACCATCACCAAAACCGCCAAGACCGGCAAGATCGGTGACGGCAAGATTTTCGTCCTTGATGTCGAGCAGGCGCTGCGCGTGCGGACCGGGGAAACCAACGAAGAGGCGCTGTAAGCGCCGCCACTCCAAATCATTCGAGGACTGACAATGAACCTGATGAAATCTCTCATCCCAGCCGCCGCGCTAGTCGTGTTGCCGCAGATGGGTCTGGCGCAAGAGGCCGCCGAGGGCGAAGCCGCGCTGCACACCCAGTATATTTTTACCACCCTGCTGTTCCTGATGGCAGGCTTCCTTGTCTTCTTCATGGCTGCAGGATTTGCCATGCTCGAGGGCGGTCTGGTGCGCTCCAAGAACGTTGCCATGCAAATGATCAAGAACATCGCGCTGTTTTCGATTGCCGCGATCATGTACTGGCTGGTCGGCTTCAACACGATGTACCCGGGCGACTTCAATGGTTTCTTTGCCCTTGGCGGCCCGACCGTGCTTGATGCCGTGGGTGTCGCGCCAGCGGACGCGGCGCTAGATTACGCGTCGATCGGTTCGGACTTCTTCTTCCAGCTGGTCTTTGTGGCGGCAACCGCGTCCATCGTGTCCGGTGCCGTGGCCGAACGTATCAAGCTATGGCCCTTCCTGATCTTTGTCATCGTACTGACCGGTATCCTCTACCCGATCTCTGGATCGTGGAAATGGGGCGGCGGCTGGCTGGATGCTATGGGCTTTTCCGACTTCGCCGGTTCGACCGTTGTTCATTCGGTCGGTGGCTGGGCCGCTCTGGCGGGCTGCCTGATCCTTGGCCCTCGCATTGGCAAATACAAGGACGGCAAGGTTCATCCGATGCCCGGTTCCAATCTGGCGCTGGCGACTCTGGGTACGTTCATCCTGTGGCTGGGCTGGTTCGGCTTCAACGGCGGCTCGCAACTGGCAATGGGCACAGTGGGCGACGTATCCGACGTGTCGCGCATCTTTGCCAACACCAACATGGCGGCGGCCGCAGGCGCGGTTGCCGCGCTGATCATGACGCAGCTGCTGTACAAAAAGCCCGACCTGACCATGGTTCTGAACGGAGCACTGGCCGGTCTGGTCTCGATCACGGCGGAACCGCTTGCCCCGACTCTATTCGGAGCGCTGTGGATCGGTGCCGTAGGCGGCATCATCGTGGTCTTCGCGGTCCCCATGCTGGACAAGTTCAAGATCGACGACGTAGTCGGTGCCATCCCGGTTCACCTTTTTGCCGGTATCTGGGGCACCATCGCAGTGATCTTCTACGGTGAGGCCAACCTGATCACCCAACTGACCGGTATCGTAGCTTATGGCGTGTTCACCTTTGTCGGAGCCGCAATCCTTTGGACAATCCTGAAGGCCACGGTTGGCATCCGCGTCAGCGAAGAGGACGAGATCAACGGTCTGGATATGGCGGAGCTGGGCATGGAAGCCTATCCGGAGTTTTCCAAGGGTTAAGGCCTGAGAAAAACGTCCGAAAGCCGGGTGTTCGCACCCGGCTTTTTCTGCCCATCACAGCACCGTCGTCTGATCCTCGAGCAGCTTGCCCCACGCGTAGATCTCAAAACTACGGAACTCGGGCACATAGAACGGATCGTTTAAGATCAAATCGACGACGTCATCTTTTGACTGTGCCTCGACGATCCACAGCGCACCGCAGAATTCGGCGTTTTCATCGGGTTTAAGACCTCCACCGATCAACAATTCAGGATGCGCCTTGGCATAGGCTACGTGCGCATCCCGCAAATCGTCCCGCGCACGGATCGAGAGCATCTCTTCCACATCTTTAAAAATAGCTGCCCAACGCATGTTCACCTCACTCTCGAATAACTTCGAAAACGTTATGGGCGAGGATCATCTGAACTTAGGGCCAGTCAGGCGAAATACAGCGTCCAGACTTGGGACAAAAAAAGCCGCACCGGTACGTGCGGCTTTTGTTAGTCGATGAATGGTCGATCAAACCCCGACGTCGACGATCGCCTTGGCCAATATCGGCACGGTTGTCGCGTTCAGTCCGGCGACATTCAGGCGGCTGTCTCCAACCATATAGATGCCATGATCCACCCGGAGTTTTTCGACCAGTTCCGGAGCTGCCCCAAGGCGCGAGAACATGCCGCGATGCTGAGCGACAAAACCGAAGCGATCCGAACCGCTCAGGCGCTGCAATTCGTCGGCCAGCTGCTGGCGCAAGCCCAGCATGGACAGGCGGATCTCTTCCAGTTCTGCTTCCCAATCGGCGCGTAGGGCGTCGTCGTTCAGAATCGTTGTCACCACGCGCGCGCCGTGATCCGGCGGGAAGGAGTAGTTCTGGCGGTTCAGGAACGCCAGAGTGGACTGGTTCAGAGCCGTTTGCGTCGGGTCATCGCTGATTGCCATCAGCAGACCTGTGCGCTCGCGGTAGACACCGAAGTTCTTTGAACACGACGCCGCAATCAGGCAGCGCTTGACGGACGAGGCGACCAGACGAACTGCCTGCGCGTCCTCCTCCAGCCCGTCGCCAAAGCCCTGATAGGCGATGTCGATCATGGCAACCAGACCACGCTCGTTGATCAGGTTCACGACTTCTTGCCATTGCACCATGTTCAGGTTGGCGCCGGTCGGGTTGTGGCAGCAGCCGTGCAGCAGGACCACGTCGCCCGCATTCGCGGTTTTCAGGTCCTCGATCATGCCGTCGAAATCTACGCCACGGGTTTCACCGTCGAAATACCGGTATTGGACCGTCTCCATCCCCAGGTAGTTCAGGATCGACAGGTGGTTCGGCCATGTCGGGTTCGACACGAACACGCGGGCCGAGGGGTTGGCCATGCGGATCATCTCAAACGCCTGACGGCAGGCACCGGTTCCGCCGGGCGTCGCCACGGCAGCGATGTTGCTGCGTGGAACCGAGGTGCCCAGGATCAGGCCAATCATCGCATCGGCATAGGCCGGATCGCCCGCCAATCCGGTATAGGCCTTGCTCTCTTGCTCTTCCAGAATACGCTTTTCGGCCGCTTTCACCGCGCGCATCACCGGGGTAACCCCTTCGGCATTCTTGTAGACGCCAACACCCAGGTCGATTTTCTGATCGCGCGGGTCTTCGCGGTACATCTGCATCAGCGCCAGAATCTTGTCGGCAGGCTGCGGTTTGAGGTGTTCGAACATCAGTTCTCTCCGGTTGAGACGGGCAGGGTCGGGAAAGCACCCCATTCAGCCCAGGAGCCGTCATAAAGCGAGTGGTCTTTCTTGCCTATGCGCTCAAGCGCAAGGCTGAGGATCGCGGCGGTCACACCCGACCCGCAAGATGTGATGGCCGGTTTCGACAGGTCGACGCCAGCGGCCTCGAAGATGGCGCGGCATTCGTCGGGTGATTTCATCGTGCCGTTCTTGTTCAGCAGCGTGCCAAAGGGCACGTTGCGCGACCCCGGAATACGGCCTGGGCGCAGACCTTCGCGCGGCTCTGTCCCGGTTCCGGCAAAGCGGTCCGCAGAGCGCGCGTCGATGATCTCGTGATCGGCCAGCTTGGCGGCGGCGGACACCTGTGTGACATCGCGGACCAGATGGTTCTGGACCCGAACGGTCATGTGACGGTCGCGGATCACCGGCGGCAGGTCTTCGATCTCATGCCCTTCGGCTTGCCACTTGGGCAGACCGCCATCCAGAACGGCGATGTTTTCCTGCCCCATCAGTCGGAACAACCACCAGACACGGGCCGCGGACATCAGGCCAGCCCCGTCATAGACAACGACCTGATGGCCATCCCCTACGCCCATCGCCCGCAGGCGGGACATGAACTTTTCGACCGGAGGCGCCATATGCGGCAGGTCCGATCGGTGGTCCGAAATATCATCGATGTCAAAGAACCGCGCGCCGGGGATGTGAGCGGCATCGTATTCGGCCTTTGCGTCGCGTCTTTGCTGTGGCAGATACCATGACCCGTCCAGCACCCGCAGATCCGGGTCCTTGAGATGGGCAGCAAGCCATTCGGTAGAAACGAGGGTTTTCGGATCGTCCTGCATAAAAGCCTCCCCTAAACGCGTTTGGTTTTTCCCTATACGCGCGCGCATGCGGGTTCAAGACTGGATGGGATGATGACGCTAACGGACGCCTTGTAACCTGCGGTTCAGGGCGATTGGGGTCAATTTGAGCAAAACCAACAGGCCCAAGCGCACCCGTAACTCTGTTTAACTTCCGCACACGGTTTGCCCATATGCACATTCTGAGTTGTAACCATCGGAAATGGTCATGGGTGTAAGAGTGCCGTTCAGCTTTGTAGACTCGCGCCTGCATAATATTTTTCACTCCACTAGGGGTTGAACTCAAAAAAACGCACTTTCCGCCGTAAAAAGGCCGGTTTTCCCTACGTCAATGTACCCCGGAGTATCTGTGAAAGCGCCCATGTTAAGGCCGTGAAAACAGCCAATACAACATCGGTGCTGGAACAAAGGGAAACGGGCAAATTGGAAGAATAAAAAGCGCTTTCCCCCGCAGTCTGCAAAATTTGAATCAGCGCGGAACACCTTTCCTAACGTTTCGTTAGTGAAAGAAAAAACGCAACGCCACCAGGGTAGTAGATCAAAAAACCCGGACCCTGGTGCACGTTAAAGCACTCACTCGACAGGAGAACGAAATGAATACCCCTGGAACTAAGTTTGGCCTGGTGGCCCTGGGTCTGGCTGCCTTGATCTCACCGATAAGCGCTGCGGCGCAGGTTGCGTGCGAATCGTATACAGTAGAATCAGGCGATACGCTGGCGACTATTTCCGAAACAGCTTATGGGTCTCGGGACTACCAAATCATCTTCAACGCGAACAGAAACGTCGTTGCCGGTAATCCGAACAACCTGACGCCTGGTACTGTTCTGAATTTGCCATGCGCCGACGGTCGCTTGACCGCCACATCGCAGTTCAACGAAGTTGTCGAGCGCGAGGAAGAAAAAGCCGCGAAGATCACAGCCAGAAACGTTTACGAACCACCGATTCGTCTTTTGGCCGGTAACGATTGGGCACCCTATACGGACGAAGGTCTTTCGGGTGGCGGCTTTTTGATGCGGCTGTCGACAACTGCCCTGCATCGTGCTGGCAACAAGCGCGAGTACAACCAGGGTTGGGTGAACGATTTCAACTCACATCTTTATACACTTCTGCCCGCCGGAGCGTATGACATCGCAGTTGCCTGGGTTGTGCCAGATTGCGCAAAAAACCCCGATGCCATGGGTGAAGACAGCCTTTATCGCTGTAACGGGTTCTACGCGTCACAGCCATTGTATGAATCGGTCGTTGGGTATTTCACTCTGCCCGACAGCAAATATGCTGGCGCAGCTTCTATCGAAGAGCTGGAAGGGGCCGTTTTCTGTCGTATGGACGGGTTCTTTACCAATGACCTGGAAGAGGCCGGTCTGGTCGAGCCCAAAATTACGCTTGTTCGCCCCCGCACCCCGGAAGAGTGCATCGAGGCGGTCATGAACGGAACGGCGGACGCCACCGGGATGGCCATCCAGCAAGCCAATGGTGCAATTGCGGCTTTGGGTTTGGAGAACGAGGTGGTTCAGAATGAGAACTTCACTCATCTGTCCACCATTCGCCTGCTGGCCCATAAATCCAACCCGTACGGGCTGCAGTATATCTCGATGCTGAACAATGGCCTGAACGAAATGCGGCAGTCGGGCGAGTGGTACGATATCGTTTCCAGCTCGCTGTCCGAGTACAGCTCTAAGCTGCAATCCGCGTCGAACTGATCGGTTTGTCCAAAAGAACCCGTACACAGCGCGCCCTGCGCTGTGTACCACCTCGACCCAAAGTCATTAGCTTTGTACCGGGGTTACATATTTGAATCAGGTCGCCCACCCTTTCCAGCGAGAGCGTTGCCTCAGGTGACCTCGGCTGGTTGCGCATAGTGATGCATGTTCAAAAACGCAGCACCATTCGTCCCGGCCCTGTAGCCATGCGGCAGATCGGCTGCAAAGCGCAGGCCCTGCCCGGCCTGCAGCGGCACCCAATCCCCGTCGCGCAGAATCTCAAGTGATCCGTTCAGCACAAACACCTCTTCGATCACCCCTGCGGCATGGGCTGCGGATTCGTGGCTTTGGTTCGGGGCAAGGTCGACGTGAAACGTTTCGGCACCCAGCGCCGGATCGAAGGGAAAGACGATCTTGACCTCGATACTGCCGGGAAAGGTCACGGTGTGGAACACGTCGGGCATGGCGGTATCCCGCAGGGCCGCCGTTCCAATCAATGCACTCAGCGGCAGCTGAAACCCTTTGGCGATTTTCCACAGCGTTGCGATGGTCGGGCTGGATTCGCCACGCTCAATCTGGCCCAGCATGGCTTTGCTGACACCCGTCATCTCGGCCACTTTGGACAGACTCAACCCCGAGGCCGCCCGCACATCGCGTAGTTTTAGCGTAATTTCGTCCGGTGCCATCTTGATCGTCTCTCGAATCCTCTTGTGCGTTATAGCGCACATGTGATACGTGCGCTATAACGTACGCAACCCGAATATCGCAACCGGGGCAAAAGGGAAACAGCATCATGCCAATGTACCGATCCAGAACCTCTACCCATGGCCGTAATATGGCCGGTGCCCGCGGCCTGTGGCGCGCCACCGGAATGGGTGACGACGATTTCGGCAAACCGATCATCGCCATCGTCAACTCTTTCACCCAGTTCGTCCCCGGCCACGTACACCTGAAAGATCTGGGCCAGATGGTCGCGCGCGAGGTTGAAGCCGCTGGCGGTGTTGCGAAAGAGTTCAACACCATCGCGGTCGATGATGGTATCGCCATGGGCCACGACGGCATGCTGTATTCTCTGCCCTCGCGCGAAGTGATTGCGGATTCGGTCGAATATATGGTCAACGCCCACTGCGCTGATGCAATGGTCTGTATCTCGAACTGCGACAAGATCACCCCCGGCATGCTGATGGCCGCGATGCGTCTGAATATCCCGGCGATCTTTGTCTCGGGCGGGCCGATGGAGGCTGGCAAGATCGACATCGCCGATCTGGACGCCAAGAAGATCGACCTGGTTGACGCAATGGTCGCCGCCGCCGACGACAGGTTCACCGACGAACAGGTCCAGCACATCGAAGAGAACGCCTGCCCAACCTGTGGCTCATGTTCCGGTATGTTCACCGCAAACTCGATGAACTGTCTGGCCGAGGCTCTGGGGCTGGCGCTGCCGGGCAATGGTTCGACCCTGGCCACGCACGCGGACCGCAAAGAGCTGTTCCTTGAGGCAGGTCGCCGGATCGTGGAAATCACCAAACGCCACTACGATCTGGACGAAAAAGGCTTCCTGCCACGCGAAATCGCAACGTTCGACGCGTTCGAGAACGCAATGTCGCTGGATATCGCCATGGGCGGTTCGACCAACACGGTGTTGCACCTGCTGGCCATCGCACATGAGGGTGAAGTGCATTTCACCATGACCGACATGGACCGCCTGAGCCGTCAGGTGCCGTGTCTGTGCAAGGTCGCGCCCAACACTGAGAATGTTCATATGGAGGACGTTCACCGCGCCGGTGGCATCTTCTCGATCCTTGGCGAGCTCAGCCGCGCCGGACTGCTGCACGAAGATTGCAGCACCGTGCATTCGGCAACCATGGGCGAAGCAATTGCCAACTGGGACATCAAGGTCGCCAACAACCCCGCAGCGCAGGACCTGTTCAAGGCCGCGCCCGGCGGCGTACGCACGACGCAGGCGTTCAGCCAGTCGAACCGGTACAAGGAACTGGATACCGACCGTGAAGGCGGAGTAATCCGATCCAAGGAGCACGCGTTCAGTCAGGATGGCGGTCTGGCGGTCTTGTTCGGCAACATCGCGCGCGAAGGCTGTATCGTGAAAACGGCAGGCGTTGATCCCAACAGCCTGACATTCACCGGCTCTGCCTATGTCTGCGAAAGCCAGGATCAGGCCGTGAACGACATCCTAACCGGCAAGGTCAAAGAGGGCGACGTGGTTGTGATCCGCTATGAAGGCCCGCGCGGCGGTCCGGGGATGCAGGAAATGCTGTATCCAACCTCGTACCTGAAATCCAAAGGTCTGGGCAAAGCCTGCGCCTTGCTGACCGATGGGCGTTTTTCGGGCGGCACCTCGGGCCTGTCGATCGGCCATGTTTCACCTGAGGCCGCCGAGGGTGGCGAAATCGGGCTGGTCAAGCAGGGCGACAAGATCGAGATCGACATCCCCAACCGGACAATTCATCTGGCCGTGTCAGACGAAGAACTGGCCGCCCGCCGCGAAGAGCAGGACGAAAAGGGATGGGTGCCCGCCGCACCGCGCAAGCGCAAGGTATCTACCGCGCTCAAAGCCTATGCCAAGCTAGCGACAAGTGCCGCGAAAGGTGCCGTGCGCCAAGTCTGACGAAGCGGTTTCCAAACCACCCAAACTGCAATAGCTTCAAAGGTCTCGCTAGTTCGTTTAGCGAGACCTTTTTCTTTTGTATTCAACGACATCTATAACACAATCGGTGAGAAGCATGACATTCTGGCGCCCGCATAACGGTATCCGTGTCAAAGCCATCGGCTTGCATTGGCGGGGGGACCGCCTTCTTGCTGCCGAAGTCCCAAATGACGACGGTCGCATCAAGGGTGTTCGTCCTTTGGGCGGATCGGTCGAATTCGGCGAAACTTGGCGTGACGCGCTGAAACGTGAGTTCCGGGAAGAACTCGATGTGACGGTTGAAGTCAGTGGGCAACCGCTGGTGATCGAGAACCTGTACCAGCATGAAGGGCATCAGGGGCATGAGATCATCTTTGTGGCAGAGATTCAGTGCACCGAGCTTTTGAACTGGCCCGACGCGCCGATTTCATTCACCGAAGACAATGGCCTGAATTGGACGGCAAGATGGTTCAGTCTGGATGCTCTGGATACCGGCGGTCCAGAGCTATACCCGACCGGCCTGAAAGAGCGCCTGATCGATCGCTGATCCCTTCGCCTAGTCGCCCAGTTTGGCGTGAACCTCGTCCAGATCAATCTCACCAATCGGCATCTTGTTGCCCGGGTTTTCAAAATCGTATTTGAACAGTTCGAAATCGTGTTTGTAGATTTCGTAGACCAGGTGCATCGACAGGTCGTCAAAGTAGTCCTCGACCGGATGCGCGCGTTTCGGCCCGTGCCCTTCGGATTCATTGAATCGCGGGATTTCGGACAGGTTCACAGCGTGCGGTGTCTCTAACCGATCAAGGACGCCTTGCATCCCGTCATTGAACTTTTCAGTCCAGAAAATCTGATCGTACTGACCACCGTTCACGATGAAGGTCGAGACATGGCCGGACATGGCCGACCAGTGAATGTCAGGGTCCATCGGACGCCGCCAGCGGATCGTATCACGTGCAAACAGCAAAAAACGGCGGAAACTGGCGATCTGATCGAACTCACCCTTACCGTCTTCACCGCCAACTTCGATCCCGTAATTATAGATAAGCGTGGGCACCAGATTGCCCCGATACCGCTTGCCGTTGCGCTGAATGCCACAGATCTTGTCGAAGAACGAGCTTAGAATTCGGGTGTAGGGATTGCGCACGCATGTAAACGCCAGGGATTTGTGGTCCCGCACATTGCCCGAGATCTGATCCTGACTTGGACCGAAGGCCCATTTGTGCATCCCGTCCTTTGCGTCATGGATATCACCGTCAAAAAACTGCCCGTGATCCGAATAAAACATAATCTGACCAATGGTCGAACAGGCGCATTTCGGCACCACACGGTAAACCATGCTTTCGCTCTCGGTCATCCATGTACCGGGAAAACCCATCTGCTGTGCCTCCTTTGCTGATCTGGTCTCAAAATTGACGCGCCAGCATTTGAAACCAAAAAACCAAAAATATTCTATTTATTCAATCGCTCATCCTCAGTATCACGGTTGGAAACGGGCAGAAACGGAAAACAATAGGCCGATATGGCAAGAATTGCCTACATATTGCTTTGTCACAAAGACCCTGACGCGATCATCGCGCAGGCCGAGCAACTGACCGCAGCCGGGGATTGCATGGCGATCCACTTTGACGCGCGGGCCAGTGCGGCCGCCTACGCACGCATTCGCGAGGCTTTGAAAGACAACCATAATGTCACCTTTGCCAGCAAGCGCATCAAATGTGGCTGGGGGGCGTGGTCACTGGTTCAGGCCACGCTGAATGCCCTGCAGGCCGCTGTGGATGCGTTTCCCCGCGCCACTCATTTCTACATGGTGTCGGGTGACTGCATGCCGATCAAATCGGCTGAATACATCCACGACTTTCTGAATCAACACGACGTTGATTTTGTCGAAAGCCATGATTTCCTGGAAAGCAACTGGATCAAGACCGGCATGGTTGAGGACCGGCTGATCTATCGGCACTATTTCAACGAACGCACACAGGCCAAGCTGTTTTATGGGTCGTACAATCTGCAAAAACGGTTTGGTCTGACGCGCGAGATTCCGTCAGACGTTCAGATAATGATCGGCAGTCAATGGTGGTGCCTGCGCCGCAGGACCATCGAAATGATCCTGGATTTTCTGCAAAAGCGCCCGGATGTGAAACGGTTTTTCTCGACCACCTGGATTCCGGACGAGACCTTTTTTCAGACTTTGGTGCGCCATCTGATCCCCAAGACTGAGATCGACAACCGCACGCCCACGTTCCTGATGTTCTCGGATTATGGTATGCCGGTGACGTTCTACAACGATCACTATGACATGCTGCTATCGCAAGATTACCTGTTCGCCCGCAAGATCAGCCCCGAAGCCCATGAGCTGAAGGACAGGCTGGGGCAGATGTACGCAACCGAAGGGATGACTTTTCACATCTCGGACGAAGGGCGCAACCTGTACAGCTTTCTGACCGGGCGCGGCCGGGTGGGGCGGCGCTATGCGCAGCGGTTCTGGGAGGCAGGCAATTCACTGGGCCCCGAGCGCGAAGTGTTTCTGATCGTGAGCAAGAAATGGCATGTTGCCAAGAGGTTGGTGGACCAAATCGTCTCGGAAACCGACATTCCATGCGTGGAATACCTGTTCAACGAAGAAGACACTTCTTTGCCTGATCTGGGTGGCATTGAATCGTCTCTGGCCAAGCGCTCGCGGCACAGACGCGCGGTGGCCCGCATGCTGTTTGAAAGTTTTGATTCCAACAAGCTGGTCTTGTGCGTGGATCCCGCAGATCTGGATATCATACAAGATTTCTGCTCGGTTCAGGCCCGCAGCCATGTTCTGGAAATCGAGTGCGAGTACTCCGACGATTATCTGATCGGCCACGCCCGCCGCGTGGGGTTAGCCGGAGAAAGCAGTCCTCGGGATTCCGTGGCCCGTCTGATCCCGGCGCTGCGCAGTTCACTGGTGCACGAATCCGAATTGATCCGCGAGGCAGAGTTTGACGGATACCTGCGTATCCGCGAGACCAACTCAAATATTGAGAATGAGACCGCGATTGCCGAGTTTCTGGGCGTGTCGCTGGACAAGGCGCAAGCCATCATGAGCCTTGATTATCTTTTTGCTGATTAACGCGGATCGTCCAGCGGCGCGCCGAGGCGCCGCTGGATAATTGGTTTAGATGTCGAACTTTACGCCCTGCGCCAAGGGCAGTTCAGCCGAGTAGTTCACCGTATTCGTCTGACGTCGCATGTAGGCTTTCCACGCGTCCGAGCCGCTTTCGCGCCCACCGCCGGTTTCCTTCTCACCGCCGAAGGCTCCGCCGATCTCGGCACCTGACGGGCCGATATTGACGTTGGCGATGCCGCAATCCGACCCGGCTGCGGTCAGGAACTGCTCGGCTTCGCGCATGTTCAGGGTAAAGACGCAGGAAGACAGGCCTTGCGGAACGTCATTCTGCAGCTCAATCGCATCATCAAAATCGTCATAACCCATGACATACAGGATCGGCGCAAAGGTTTCGGTTTTCACAACAGCCGTTTGGCCTGGCATTTCGACAATGGCAGGCTCCATATAGACACCAGCAGGCATACCCTCGGTCACGCGACGACCGCCGTGCACGGTGCCACCTTCGGTCTTGGCGGCCTCTAGTGCTGCGGTCATGGCCGTGCCCGAGGCTTCGTCTACCAACGGGCCAATCAGCGTGCCTTCGACCAGCGGGTTGCCGATGGGCAAGCCCGCATAGGCTTTTTTCAAACGGCCCACTAACTCCTCGCGGATCGAGTTGTGTACGATCAGGCGGCGCAACGTTGTACAGCGTTGACCGGCCGTACCTACTGCCGAGAACACAACCGCACGGACAGCCATTTCCAAATCGGCCGAAGGACCAACGATCATCGCGTTGTTGCCGCCAAGCTCCAGAATGCACTTGCCAAAGCGTTGCGCCACGATGGGTGCCACGGCGCGACCCATGCGGGTGGACCCTGTGGCCGAGATAATCGGAATGTCTTCGCTCGCGACCAAGGCCTCGCCCAGCGCTGCACCACCGATCAGCGTTTGCAGCAGATTGTCCGGCGCATCGCCAAACCGGGCCAGCGCGCGTTCGAAAATCTTCTGGCAGGCCATCGCGGTCAGCGGGGATTTCTCGGATGGTTTCCAGATCACCGGGTCACCACAAACCAGCGCCAATGCCGCATTCCACGACCACACTGCAACCGGGAAGTTGAAGGCCGAGATCACTCCGACCGGACCTGCCGGATGCCACGTCTCCATCATCCGGTGACCCGGACGTTCCGACGCAATGGTCAGACCATACAATTGACGCGAAAGACCAACCGCAAAATCGCAGATGTCGATCATCTCTTGCACTTCGCCCAGACCTTCCGAGGTGATCTTGCCAGCCTCCCAACTGACCAGAGCACCCAGATCGTCCTTGGCGGCGCGCAGTTCCTCGCCCAACAGGCGGATCAGTTCACCCCGGCGCGGTGCCGGTACTGTCCGCCATTCTTTGAACGCCGCCTTCGACCGGGCAAAGATGGCGTCCATGTCGGCAACGGGTGTTTCATGCACGTCGGCCAACACGCTGCCATCAATCGGAGACGTCACTTTGAGCGTGCCGCCGGTCAGTTCGGCCTCGGTCAGATCCAGGTTGGCGAGGGTTGTTTGGGCTGTCATCACGATGTCTTTCATATCTCAGGCCGCCTTGTTCTGTTCGGTTACGTCGCCGGCACGATAGAGCCGGCCAAATTCGGTGTTCAGGAAATCGGACAGGTTCACCTGTTCCTGCCGGACAAAGCCATTCGCAGGCAGCGCGCCGGTCCGCATCAGATCAACCACGCCCAGAACGCCTGCGGCGGTGGTGACCTGAATGGCGCTCCAGATCTGTCCGTTGATCGTGCGGGCAAAGCTTTTGTTGATCAGGGATTTCTCGCGCAGCGCGCCGTCGATCATGCCCTTTGCGGTGCAATAGACCAAAACCACATCTTGGTCGGTGCGCGGCAGCGCAGTCTCAAAAATATCCTTCAACAGGTCGCGGCGATGTTCCAGGCCAAGGTCCTTCAGAAGCAATTTCAGGATATCGCAATGGCCCGGGTACCGGATCGAACGGTAAGACACTGCCCGCGCCTTGCCGTCCAGCGTTTCGGGTAACGTTCCCAACCCACCAGAGGTGTTGAAGCATTCGTACTCCACCCCGTCATGGCCAAGCAGCTCATAATCCTCCAGCGGAGCGGTCTTGACCCGTTCACCATTCACAATTGCATCGCAAGGGTTGCAGTATTCGTTGATCAACCCGTCGGTGGACCAGGTCAGATTGTATTTTAGCGCGTTGGTCGGATAGAGCGGCAGCGCCCCCACCCGCATATGCAGGCTGTCGATTTCATCGAATTCCGCCGCCAGCGATGCCCCCGCGATACCGACAAAACCCGGTGCCAGACCACATTGCGGCATGAACGCCGTATCACTGCCTTGTGCCAAGTCACGCACTGCATTGGTCGCCGCGACATCTTCGGTCAGGTCAAAATAATGCGCACCAGCGGTCTTGGCCGCTTTGGCAATCTTCGGCGTCAGAAAGAACGGGGCGGCTGAGATCACGGCATCGAACCCACCCAGGCCTTCGGTCAGTTGCGTTTCGTCGCTCACATCGATCTGCCGGGTCGAAATGCCCTGCTTGTTCAATGCTGATAACGCAGCCAAATCCCGGTCGGCCACTGTGACCGAGTAATTGGCCGATGACTTCAGCAAGGTCGCGATCATCTGACCGATCTTGCCTGCCCCGATGACACAAATGTTCCAGCTCAAAACACGCCTCCTCTTTCGTTTTTGAAAGTATGAGGCCGCTTCTGTCCGAAACGCAGGGGCAATCTTGACGAAATCGTGGTTATGCTTGTCAGATTGACAAGAATTTTGTCAATTCGTCGTACCACCTGTGCGAGATTCCGCGCTCGGCGGCACGATGAACGACATGATCACCCTATGGCTGCAACGCAATTGGCCCAATCAACAACGCCAGTGATTTTTATATTCAGATATTATACAGTGCGCTCAATTGGACCCTTTTGTTCGCGCATATCAATGTGTTCAATCGGTCCGCCCAGCGCGGGAAATTACGTCAGGCCGGTCTTTTATTCAGTATGACCGATGGGTGCCTGACCCAAAAACAAGCTTCTGCGTTGGGTCTTTGACAATTTTCACGGCGAAGTTCAGGGGGGACAAGACGTGCCTAAAGATCCAATTGAAAGCTCTCAATCATTCAATCCATCCCAAGACGATCTGAAATTGATAGATGAGGTCCTGCCATCCAAGGATCCATCAGTCATTCATTCGAAATTCGAATTCTACGAAGTATCCGAAGAGACGGTCCTGCCCTCTGAGGGTATGTTTGTGGTCCTCGGCGGCATGGTTCAGCTTCGGCAGGACAAAGCGGTTCTGGCGACCGCAGACACCGGGGACTATTTTTACGAAGAACATCTCGAAATCGAGGACATTCCCGTCAGTCTTCAGGCGCTGGCCACTCCGGGCACCCGGTTGGCCTATCTGCCCAAACACCAATGGAAGGCAATCCCGAAAAAGATCAAAGATGCCTGTGAAGATACGCTATTTGGCGATCTGGTCAGTGTGCATCTGAAGAACTATCAACAGCCGATCAATTGCTGCAGCGTGACTGCGGCAGCCCTTAGCATGTCGGCGCTTGGGTTCAGCTACGAAGTCAACGACATCTTTCGCGAATGCGGCTTACCTACCTCGTTTGTCGTAAACGACGGAATATCGCTGGGCGAACTTTTCGATGTTGCCTGCACATTCATCCATACCCAGGACCTGCGCGATGTCATTCAGGTGCAGGCCTATTTCATGGATGAGGCCACGACATCCGTGGATCTGTTGCTTGAGGCAATAGACGAATCCAATCGGCTGGGTGGAAAAAACGATATCCTTGTGGCGAACTTTCAAGTCGGTGTCGCACATGGCAAGGAAAACATGCCGGGTGGCCATTTTGCCATTATCGCAAAGTGTAACCCCAGCACCGGCCTTGTGCATATGATGGACGTTCACCCGGAAAAGTACGGCAAGCTATGGGTGACAACCATTGATCGTCTGTGGGCCGGGATGACCGACCGCGATGGAACATCGATGCGATCACGGGGGATGCTGCGGTTTTCGGCGCTAGACGCAGTCAAAACATACCTGCAAACTCTGAAGCAGGACTGCAATTATGTCGACAGTACGGAATACCTGGCCAAGGACCCTAAAATGCGGCGCAACCTGTTCAGGCGGGCCAGCCCGAACATGAACTCGATGGGCGTTCTTGCGGAAAGCCTGGCCATCCTTGGGGATGAACAGGTTGACGAGGATAAACTGCTAAGGGCAACGCAAACCGATTTGGCCGAAGCGCTTAGCCGTGTGTCGACAGCCCGGGAAATGCACGCGATGGCGCAACGGTACCTAAGTCAGGAACCGGACGTGCATCTGGGCAGCTCTTTCCGCAGCTATGCCAATCGTTCGGACAAAAGCATCAGATCACCCGAAGACTGGTTCCGCTACCAATTGCTAGGCCTGAACGAACACAAAGATTGTCGTCATCTGATGATCAATATCGATTTCAATAAGGTACTGGGGTCTGAGGTCATTTGTCCCCCAAAGAATGCGTTCCGTGAAACGGCCCTGTTGGAGGAGTTCTGGTGCCTGTGTATCGCTTATAAAGAGGCAACCGATATGGTGACGGTTGTGGACATGAGCCCCGCAACCTCACAGGTATGGCAAGCACCGCGCGGGCATTTGTTCCGCGGCCTTCGGGACCTCAAGGACCCGGCCTTGCTCGTGATCGAAAAACACGATCCGCCCGAAGACCCCAGCGATGTAGATCAGATCGTCAAAAACAACCCGCTTGTTCTTTTTTATGCGGATGAAGACCCCTGGTCCTACATGCTGCGCAGTATCCTGGCCAATATCGGCATCACCGACATCAAGCTGATTGATGTCGAAGGGCACGGTGCAAATGTTATGAAAATGCGCCGGCAACTGATCGCCCGAACCGGCAAGGAAACCGTTCCGTATCTGTTTTTCAATGGCGTTTGCCTGGGCCGGCGAAACGACATCGTGGACAGTATCCTGAAAGGTGAATTTCAGAAGGACGTGGAAAAGGCCGGGTTGCCGGTTCTGCTGCGTCATGAATCCCCCAGCCTGGACAAGAACATCTTTGGGTACCCCAAGGGCGGGCTGACCGATGCCCCCAGCGAAAAGCGCAACGTGTTGCTGTGTGCTTGCGGATCATCGGCGGCGGACAAGGTGCCGCAACTGGTGAAGAAAATCACCGATGCCGGCCACAATGTGAAACTGATCCCTTCAGTGTCCGCTGAAAGGTTCTTTCGCGATATTGAGATTGAAGCGGATGTCGAGATTGAAAGGGGGTATGAGCCCGAGAAGGTCGAGGACTATATCTCTCACAACGACTATTACCGCGACGACGACGAATGGAACTTCCGCTACACCAAGTTCGGCATGCCGCTGCGCGCCTCACATCTTGCGTTGTGTGATTGGGCCGATTGCGTGATCGTGGCACCCGTGACCTGCAATACAATGGGCAAGATCGCCAATGGGATTGCCGACAATCTGCTGACCTCGGTCTTTGTCGCCTGGCAGTACCGGAACAAACCGGCGATCCTTTGCCCGGCGTGTAACACCAACATGTGGAACAACGTCACAACCCAAAGGAATGTCGAAAAGCTGCGTGATCTGGGTGTTGATCTGGTCGGTCCCCGCAAAGGGCGATTGTCGAACGGCATGATGGGGATCGGTATGATGGCCACCCCGGACCAGATCATGGAAGTTCTGGACGAAGCGTTCGAGGAACTAGCCGATCAGGAACACAACATCTGCAAATGGGCGCAAGAGGCCGCAGCTTCGGATGAGTTCGCGCAATGGCACCGTGTTTTCGACGCGATAGAAAACGGGATGGCCGGGATCGACATCGTGGATGAGCACAATGGCGATACGCTGTTGCATTACGCAGCTGGCGGCGAAGGTGAGTTGCGTGAAAACGGAAAGGGCTTGGGCAAACCTGACATTGAGGCCGCGCAAGAGCTGATACGGCGCGGCATTAACGTGAATGCGACCAACGACCATGGGTTTACCAGCCTGCACGTGGCGGTGATGAACAACTCGGTTGATATGGTCAAAACACTGTTGGCCGCAGATGGCATTGACGCAAGTTCGTGCATCCACTTCCTGCAAAGCCCCAAAAACGCCGAGGACGTCAATGAAGCCAAAATTTCGAGTGAAGTGCTGGCCATGCTGGATGACTGGGCCAACAGCCACACGCTTGCAGAGATCGAGGAAGAGAGCGAAGACGATGTCGTAGATGACCGTGAACGTACCTATCTCTACTTCACCTATGGCTCGTTGAAGAAAGGCTTCCCGAACCATGAGGCCCACACAGATGTGCTGGATGACTTCGTTGGCAAGGCCGTGACCCGACAGCGAATGCCCCTGATCGTGCCGCATGAGCCGCATTGCGACAATCCGAACTGTGGCTTCCTGCATCGGATGGCCACGCTGGTCGACCAGAAAGGCCGTGGCAAGCCAATTCGTGGAGAGGTGTATCGGGTGACTTCGTCCGGTATGAAAGAACTCGACAAGCTCGAAGGTTTTCACGGACCCGGATCACCCGAGAACGTCTACGTCCGTAAGCGGATCAACGTGCTGATCGAGGGCGTAATGAAACCCGCATATGCCTATGTGATCGCGCAGCCCACCAAGTATCTGGATCAGTTGGAGAAAGGCGCAGCCGGGGTTGTCGGGGAATACACGCTGGACATGGCCACAGGCACATTAAAACCCGGGTGGCAGCCGCCCGCCTAGTTTTGAACCTGTATCCCGACCTCATCCTTAGGACTGTCCTTGAGGCTGAGGTTATAGGCCGTGATGATCACCATGCACGACAGGACAAAGGGCCAGAAACAGGCCTTGGGTATTAGGTTGTCTTTATAGTGGATGAACCACAGGGACGGCACGGCCTCGGCTGCAAAGAAGTAGGTGTTTACCGACACTGCCAGCAGCAGGAAATACATCAGGAAAAAGAACGATTCCATGTAGATCACGGGCGATCCGGCGAACCCTTCACGTAACTGTACATGCGCCAGCAGGATCACGAAAAACAGGACTGAGCAGGTGCCGATAACGCTGGACGTACTGAAATCGTGCCGTTCCACCAGATTGGGGCGTCGCGTGACTGTCATGACGGCCCCGAACAGCAGCATCGTCACAACAATCAGGGGGATCATGTGGACGATAAAGGCATTCGCAAAGTTCCGTTTGATGACGAAATTATAGTGCAGCTCAGGCAGGTTGGTCTGATATTCGTTCTTGCCGATGCCAAGGGTCGTATCCAGATCGGACAGGCGGTAGTCGAAATAGGTGTTTTCACGCTCCCACGTTCCCATGACGATCCGGTTGTCGATGCCAAAGATATCGTGCGGCCCCGTGGCCGGATAGGCCGAAAAGTCAGGGATTAGAGCCACATTCACGTCAAACTCACCCGGCCAGAAACGGACCCAGACGGTTTTGTGGTCAAACGGATAACTGGTATAGTCAAAGGCCTGGCGCAAGGTCTGTTCAAAATACCAGCCGATCAACTCGGACCCGCCCTGATCTATCCTGTAGGCTTCTTCAATCAGGCCACTCGCTGCCTCGGCAGCTTCCGGCAGGATGAACCCCACTTCGCCTTCGGCTGGTTTGATGGCGTCATGCACTCCGTCCTCGTAATGCTGCCAGATATAGCCGCTGACATGGACATCACTGGCTCCGGTAAAACTGAAGGATTTGATAAATATGCCAGTTTTGACCTGGTAGCCTGGCAAATTGGGAAGGTCTTGCAGGTAAGCGTCGACCGACGCCTGATCTGGCAGTTGCGTCGGGTCTTCGTCGAAATGGTTCAGTTCAATCCAGAGTTTGAACAGAACAAGGGCCAGACCCAGCGTAACAAAACCCGAGATCAGCCAGACTTTCTTTTCTATGCTCATTCAGCCCCTCACCTGATTAGTCCAGCGGCCCGACCAGCGATTGTTTGATGCCCAGGTTCTGAAACCGCGCCTTCAACTCGTCGAACCCTTCATGTGCCGTCAAAGGAATGCCCCAACCCCCGCATTCAGCCAGCGTTCGAGCCTGCAAGATCGACAGATCAACCATCGGCAAAGGCTCATCCGCTGTGAAATCGGCCAAGGCATCTGCGTACCGCGTGGCTTCGTCCCACTGCTTGCGCGCCAGCATGACGGCAGCGGCGTCCGTATAGAAATGCAGGTGGCTATGGCCAACACAGCCTTCGGCGATGATCTTCTCGCCAAGCTTTAGGTTTTCATCCTGCGCAGTTGGGTCCTCCTCGGCCATTGCCAAAGCTGACAGCGCTTTTGGTCCAACAAAATTCCGACCGTGCTCAAGGGCGATGTCGACCGCGCGGCGACCGGTTTCGCGAGCCTGTTCCAGTTGTCCGGCATAGACCTGCGTGCGGGCAAGGTGTTCCAGCGCCTGCGCCTCAAGGCGTTTCGCGCCAACGCGGTTTGCGATCTCGGCAGACAGGGTAAAGACGTCCAGCGCCTGATCTATTTCCCCTAAAAAGGTGTGCGCGACACCCAAACAAGTTTGTGCCACGCATTCCGGAACAAAGGCGAAATACTTCTGTGACACCTCGATGGCTTCCTGCGCATCCAACTTTCCTTGCGCTACATCGCCGGTATAGCTGCGCGCGACGCTCAGATTGTGCAGGTTTGCGGCCAAATCACGGACCAAACCCTTTTCCCGCGCCCGTTCGACCGCCTGCGTGTAGAATCCCGTTGCGGTCTGCATCGTGGCATTCATGAAATTGGCGTCGCCAAATCCACTGAGCGCGCCAACTTCAAGTCGCGCGGATTCAAGCTTTCTGGCCAGTGTTAGAGCCTTTTCGTTACTCTCAAGCGCCTTTGTCACCTGCCCCAGCGGGAAGTATACATTGCCACGCACATAGTTGATCTGGGCAATGTCGCGGTCAGACCCGCAGCGTTCCGCAGCTGCCTCGGCAATGTCCAAACTTTCCAGTGCTTCCTGATACAGGCTGGCCTGCCGCGCAGCCTGCGCCAGGCCGATTTGTGCACGGCAGATTTGTTCATCCGTGTCAGCCAGTTCTGCGGCCTCTTTGAATTCACGCAGGGCATCATTGGACAGGCCCTGCAACCGGTGCGTCTCACCCCGGGCGCACAGCAGATCAAAACGAACCCCTGCCGGCGCGGGCAGTTCCAGCGCCCGTTCGATCAACGGACTGGCATCGTCGAACTGAAAGACCTGTATCAGCTTGTCTGCGGCTTCCAGATATGCCTGGGCCGCATGGGTTGCGCCCGCGCGATCCAGATGCTGCGCCCGCAGGGTGGCGTCACGGTCCTCAAACCAACTCGCGGCCTGACGATGCAGGCGCGCACGTTCGGATTTCACCAAAGTTGCATAAGATCCGTCGCGGATCAGCGCGTGGGCAAACATCAGATCGGCCTCAGCCTCGCGGATCAGGGCCGAGCGGATCAGGGTCGAGGTATCCAGATGCCCTTCACCCAGAACAAAATTCAAAACTTCGGGCGAGAACCGCTGCCCCAGCACGGACGCCGCCTGAATCGACGTCCGGCTGGTCCGGTCCAGCGAATCCAGACGGGATTGAACAATGCCCTGAATGCTGCCGGGAACAGATTCCTGTTTAAGCACATCGATATTGCGCAATAACTGCTCAAGAAACAGCGGATTGCCCCCGGCGCGTTTTACGCAGGCATCTAACAGTTCCGGATCGATCCCGGTGAACTCTTCGACCAATTGCCGGGCCTGTTCGTCCCCCATCGGCGCCAGTTCCAGCTTGGAAATCAACGCACCATCCGTCGCAAGTTGCCATTCGCGGTCAATCGGATCGCCTTCCACACGGCTGGTCATCAGCAACACGCAGGGCAGATTGCGCGTCATGGCCGCGATATGGGCGCAAGCGGTCAGGATCTCGGGTGAAGCCCAGTGGATATCCTCGATATGGATCAACAAAGGCGTTTCCTGGCTGCGGGCCGAGATCAGGTCGTCGATGACCTGACGCCGCCCCCGCAGACGGGTTGCATTGTCCATCACCGCATAGACCTCGGCCAGACCGGGGTCTTGTTCAAGCTCAAGCAGCGCATTCAGATGCGCGGCATTCGCCGCTGTCACCCAACCCTTGCTAATTGCGTCCTTCGCTACAGTTGCACAGGTTTCCGTATCATCCGTCGGCTCCAGCCCCAAAATACTGCGTGTCACGGATTGGATGGCTGAATGCCCCTCGCGCGCACCGAAATCCATGACCACGCCATTGTGGATGGAATAAGATAGGCTGTCGGCCAGCTCAGCCACCTGTTCGGACAGGTGGGTTTTACCGATACCGGGCTCGCCCAGTACGATATGGACTTCACCCTTACCGTGCCGCTGGCATCGATCGAACGTTGCCGAAAACAGGGACAGCTCTCGCTCGCGGCCCACAAAGCGATGCCTGCGCGACCGGATGTTGCGCGCCATCCGGTCCAGCCGCCACAGCTCAACCGGATCACCAAGGCCTTTGATCGCCTTTTCGCCCATCGACTCACCAACAAAAAGCGGCCCTAACGCACGCTGAATGTCATGTGAAACCAAAGTTTCCCCCGGCACTGCCATGTCGGTGATGCGCGACGCCAGGTTCACACCATCACCTGTCACAGTGTATTCCGTATGGGCCTGACTGCCTGTCGTACTGGCAATCACCTGCCCTGACGCAATCCCGATATGGCAGGTCAGCGGCGGGTTCAGGCCGGGCAGAACCGTGTGAATTTCCAGCGCGGCCCGCGCGGCTCGTTCGGTATCATTCGTGTGCGAGATTGGCGCGCCGAACACGGCCATGACCGCATCGCCAATATGCTTGTCGATCCGGCCACCGTATTTTTCGACGACTTTGTCCACTCTGGTAAAAAACGCGTTGAGCAGCGCGTGCATGTCCTCGGCATCCAGTTCGCTGGTCAACCGGGTAAATCCGGTCAAATCGGCGAACATGACTGTCACCTGCCGCTTCGCAGGCTCCAGCGATTCCTCAGGCTGAAATGACGGGGTGGTTTCGAACGTCTCAAGCTCGGCAATCGCGCGCAAAAGCCGCCGACGGTCGCCGACAGCAGTGACTCCGATTTCGATCAGGTCTTCACCCGTCAGATCGGGTAAAATTCCAAAATCAATTTTGTTATCCAAAAAGGCTTGCGCGTAGTCAGATAGTCCAAGTGCGCTTAGCCAGTCCCTAAGGTCCTGAGACATGTCGCCCCTCTGAAGCCCCCAACTCCAAAGACAGACGTAGCACAACAAACCCGGATGAGTCTGCAAAGTTTGAATATTTTAATGTATATGCACACCCAATTGCCCGCGTGACGGGCAATTGGGTCTTTGGAGTTAGGTCTCGGCCTCTAGCCCGTCCGTCGACAGATCGTCCAGTTTCGGCATCAACCGCAGCAACTCGCTTGCATATTCGGTCTGCGGGTTGGCGAAGAGTTCGCTGGTTTCTTGAAGTTCAACCACCTTGCCTTGCTTCATCACGGCCACTCGGTCGCACATTTGCCGCACTACCGGCAGGTCGTGGCTGATAAACAGCAGCGTCAGACCCAGATGCTCCTGCAAATCCTTCAGGATGTTCAGGATTTGCGCCTGAATGGACACATCCAAGGCGCTGGTCGGTTCGTCACAGATCAGGAACCGCGGCTGCGTCGCCAGCGCGCGGGCAATCGAGATACGCTGCCGTTGACCGCCTGAGAATTCGTGCGGGAATTTCAGCCCGGCCTCATGGCCCAGCCCGACCTGATCCAACAGTTCGTCTACGCGGCGCTTGATGTCGGACCCTTCCATCAGCTTGTGATGGCGGATCGGTTCGGCCACGATATCGTCTACCCGCATCCGGGGGTTCAGCGACGAATACGGGTCCTGGAAAATCATTTGGATGTTCTTGCGATACGCATCCAAAGCGGCCCTGTTGGTCAGATCACTGACCACCTGACCGTCAAAGGTGATCGTACCGCCATCAACCGGGTACAGTCCCGCGATCATCCGCGCGATGGTGGACTTGCCCGAACCGGATTCACCCACGACCCCGAATACCTCACCCGCACGAATGTCGAAGCTTACGTCGTCAACGGCGGTGAAATAAGTGCGGTCCCACGGCAGCAAGCCTTTGCGCTGCAGGAACTTCTTGGTCAGATTGCGAATCTCGAACATCGGTTTGCTGGTGTCATTGTCCACCTTGGGCCAATGCCGCGCCATATCGTCGATGGCAAAACGGGTCTCACGCCCGCCATAGCTGATCTGCGGGAAACGGTGCAGTTTCAGAGTCGGGCGCGGCACAGCGGCGATCAGCGACTTGGTGTATTCGTGCGCGGGCTGACCCATGACCTGAGACGTCGGGCCGGTTTCCACCACCTTGCCCGCATACATGACCGTCACCTTGTCCGTGGTATCCGCGATCACGCCCATGTCGTGAGTGATCAGGATAACGCCAACCTGCCGTTCCAGCGCCAGCTCTTTGATCAGGTCTAGGATCTGCGCCTGAACGGACACGTCCAACGCCGTCGTCGGTTCATCCGCGATAATCACGTCCGGCTCTGTACAAAGCGCTAATGCGATGACCACGCGCTGCCGCATCCCGCCCGAGAACTGGTGCGGATATTGGTCCAACCGCGTGTCCGGGTCAGGAATGCCCACCCGGTCGATCAGATCACGGGCACGCTGGTTCGCCTCGGCATCCGTTCCGCCCAGATGGGCCTGGATCGTCTCGGTCAGCTGTTCGCGCACGGTAAACAACGGGTTCAGCGAGGTCAGAGGATCCTGGAAGATCATCGAGATTTTCTTGCCACGCAGGCCGCGCATTGCGACAGCATCCAGACCGCTGATCTGGTCACCGCTCAGCTTGATGGTGCCACTGGCAATCCGGCCGGGCCGGTCCAGCAGACCCATGATGGCCGCTCCGATTGTGGATTTGCCCGCACCGGATTCGCCCACCAGACCGTGGATTTCGCCCGGTTCAACGGACAGGTCCACGTGGTCCACGGCGGTGAACAGTTGGCGGCGCGTCGGGAATTCGACCGTCAGGTCGTTGATCGTCAGAAGACTCATGTAATCACCGCAGCTTGGGGTTCAGCGCGTCGCGCAGCCAGTCGCCCAGCAGGTTGACAGACAAGGCCAGCGCCAGAAGGGTGCAGGCCGGGAAGAACAGGATCCACCACTCACCCGAGAACAGGAAGCCCTGTCCGATACGGATCAGTGTTCCCAGCGACGGCTGGGTCGGCGGTGCACCCACGCCCAGAAAGCTGAGCGTTGCCTCGGCAATAATCGCCAACGCCAGCGAGATCGTGGCGATCACCAGAACCGGGCTGAGGACATTGGGCAGTATATGGCGGAACATGATCGGAATTGGCCCGCGCCCGATCAGACGGGCAGCCTGTACGTATTCCTTGTTCTTTTCCACCAGAGCAGCGCCGCGAACGACCCGTGCAAATTGGACCCAATCAGACAGGGCAATCGCGATGATCAGAACATAGATCGCCATTTCGTTGCGGTATTCGGGGGGCGTCACGCCCTTGGCAATGCCAAAGATGAGCATCGCGACCAGAATGGCCGGGAAGGTCAGCTGTACATCGGCAATCCGCATGATCAGGGTTTCGACCCAACCGCCAAAATACGCCGCAACCAGCCCAAGGATGACACCGATGATCAGCGCCAACATCACTGCCGACACGCCAACAAACAATGATATGCGCATGCCATATAGAATGGTCGAGAATACGTCGCGCCCCTGATCGTCAGTCCCCAGAAAGAAGGTTTCCTGCGTAAAGGCATTAGGCGTGCCCGGCGGTGTAAAGCCGTTCATCAGGTTCAGCGACGCCGGATCGAACGGATTATAGGGCGCGATGACCGGGGCAAAAACGGCAGCCAGCAAAAGGATCAGCACCACCAGTGAGGCGATCAAGGCAACCGGAGAATGCCGGAAGGACCACGCAAAATCGCTGTCCCAGAACTTGGCAAATCGCGATTTGGTGGGGGCGGTCGGGGTTTCGATGGTATCGGTCATGTGGCCCTCGCGTCGACACGCAGGCGCGGGTCAATGGCATAATAAAGAAGATCGACGATCAGGTTGATCGAAACGAACATGACCGAAATCAACATCAGATAAGCGGCCATGACAGGGATATCGACAAACTGGATCGCGTTGATGAACAGCAGGCCAACGCCAGGCCACTGGAACACCGTCTCGGTGATGATGGCGAACGCGATGATCGAGCCCAGCTGCAGACCGGTGATCGTGATCACGGGAACCATAGTGTTCTTCAGCGCGTGGCGGAAGTTGATCACCCGGTCCGACAAACCGCGAGCGCGTGCAAACCGGACATAATCGGCGCGCAACACCTCAAGCATTTCCGACCGGACCAGACGCATGATTAGGGTCATTTGATACAGACCCAGCGTAATCGCGGGCAGGATCAACGCCTTGAGGCCAGAGGCCGTCAAGAAACCGGTGGACCAGTTGCCAATCATAACGGTCTCGCCCCTCCCAAAGCTGGGTAAGAGGTCTAATTCAACCGAGAAAATGTAGATCAATAAGATCCCGATCAGGAAGGTCGGCAGGGACACCCCTATCAGGGAAACGGTCATGATGAGATTCGCAGCAATCCCTTGTCGTCGGATGGCTGTGAACACGCCCAGTGCAATCCCCATGGTGATTGCCAGAAAGCCGGAAACAAAAGCCAGTTCCAGTGTGGCCGGCGCGCGCTCGGCTATGATGGTCGAGACAGGACGTCCCTGACGATAAGACACACCGAAATTGCCTTGAACGGCATTTTTCAGGAACTTGTAGTACTGAACCGGAAACGGCTGATCCAACCCCAGTTCAGCCCGCAGCCGGTCGATATCGGCTTGCGTACGCTCCTGACCCAGCATGTTGTCGATCGGATCGCCGACAAACCGGAACATAGAAAATGCGACCAGACCCACGACCAGCAGTACGATCACGGATTGGAGCATCCTTCGGACGATATATGCGAACATTCACTTTCCCCATTGATCCGCTTCTCTATGCACGGGTCGGCTAAATGGTCAAGGTATCGCTAACGGATGGTATCAGAGCGATCCTTATTTCCTGCGTCACCGGTTTTATGCAGGGTACGATGCGGATTGGCGGTGCCGAACCGGCCCTCGCCAATCCAATGCTAAAACGTCTTCAGTTCACGGTCACCCAGCGCAGCAAAAAGAAGTTGTCGGGGCGCTGTGTCAGCTCGACATTGCTGCGCGTGCCCCAGACCAGTGGCTGCACATACATGGGCACATAGACCTGTTCGTCCTGAATGATCTTAGCCACTTCGTCCAGCATAGCCTGACGCTTGGTCTCATCCAGCTCGGACTGGATGGCAGGCAGCAGTTCATCCACGCGTGCGTTCGAAAAGCCGCCGAAGTTCCAGCTGCCCAGCTTTTTCTCTTCGTTTGGCGTCGCGACAAGGAACCGAACGGGGTGTTCCGCGTCAAATGTGCCGGGGCTCCAGCCCAGCAGGTACATGTCATAGTTATCCTCGCGCAGCTCGGGCCAGTAGTTGCGCACGGGCATCGCTTCCAGCTCGGCCGTGATCCCGATCTGGGCCAGCATGCTGACTACGGCCTGACACACCGCTTCGTCGTTCAGATAGCGGTCATTGGGGCATTTCAGTCCAAATGAGAATCCATCCGCGTATCCTGCTTCGGCCAGCAGAGCCTTGGCACCCTCAACGTCAAATGCGGGACGTTCGGCATGGGCCGATGAATAGCCGCTCATGGCCGGGCTCACCAATTGCGACGCCGCTTCGGCATTGCCGCGCATGATGGTGGCCAGAATGGCATCCACATTCACGGCCTGTGCCACCGCCTTGCGCACGCGTGGATCGCGGAACGGGTTAGGCTTGCCTTCATCGTCTGTGTATTTCAGCGTCTCGGCTTCATGATCAAAGCCCAGCATGATTACGCGGGCCTCGATCCCCTTGATGACTTCGACATCACTGTCTTCCTGCAGGCGCGCGACGTCCTGGATTGGCACCGGGTTGATCATATCCACATCGCCCGACAACAGCGCCGCAACGGCGGTCGCAGGATTCTGGATCGGGTTGAACTCGGCGCGGGTGATATTGTGCTCGACGTCGCCCCACCAGCCCTCATGAGGCTCCAGTACGGTTTTCAGGCCAGGCTCACGCTCGGTGACCTTGAAGGCCCCTGTGCCATTGGCATTGATGGTCGCAAAATTTCCGGCCTCTTTGTCAGGCACAGCGGCATCATTGGCTTCGGTCCAGCCCTGATCCATGATCATCCAGTTGGCAATCGAAGACGGGAACAACGGGTTCGGAGCGGTCGTCATGATATCGACGGTATAATCGTCTACGACGATGACTTCGCTGACCGGCGCAAACCAGCTGCGCGTATCAGCGGCCTCGCCCGAGGCGCGCTGATAGCTGAACAGAACGTCCTGCGCGTCAAAGGTACTGCCGTCGTGGAAGGTCACGCCCTCGCGCAGCTTGAAGCGCCAACCGTCGCCTTCGCCAATCGTCTCCCAGCTGACGGCCAAGGCCGGCTGAACGCTCATGTCCTTGTCGCGCCGGACCAGCCCTTCGTAGACGTTGTTGAGAAATCCCAGAACCGGGGCCGAGTTGACCGCGTGCGGGTCCATGGTTTGCGGGTCGGTGGTCGAGGCCCATTTGAAATCTGCGGCCTGAACACTGGTGGCAGCCAGCATCGCAATGCCAATGGCGCTGTTCCTGAGGATCATTGTTATGTCTCCCTGTTTCTGTGGCCGAGTTTTCTTGGTTTTTGCCGCATGCGCAAGGAAATCCCAGATCGCAACAAAAAACAGGGCGCGAAAATCGCGCCCTGTCTGATCGTCAAAGGTTTTGACTTACTTAATGGTGAAGTATTTGACCTTGGGCTGGTCTTCGGCATCCACGTCGATACCCACACCGTCGGCCATGCCCCAGTTCAGAACCTGGTGATGAATGGGGATGTAAAGCGCCTCATCCTGCACCACACGCCAGATGTCGGCGATGTCGGCATTCCGGGCGTCCAGGTCGGTGTTCGAAGCGAGCGACTTGATCTTCGTGTCCAGCGCGTCGTCCTGATAGCCGGTTCCGTTCCATGTGCCGATGTCGTCTTCGCGACCGTGGACAAGGAAGTTGAAGATGTATTCCGAGTCATATGTCGGAACACCCCAACCCAGCATGTAGAAATCTGTCTTGCCATCGGTGATCAGCGGGAAGTGCTGCGCCTTGGGCTTTGCGTCCAGATTCACGGTCACGCCGATCTGGCCCAACATCCCAACGGCCGCCTGACAGATCCCTTCATCGTTGATGTATCGATCATTCGGGCAGTCCAACCGGAGCGAGAAGCCATCGGCATAACCTGCCTCTGCCATCAGTTCCTTGGCCTTTTCCAGGTTAGTGGCGGATTCGCCGTCCATCGCTTCGGTCCAGCCGTTCACGAATGGCGGTGCGATCATGCCCGCAGGCTGCGATTGGCCGCGCATCACGACCTGCTTGATCGCATCGCGGTTGATCGCCATCGACATCGCTTGACGCACCCGCACATCGGCCAGAGGGTTCTTGCCGTCTACGTTGTCTGCTTCGAGATCGTCCGCACCCTGGTTCATGCCAAAGAAGATCACACGGTTCTGTGGGGCTTGCTTGACCATCAGGCCATCGGCACCATTGACACGGTCAATGTCTTGCACCGGCATATCCTGCAGGAAGTTCACCTCACCCGACAACATCGCCGCAACACGGGTCGCAGCGTTCTGGATCGGGGTATAGACAATCTCGGTCACTTCCATCGGGAACTGGTCGATGCCCCAATAGTTGTCGTTGCGCACCATCACGGTTTTGACGTCAGGCTCGCGGCTTTGAAGGACATAAGGCCCCGTACCGTTGGCATTGGTGGTGGCAAAGGTGATCTCGCCACCCTCGAAATCCTGCACATTGACAGTGTTGTTTGCCTCGGCCCAGCCTTTGTCCAGAATGAACAGGTTGGTCAGGTTCGACGGCAGGATCGGGTTCGGACCATCCGTAACAATCTCGACGGTGTAATCGTCGACCGCGCGCACTTCGGTGATCGAACCGATCAGCTCTTTCATGTCCGAATTAGGCTGCTTGGCCCGTTCAAAGCTGAACACCACATCTTCGGCGTTGAAGTCCGCGCCGTCATGGAATTTCACGCCTTCGCGCAGTTTGAAAACCCAAACATTCGGATCATCGGCCTTGGGCCCCCACTCGGTCGCCAGCGCCGGCTCGAATGCTCCGGTCACGTCGCGAATGATCAGCGGCTCGTACATCTGGTGCCGTATTGTGTGTGACGGGCCTTCGTTTTGCGAGTGCGGATCCAGCGTCAGTGCATCACCAGCACGTGCCCATCGCAGCGTTTCCGCCGATGCGGCACCCGCCATCAATGCGGTCGCACTGGCAGCGATCATCAGGTTCTTCAGGATCATTATAATCTCCCCGTTTTTTCGTTAGTACCGTTCCGTGGAACGGCAGACCGGTTTTGTCGGTCTTGGTAGTGCTGATCATCCAGATCATTCTGAAGGTTGCAACACCAGATTGTGAACTATTTGGATTTCCGATCAAATTTGAAAAGCCGACATATCGCGAACACACGATTCAGCGCAAAATGACCGAGCGCTGATGCGGATCATCCGGGAAAACGCGCCCGGATTGGACGCATTGAAAAATATGCCGGAACACCAGGCCCGCCTCGCCGCCCGGCGAAACCGGACCAAAATACTTGTGGCCGGTGGGGGTGTCATAGGCCGTATTGATATCGTCACAGTCGACCTGAAATATGTTATGCGGCGTTCGATCGATATTCTCTGGCCCCGTATGACCCAAACGGCGAGACGCCACTTTGTTCTTGAGGTTTGCTGCCTTGCTGGCCCGCAGCGCGAGATCGTCGGATGCGAAATAAACAACCACATTCCGCGACGCATGGCTGACCAGCACACCGGGTTCATGTTCATGCACGGTTTCATTGACGACATCTGCGGCGACCATGAACGTGTTTCGGAACAACAGCGGCACGCCCGACGCCAGATCATACCGATCCCATTCCATCAAAGTCTGGCGCAAAACCCGATTGCCCATCGAATGCGCCAGCAGGTTGATCCGTTTCAAGCAGGGAGCGATTTCGGGCTCGTTATCCTCACTGTTGCGCCATTCCAGGAAACGCTCCAGCACCCGCGCAAAGGAAAAGCCGCTTTGGTCCGCGGATTTCTGGTCATCCCAGTACTTCTGTACGATGCCTTGCTTGGCGTCGCTGGGCCAGATCAGGGGCAACACCATCACCTCTTCAGGTTTGGCCTGATCACACAGACGCTGCAGTTCAGCTGTTGTTTCGAACACGTCGTCGGGCAGGTTATTGAACCCGTGAAGATACAGCAGGATCTGACGGCAATTGTTGTCACGCACCCGCCGCAGCAGCTCCTTGCTGGTTATTTCGGTGTGATGTTCATCTTCACCCTTTTCACAATAAAACACCGAATTTGAAGGCGCATTGTTGTCCAGATCAAAGGTAAAACGGCGTCCTTTTCGGGTGCGAATACTCTGGGTCGGGAATCTGTTCGTGATAAAAAGCATAAAACCCCCCTCTTGTTCAGGATGGAATCAGCCTAACAAGTCAACCGCATTGGTGACACAAAAAACCCGGAACTCTGACCGTATCTATGGTCGTGTTTTTTCAAAGGGTTTCGCATCGGGCAGGTCATGGACGACCAGAACAAAACCGGGGCGGTCCCGCCCAAGCTTCAACCTCATAACTCGCGCTCATCATCAGGCATCAGGTACTGGCTGGGGGACTCCACGACAGGCTCACCCCTTCAAGAGGCGGCCTTGCGTCCACTGTTAATTCACTGCTGCGTTTATTGGTGTTGTTATGAGTGATGGAGTGATTTGTGAGATTGTTCTGCCCCATTTTGTGACGGG